>JBFZCB010000124.1:0-14122 GCA_041308165.1 Caulobacterales bacterium
AGCTGCCATAGGCACCGCGAAGGGTCAGTTCCGGATCCTGCGAGAGGCGCGAGGTAACATACTTGATTGCACCACCGACGGTGTTGCGGCCGTAGAGCGAACCCTGCGGACCGCGCAGGACTTCGATGCGAGAGACATCATAGATGTCAAGAACGGCTCCCTGGGGGCGAGCGATGTAGACATCATCAACATAGAGGCCAACGCCGGGCTCGAAGCCCCAAAGCGGATCCTGCTGGCCCACGCCGCGGATGAAGGAGATGAGGGTTGAGTTGGAGCCACGGGCAACCTGGACGGTCGCATTCGGCGTCTGCTGCTGCAGGGCCGTGATGTCGGCAGCTCCCGTCTGCTCCAGACGTTCTTCACTCAGGGCCGAGACCGCAACCGGCACGTCCTTAAGCTGCTCGTTACGGCGACGGGCGGTTACGACAACGTCGCCGACGGTAACGGCCGGCTCCGGCGAAGCGGCTTCCTGGGCCACGGCTCCGGTCGATACGACACTCCAGGCCGCGCCAGCCAGTAGCGCGCTCTTTAAGACTCGATTCATTGGGTAGCCCCCGTTCCTGTGATTTCCAGCGACACGCTTTTTTATTCAGCGTTCAATGATTTTCGTGAAAGTGACGTTGAAACGGCCTTCTGTCAAACGGAGAGCAACAGGGAAGGATAAGGTTGCGTCAGCCTGTGGCGCCATTGCACAGGTCGTTGCATCCATCCTCCACTCGGGACTAGCTTGAGCCATGAACAAGACCAAGCCTCAGCCGGCCAATGACTCAAATGAGACACCGGCCCTGTCCCGACCGGTCCCGGGCGTGGTCCCCGCCCGGCGGGGGCGCCCTCCAAAGGCCAGGCAGGGGGCTGCCCCGGACACACGCGAGAGCATTCTCGATGCTGCAGAGGACCTGTTTTCAAAACACGGCTTCTATGGGGTCACGATCCGTGAGGTCGCCCGCGAGGCGGGCGTGGATACAGCACTGGTCCACTATTATTTCGGAGCCAAGCGCGCCCTGTTCGACGCCGTCTTCATCCGCCGCGCCGAGGTCTGGAACAATGAACGTGTCGACGCGATCAACCGCTACGTGGAGCGGGAAGGCCCAGACATGACACTGGAAGGCCTGCTGGAAGCCTTCCTGCGTCCTCCGTTTGAATGGTCCCTCAAAGGCGGGCCGGGGTGGAAACACTATGCTGCCCTGGTAGCCCAGACCAACGCCAACCCGACTTTCGGGGGCGAGACCATGGCCCGCTACTTCGACCCTGCAATCCACCGCCTGATCGAACTGATCAGACAGGTCCTGCCCGGAGCCCGGGACGTGGACCTCTACTGGGGCTACCACAACCTGTCCGGAGCCCTGACACTGACCCTTGGCGAGACCGGACGTCTGGACCGCCTGTCAGGCGGACAGTGCCGCTCCGGAGATCTGGTCAGCGCGTGCGACTATATGGTCCGTTTCGCGGCAGCCGGTTTCAGGGCCGTCTGTATCGACGAGCCCGCTTGACGCTTACCGTCTGCGATTTTGGCCCTCTGCGATTTTGAGCTGCAGCTACAACCGGGCGTCAGCGCCCTTTGAGAACAATGCGCTGGGTAAGGCCTGCTGAACCGAGATCGAAGGCTGCATCATCAAAGGATGGCGCTCCCCTCGCTGCCTGCGCGGCACGGGAATACCCGACGGGATCGGCGGTCAGGCCGAAGCGAGACCGGCTTGGACGACCATCGCCATTGAGATCCTGCCAGGCTACGATTGCATAGCGTCCAGGCGGCAGATTGAGCACGAAGGCCCGGGCAACCGGACGGTTCTGGGAGAGGGTGAGCGTACGAACAGGGCCCTCGCCACTGCGGAAACTGTCCGCATCCCCGAAGATTGCAACAGTGACGGCCATATCCTGACGTACGGTTTCGACCTCGATCAGCAAGGAGGTCTGAAGGTTGCGCTCGGCTCGCGGCTCGGGAGCAACCGGGAGGGGGGCAGCTGGAACCGGAGCATTTGGGACGGGAGTGACAGCAGCGGGAATGGCTGGCTGTGCCTCTGCAGTTCCGGCCTCGTCAGTCAGAGCGGCCGGGGACATTGCGACATCCGTAACCGCCAAAGGCTCAGACGGTGCCCTTGAGGCCCCCCCTGGCTCCGTTGGATTGGCCTGTCGCGCATCACCTTCCGGTGCCGGATCCTGGGCACGGGCATCGATCTCAGGGTCGCCCTCAATCGGGGCCTGCATCTGAGCCTGAGTCTGGTCCTGAGTCTGGACCTGGGGCTCAGTCTCGGTTTGGGCTTCAGTCGGTGTCTGCGCCGAGGCCATGATGGCCGGCGAGGTCATGGGGGGCACGTCAACGGACTGAGCCCTGGCAGGGCCAAGCAAAAGCAGGCCCGTAACAAGGCAGAGCCCCATGACACGAGAGCGGAATGCGGCTCCTGATGTATTGACGGTATTCATTCCCTTGCGATTTCATGCTCTGAGGACTTCTGTCCTTTGAACCATGACGACGAAGCGCTTCGGATTGCAATGCACACGACGCCGATTCCCCCAGTGCGCGAACCAGAAAGGGCCCCGCGGGCTCCCGTTCGCCTGAAGTCCGTTATCAATCCAGCCAAGGGGCTGTTTATTGCGGCGATTGCCGGCGGGGTCCTGGCCCTTTCGGGTGCGTTTCAAACGGGAGAAACTCCGCTCGGTTTAAGGCTCGCCTATTGGGTACCGATCATGCTTGCGGGGGCCTTGTGGGGACATCTGAGCAGTCTTCTCATCGACCGTTTCGTGTCTCTCGATGAGCGGCCCTGGCTTACCGTCCTGTGTCTTTGCCTGATTGCAACCGGTCCCATCGTGCTCATGGTCTGGGGGCTTACAGGCTGGATCCTGGCTGGAAGACCCTATCCCCTCGCTGCCCTGCCTCATTTCATTGTTCCGGTGCTGGTCGTTACCGCCACGCTCAGCGCCATCAATGTCTTCCTGGCCCGCTCACGGCCTGTGCAGACCCATGCGGCCCCAAAGGACACAGCCCCCTCACGCTTTATCGAGCGCCTTCCGCTCAAACTCAGGGGAGCCCTGATCCATGCGGTCCAGGCCGAGGATCATTATCTGCGCATTCACACCGACCGGGGGTCAGATCTTATCCTCATGCGCATGTCCGATGCCCTAGAGGAGCTGCAGGGCCTCGAAGG
This sequence comes from Caulobacterales bacterium, assembly GCA_041308165.1. GTDB lineage: Bacteria > Pseudomonadota > Alphaproteobacteria > Caulobacterales > Caulobacteraceae > Brevundimonas. The sequence continues at coordinate 3,144 of JBFZCB010000124.1, forward strand.
TGCCCAGACCCACCGCAGCTGGTGGGTCTCCCGGTCGGCCGTACGATCCGTCGCACGCGGTGACGGCCGGGCAACCCTGGCTGTGGAAGGGGGTCTCAGTATTCCAGTCAGCCGACGCTACGCCCGGGCCTTGCGCGAAGCCGGCTGGTACTGAGACACGCCTTGGACCAGCCCTAACCCTTCCAGGACCCATGAAAGGCGGCAGGCAGAGCAACATCTGCACGCCAGGTCGCAACCGGGCCCTCCTCAAGACGGGCGAGATCAAGAACATGCAGTTCAGTGACGCCGGCCTTCAGATTGATGGTCGGCCCGATCAGCCAGGCGTCGGCCTCCGAGCTGGACCCAGGCTTGGGGACATAGACCATCTCGTCCACCACATGGTCTTCGCCAAAGCCAAAGGCGCGGGTATGGCCAGACTTCCAGTCCGTAACCGCAATGGCATCAGCCAGAGGCCGGCCAGGGCTGTCGCCGGTCGTATGGATGGTGAACTGGCGCTTCAGTCCAGCCCGGCGGGGATCGCTGCGGGGGAACTCGGCCACCTGGCCCGTTCTGTCGAGGCGGCCCTGGCCTGACGGCGACAGTACGGCCAGGGCCAGCTCTGCGGGCTCTCCCCCGATCGGTATGCCGTTGAGGATGTTCTCGGCACCCTGGGAGGCAAAGCTCATGTCCTTGTGAGCGCAGACATCAAACAGGATGGTGCCATCCGCCTCCTCCCAGGCATCGCCCACATGGAAGAACCCGAAGCTTTCCAGTTCGAACAGACGCGTGCGGGTCAGGTCATCCTTGTCGACCACAAGGACCTGGGTGCCCAGATCCGGACGCCAGTCCATCCCGGCCGAAAAGGGCATGACATTGCGGGTTTTAACCCAGGGCTGGAGCACGATCACCAGATGCCGCGCGGTGGCGGTGAAGTCATGGATGTAGCTGGAACGGGGCAAGGCCAGAAGTTTCGCATCCTCCAGATCACCGCTCGGCGACAGTCTCCACACCAGCGCCTGTCCATCCCCCATGCCCAGGTTCCAGATGCGACCATCCGGTTCGATCCGCGGGTGGGCCAGAAACGGCATGCCCTTCAGGCTGGGATTAAAGGTGACCAGACCTTCACTGGCCAGGGTCTCACCATCCATGATGAGCGGAGATCCGGCCTCCCATAGCGCCCAGACCTTGTCGCCGACCGGGATCACCGATGTGTTGGAAGGGTTGGTATCGTCAGCCGACTGTATCTCGGCGCGCGGATCGGCCGCGGTTCCAAACCCGGGCATGACCATGGCATCCAGCCGGGTTTCCTGGCGCCGCTTGGCTGTATCTGCAAAGCGGGCTGCCAGACTGGCTTGCCCATCCTCGATATGGAACCGCCGGATCAGGCCGTCGCCATCAAACCAGTGTGTCGCCGATCCGCCCGGGCGGCGGAACTTGGCCGGTCCATTGCGATAGAGACTACCGGCTAGGCCCTGGGGGGCACGTCCATGCACAAGGGCAAGGGCTCGCGGTGCAACATCAGCCTCAACATCGGCGGTCGCCAGAGCCCAGCCCGATGCCGTGTTCAGGGCGCGCGCAGCAAAGGCGATATCGGGCGTGGCGACGAGGGAGGCTGAACCGAGCGCCAGTGCGCCAGTCAGGAATGTGCGGCGGGATGCAGACATGGGAGGGATCTCCAGCAACAGTGCGAAATCGGGATCAGCGGATGGTGATGGTCTGGACAACCGGTGCCGACAGCCCACCCGCAAGCTCGAACTGTGACCGCTGCCAGGAGGCAGGCCCCATGTTTCCCCGGGCATTGTTGGAAAAGGCAAAGGGCTCGGCTGGCATGCCGAAGGGATTGGTATTCATCCGGCCATTTCCATCCACATCATGGAAGGCCTTCATCGCATAGGTACCCGCTGGCAGGTTCTCAAAGACGGCTTCGGACTGGGCCGAGTTCACATCGACCTGTGCAGCCCTGACCGGGGCTCCGCCGCCATAGGCTTCGGCCGAATCATAGAGAGCGACCATGAGCCTGCCCGAGGCAGCCCCGGTTTCGAATACAAACCGGATCGCGCCTGAGGGCTGCGTCTCTGAAGCGGGGGCAGAGGCTTGGGCGGGTAGGCTTGATGTCGACACCGTCTGGGCCACGGCCATTGGGGCCAGGCAAACCGAAACGAGTGCTGCGGCAGTAATCAGGGATTTGTGCATGGGGATCCATCCATCCGGAAAGGGCCCGACCGCCGGGCCCTGATGACCAGACCCTGATCCACTCCTGGGCCAGCCGCCACACAGACTGCGGCGAAGACCACGGCGGTTTCGTCAACGACCACAACTGTTCATTGGCGATGCGCGAATGGACAGGCGGTTGAACCCACATCACCCGTTCGCGTCTTAATACTCTTTTGCGCCACGGGCTGATGAAGCCGCGACAGCGCCCCTGCCGTTCAGTCCGGCATTCTGAGCCTGCGGACGCCGCACCAATCTTTTCGCAGGATCAGGTCGATCGCGATGAACACAAAGACTCCATCACGGCACCGACCCGGCAGTCCTCTGACTGAGGATCGTGCAAGCTACTGCCGGAGAGGGGCGAACGCTGCGACCTAATGGGGCTCGGGAGGACGGGCCGCAGGGTTGAGGTAGTCGCTATCGGCATCCGGGTGGGCCGACAGGACAAAGCGGCGGTCACAGTAGCCACATTCAACAAAGTCCTCCTCACCCATGTCCATATAGACCAGCGGATGACCCAGAACGCCGCCGCCGTCACAGGCGACACGCTTTGTGGAAACCACAATCTGTTCAGGGGGCAGGATGGCGTCGGCGGTTACAGGCAGGGACATGAGGCGGTCCGAAAGCAGAGAGGGCGTGTAGGCCATCCCTAAACCAATTCCATTCAGGACTGTATCGGGGATAACCGTTTTTTCCGCCAGCCAGACCTAACCCTCTGCCCGCCCCCGCCTAAGGACCCGGTCAATCAGGGCCTTTCTGCCCTTGAATATTGTCCACCCCAGGCATCCGGCTGCAATCCAGAGCCCGATTTCGCCTATGATGGCCGCAGGCGCGCCAAAGATCAGGGCCTGCTGCACCGTAAGGTGATCCATCCTGGCAGCCACAAGCAGGGCCACAAAGATGCCCCACCCCAGAAGACAGACACCAAGGGCTGTCCAGCCCACTAACTTCGATCGCGACATCAGGGCATTCCCGCCTTCAGACAGTCCAGCCTCATTGCGGTGAATGACCGTGAAGCTTGACCCAATATCCGGGAAACTGATCAGAACCCGCCCATATGTCAAGTGTCTTTTACTAAATGGAAAGGGTCCATTCCCATCGGGGTCCGCCTCTCCCCTTGGAGTTGAGCTTCAGGACCCTTAACTAGCGGCCAGCCTCTGACTGAAAGCCGCCGATGAACCCGACCCTCTCCCTGCCAGACAATGCCATCGAGGTACGGGGGCTGGCCAAGACCTATGCCGGATCAGGCAAGGCTCCGCCCAAGACCGCCTTGAACGGGGTGGATCTTGTTGTTGCGCGCGGCTCGATGTTCGGACTGCTGGGTCCGAACGGCGCCGGCAAGTCGACCCTGATCAACATCCTGGCCGGGGTGGTCAACAAGACCGGTGGAACCGCAGCCATCTGGGGGCGCGACATCGATGCAGATCCGCGCGGAGCCCGCGCGGCGCTCGGCGTGGTGCCTCAGGAAATCGTGGCTGACGTATTCTTCAGCCCTCGTGAATCTCTCGAGGTCCAGGCGGGCTTCTATGGGGTTCCGGCCCGCGAGAGGCGATCTGACGAGTTGCTGGCGGCCCTGGGTCTTTCAGACAAGGCCAATGCCTATGTCCGCGCCCTGAGCGGTGGCATGAAGCGCAGGCTCATGGTCGCCAAGGCCCTTGTCCACAATCCCCCTGTTCTCATACTGGATGAGCCGACGGCGGGCGTGGATGTTGAGCTGCGTCGCCAGCTCTGGGACTATGTACGCCGGATCAACGCCGAGGGTGTGACCATCCTTCTGACCACCCATTATCTGGAGGAGGCTCAGGAGCTCTGCGACACCATCGCGATCATGAACCGTGGCCAGGTTGTGGCCTGTGAGCCCACACCCCAGCTCCTGCGCCGTCTGGACACCCGCAATGTGATCGTGACCCCTGACGGTCAGCTGGAGGGGGTGCCCAGGCTTGAAGGCTTTACAGCCGTCGCTCGACCCAATGGCGCCTTTTGTGTGAGCTACAAGAAGGGTCAGGCTTCCGTCGAGCAGGTCCTGGCTGCCGTTCGCGCCGCAGGGGTCACCATTGCCGATATCACGACCGAGGATCCGGACCTTGAGGATGTATTCCTGGCCCTGACCTATGGCGACCCTGAAGCTGACGATCCGATCAGGGACTGATCGTCCATGACGGCCAGTCAGCTCATAGGACCGTGACGGATCCGATCAGGAAGATTGCGCCACCCCGACCAAGCGTGCGTGTCGTTGCCCGCTGCAACTGCGCATGCAGCGCGTCGACATCAGGGGCAAAACCGGAGGAAAGCCCCGCCGCCGTGCGCTGGATAACCTCATTATAGGCCGCGATCAGCCGGGGCTGTTCGCCGGTAACCTTCAGCCGCAACTCCTCATCCTTGACGTCCAGACCGATCTCCACGGTCATTACCGCTCTCTGACCATTGGTTCGCATGACGGTGCCGTTCACCGATGGCAGTCGCATATAGGTGTGGACCGGCGTCGCGCCGGTATTCTCTGACGGTCCCGCGGCAGCGGGACTGGCCAGGGCAGCAACGGCTGCACCTGCAGCGGGAACGAGTGTGAAAAGCGTGCGACGGTTCATGCCCACAAACCTGCCACAACCCGCTTAAGGTCCGGTTACAGCGATCCCTGAACTCTGATCACGCTCCTGCAAGAGTGTCCTGGTCCGGATATCGGCCTGGAGCTTCAGGCGCCATGGCCCGCAGATCCAGAAGGGCAAACAGCTGGCTGTCACGATCCTGCCCGGGGTTGGGTGTGGTCAGGAGCTTGGAGCCCACGAAAATGGAGTTGGCCCCCGCCAGGAAACACAGCGCCTGCAACTCAGGGCTCATGGTCTCACGCCCGGCCGACAGACGCACCATGGCGCGCGGACAGACAAGCCGGGCCACGGCCACGGTCCTGACGAACTCGATCGGATCGATCTCGCCTTCGCGCCGGACCCGCTCGCCCAGCGGTGTGCCGCTCACCGGAACCAGGGCGTTGACCGGGAGGCTGTCGGGGTGCTGGGGCAGACAGGCCAGCGCATGGAGCAGAGAGGCCCGGTCACGCCGGCTCTCACCCATGCCGACAATCCCGCCACAGCAGGTTTTCATCCCCGAACTGCGGACATGGGCCAGGGTATCAAGCCGGTCCTGATAGGTCCGTGTGGTGACGACCTGGGCATAGTATTCCGGCCCGCTGTCAAGGTTGTGGTTGTAATAGTCCAGGCCCGCCTCGCTAAGCTGGCGGGCCTGGTCCGCGCTCAGCATCCCAAGCGTCGCACAGGTCTCCAGGCCCAGCGCCTTTACCCCTGAAATCATGGCGGCAAGCCTGGGCGTGTCGCGATCCTTCAGCTCACGCCAGGCCGCGCCCATACAGAAACGGCTGGCACCTGCGGCCCGGGCTGCCCTGGCCTCGGCCAGGACGTCTGTTACATCCATCAGCTTTTCGGCCTTCAGGCCGGTATCGAAGGCCGCCGACTGCGAACAATACCCGCAGTTCTCGGCACAGCCGCCGGTCTTGATCGACAAGAGCTGTGACTTCTGAACCTCCGAGGGGTCAAACCAGCGTCGATGCACGCTGGCGGCCTCGAACACGAGTTCCATGAACGGACGGGCAAACAGGGCCTCGACCTCTTCGACTGTCCAGTCATGACGAGGTTCGGCCTTGTCGCGGCTAAGGGAGCGGATCGGGGATGCATCATCGGCCATGGGGGTTTCTACCCACGAGTAGACCTGCGGTCCAGCGCTCCAGGACCAAGCAAAACGCCCCCGCCGGTGATTATCCTGAGCCTGGACGCTGCCGAACGTTCATATAAAGATATCCTTATATGTTTCTTGCCCGTTAGGACGTCGGCCGCTATAGCTTGGCCCAAATCATCCTCATCAGGAGCCTCCCTTGGCCGACTATATCGTCCGCGACATTTCGCTTGCCCCCTTCGGCGACAAGGAAATCGCCATTGCAGAAACCGAAATGCCGGGGCTGATGGCCCTTCGTGAAGAGTTTGGCGCTCAACAGATTCTGAAGGGTGCTCGGATCGCGGGCAGCCTCCATATGACGATCCAGACCGCCGTCCTCATCCAGACGCTGGAAGCGCTTGGGGCCGATGTGCGCTGGGCCTCGTGCAACATCTTCTCGACCCAGGATCATGCCGCAGCCGCGATTGCGGCCGCTGGCACGCCCGTCTTCGCCACCAAGGGCGAGACACTCGAGGAATACTGGGACTATGCCCACAAGATTTTCGAATGGGCTGACGGCGGCTATCCGAACCTGATCCTGGACGACGGCGGCGACGCCACTCTGCTCTGTGTCCTGGGTCCCAAGGCCGAGAAGGATATCACTCTGCTCGACAACCCGACCAACGAAGAGGAAGAAGCCCTCTACAAGGTCATGAAGCGCTATATCGCAGAGAAGCCTGGCTTCTACTCGGCCATCCGTGACGCCATTGGCGGCGTGTCGGAAGAAACCACAACGGGCGTTCACCGCCTCTACCAGATGGCCGAAAAGGGCGACCTGCCCTTCCCCGCCATCAACGTGAACGACAGCGTCACCAAGTCAAAGTTCGACAATCTCTATGGCTGCCGTGAATCCCTCGTTGACGCCATCCGTCGTGGCACGGACGTCATGCTCTCGGGCAAGGTTGCGGTCGTTTGCGGCTATGGTGATGTCGGAAAGGGCTCGGCGGCCTCGCTGCGTCAGGGCGGCGCACGGGTCATCGTCACCGAGATCGACCCCATCTGCGCCCTCCAGGCGGCGATGGAAGGCTATGATGTCCAGACGCTCGACGATGTCGCCGACAAGGCTGACATCTTCGTAACGGCAACCGGAAACAAGGATGTGATCACGGTCGATCACATGCGCCGGATGAAGAACAACTCGATCGTTTGCAACATCGGTCACTTCGATTCCGAAATCCAGGTCGCAGGTCTGCGGAACTTCAAGTGGGACGAGATCAAGCCACAGGTCGACCACATCGAGTTTCCTGGCGGCAACAAGATCATCCTGCTCTCCCAGGGGCGCCTGGTTAATCTGGGCAACGCTACAGGCCATCCCTCTTTTGTGATGTCCGCCTCGTTCACCAACCAGGTCCTGGCCCAGATCGAACTCTGGACCAATGCCGCCAAGTACGAGAACCAGGTCTACACCCTGCCCAAACACCTCGATGAGAAGGTCGCCATGCTTCACCTGGCCAAGCTGGGTGCAAAGCTGACCAAGCTGTCCAAGGAGCAGGCCGACTATATCTCTGTGCCCGAGGAAGGCCCCTTCAAGCCCGAGCACTACCGCTACTGATCAGGCCAGAGCCTGTGACGCAAAAGGCCCCGGGTTTCACCGGGGCCTTTTTTGTATTCGATGCCGTTCCGGACCAGGCGCAAGGCCCAGGCCCTGGGCCATGATCAGGCCGCCAGTGAGACCCGATCGATATCGGGCTCTGGTGCAGGATCATCGCGACCCGCAAGCCCGGCCTCGAAATCCATGAGCACATCCATCAGTTCCTCGCCCGTGATCAGGCCGCTTCTGGGATCAAAGCGGAAATGCCAGTAGCTAATGATGTGCTGCAGCACGCCCAGTTCTTCACCCAGGGTGCGGAAGGTGACAGGGGCCTCCAGAAGGAAATCCCTGAAGGCATTGGGATTGGATCGCTGGGTGAGAGCGGAATAGGCCTCGTCATAGACCTTGAGCTTGCCCGACACCGACCGGCAGGCCGCGAGTATCCGGCGACGCAGTGAAGCGCGGCTGTGGGCCAGATACTCCTTCACATTCGGCGTCAGGGGCCCGTATGGCTTTACTCGAGTTACGGCGTCCGCGACCTTCAGGGCCTCAGGCAGAAGCTCTCCCAGGCTCCATTTGTAATAGAGGAAGCCTTTCCAGCAGAAGATTCCCTCCTGGTATTGTTCCGGGGCCAGGTTGAGCGTGATCCCCAGCGCCTCCATGCGATCACCTGGATCATTGGAGAGGATCTTGTTAGCCAGCTTCTGTGCTGAGCCTGCTGCTGCCTGTCCACTGCCCGCAGTCAGGTTAACGAGGGGGCGGATCTCTCGCTCGACGAAAAGCATCATCCGATCGAGGTCGCTGTCAGCGATACCGAAATAGCAGGGTGCGGGATCCAGACTGTGCCTGCGCAGCTGCTCGCGCAGCAGGAAGGGGTCCAGCGAAGGCAGTTCATCAATCAGACGCATCAGGACCATGTCGGGATGCTCGGCCCCGATACCGAAGGCCCCCTTCATCATCCTCTCGAAGGACATCTCATTGACGAAGAAATAGCGACCGCCGGATTTCAGGTCGTGGATATCAATCGGCAGAACCATCTTCGTGGCGATGTGGCGGCGACCCCGAAACAGGTCCAGCTCATCGCGGCGCAGCCGGTGCTTGATCACCAGAGACTGATTCAGGGCCCGGGTCTGGAACAGCGGGCGCTCTGCCCAGTCCTCAGACTGTTCATGCTCGCGCCATACGCGCAAAAGATTGAGGAGCCGCGCCGTGGAGGCTGACTTCTCAAGGTGATTCAAATTTCTGAATGAACGATCGGCCACGCAGGCACAATGTCAGTCAAAGGTATCCATTCTCCTTTCCGATAGGGTGAACCCGGCTTAACTTTCTGGATTTCTGACCGATTTCGAGGGTGGGCATCGGCTATTTTCAACGATCCCCGCTCGGCTGGAACCCTGAAAGGGCTGACAAGTTGACTGGAGTTGCACCTGACTGCGGCCAGGACTGCGCGATGCTGGCGTATCGCGACACAGCCATAGAGGAATGACGGACTGAAGCGCCGCAACCGTCAGGCCAAACGATGCGCGCACGTGTCGCTGGGGGCCTTTAGTCCAGCGACTGGCGCAGACCCTCATGGAGGACTAGAACCGTTCCATGGAGCTGTTTTTCAACATCATGATCCCGGTTGCGGTGGGCGCTGTAGCCATAGCCCTGGGCTTTGGCATCTACTCCCTATACCGGGGCGGAGACTTTGCCCGGTCGAACTCCAACAAGCTGATGCGTTTGCGCGTTGCCCTTCAGGCCGTGGCCATCGTGCTCCTGCTCGCGGGCCTGTGGTGGAAAACCACGCATGCCGGCTGAATACAGCCTGAGGCGGAAATGTCGGCAGGGGATTGATCTTGTCGGCAGGGTTATGAGCAGCGTAACCTGGCAGCCATGGTTGTACTAAACCGCATTTATACACGCACCGGAGATGATGGCTCGACTGGCCTGGCCACAGGGCGGCGTGTGTCCAAGTCCGACGCCCGGGTCGAGGCCTATGGGGCGGTCGATGAACTGAATGCCGTCATCGGTGTGGCCCGGCTGCATTCGGGCCAGAACGACCGCATCGACGCCATGCTTGGCCGCATCCAGAACGAGCTTTTTGACCTGGGGGCTGACCTGGCAACACCGCTGGATCCACCTCCCGCCTGGGAGGCCCTGAGGATCGTGGCCACTCAGGTCGAACGTCTCGAAGCCGAGATAGACTGGATGAACGAGAGCTTGAAAGCGCTCGACAGCTTCGTCCTGCCCGGTGGTACTGCGCTTTCCGCGCATCTGCACATGGCCAGGACCGTAGCGCGGCGGGCTGAACGCGAAGCCATTCGTCTGAGCGAAACCGGCGAGGCCGTCACACCGCAAGCCCTGCACTACCTTAACCGGCTGTCAGACCACCTGTTCGTCGCCTCCCGGCGGGCCAATGCCAATGGCGCCGGCGACATCAAGTGGAAGCCCGGCGCCACCCGCTGAGATCAGAATCGGGATTTCGACACCCTTGCCTTGATCCCTCGGATGCTTTCCGCTATAGCCGCGCGCTCTTGAGATTTCCGCCCACAGACGTGTGTCTGCCGTGGCACCTACCCGTAAGGTTTATCGATGGCCAACAACGCCGGCGCCCGCAAGGCGATCCGTAAGATCGCCGCCCGCACCGAAGTCAACAAGGCGCGCCGCACACGCGTGCGCACCTATCTGCGCAAGTTCCAGGAAGCTGTAGCTGCCGGTGATGCAGGCGTGGCCAAGAGTGCCTTCGTCGAGGCGCAGTCAGAACTGATGCGCGCCGTATCAAAGGGCGTCGTTCACAAGAACACCGGTTCGCGCAAGGTAAGCCGCCTGGCTGCCCAGCTCAAAAAAATATCGGTCGCCTGATAACAGGCACAGGATCGGGCTTCACAGTCCTGTCACACAAAAAACCAACGAATTCAGCGGCGAGTGAGCATCTGCTCTCTCGCCGTTTCGCCGTGTGCTGATAAGTCCTCAATATTTAATTCGCCTCCGCGAGGCTTCTTTTGGTCGTTGAAATCGGCATTTCCTCAAGCCTGATCCGGCTTTAGCCGAGTCAACCAATTTAACTTCGAATCAGAGCAAGAATCAGCGTTGACCCCCGCCGTCCCCGGCGTAAGTTTTGGGTTCTAACGCACTTCAATCCTCACCCGGATGAAGGCGGTGGGCGGAGAGTATTTTCGCTTGCCGGCGGGAGACGTCTGATCAAACGGCCGGTTCGAACCTGCAGAAGCCATGCTTTGCGGGACCAGCGGAGCTGTCTCGGTCTGACGTCAGCCGCAGAGGATTTGAATGCGTTTCTTTGGGTCTGGTTTGGCGAGGTTATGGTGGGCATGAGCGGGGGCATTGCTTTAACAGATATGACAGATCCTGACCGGATCTGGACCGAGGCGGCGGGCCGCCTGCGCGCCGAAATCGGCGAGGGGCCCTTCAGCTCCTATATCGCACCCTCGGCTGTGCGGACGGACGGATCGGGCCGTCTCATCCTGGTTACACCCACCGCCTATGCTCGCGACTGGGTTCGCAAGAACGCCCTGAGCCGCATGAATGAGCTCTGGCT
>JBFZCB010000125.1:0-3254 GCA_041308165.1 Caulobacterales bacterium
AATGGCTACTTCCGGCCAGACTGGATCACGATTGAACGCAACGGCGTCAACGCCTCCAGTAACCTGCCTCGAGACAGAAGCGGCTATGACGCTCCCGCTCCGGAGATACCCGAGGTCCGCCCCGTCGGACGTATACTGCCCTATCATGTCCTGAACATCACCCTGCACCACCTGATCCAGTTGCCAGGTCGCTGGAAATACCCGCGCTTTGTGGCCCCCTATACCCAGGCACCCTGGCTGCAGTGCGCCGGTCACATCAGACGCTACTTTAGCCTGGCCTTCCAGTCTCCCAGTCGGGTCGATGCCGACCGGATAGCGGCCGGGGGGCCATTCTTTATCATCTGCCTGCAGCGAGACGGAGACGCACAGCTTCTCCGCTACTCTGCCTATCCGGATAATGCGGCCTTTCTGGCTGAAGTCATGTCGAGCTTTGCCTCCCATGCGCCGCCAGAGGCTCGGCTGGTTGTGAAGAACCACCCCCTCGATCCCGGCCTGACCGACCTGGGCCAGATCACGCGCGGCCTTGCCGTGGAGCGGGGTCTATCCGAGCGCGTGGAGTTCATCGACGGCGGCAACATGGCACAACTCTGCCGCCTGTCGCGCGGCATGGTCGTCAACAACTCCAGTGCCGCCCTTTCGGCTCTGGGCTTTCGAACCCCGGTCAAGGTTCTGGGCAAGGCCTTCTTTGATTTCGAGGGCCTGACCGACCAGAAACCGCTGGACCGCTTCTGGTCGGAACCACAGGCTCCCGATTCAGCCCTGTTCACCCGCTTCAGGGCCCATGTGATCTCGCATTGCCAGATCAACGGCAGCTATCATGAGCCCCGCATCATGGAGACCACGGCGCAATTGGTCGCGGAGCGGTTTGCCCGCGCCGAACCCTGAAGCGGGACACCGGCCAGATCAGCCCTCCGATCGCGCCGTTTCACCGAATACACAGGTCGCGGATAGACTGTGGCGCCGAGGTCACCTTTGCTGACTGTCACACCACTGTCACGAAACTGTCGTCCGAGGTTCTGATAGCAGCCCTAGACGATAGTTTATCGACGGGTCCGTTTTCTGGCCCGACCTGGGCGCTCGCCCATCATCATCTGGGGATACAGATACAATGATGAACCGCAAACGCGTGTTCTGGGCGACAACCGCCCTGTTTTCCGGCCTGCTTGCCTCAAGCGCTGCCTTTGCACAGTCCACGGGTACGGAGGCGACCGAAGTCGATTCCGTCATCGTCACTGGCGCACGTGGGCCTGCCAATGTTGGCGGGCTGGCAACAGCCGAAACCATCGCCAAGACCCGCAACACGATCGGTCAGGAGTTCATCTCGACCCAGCCAGCCGGCCAGACCATTCTGCAGTCGCTGAACCTGACCCCAGGCCTCAGCTTCACCAACGCTGACCCCTATGGTTCGTCGGGTGGCTCGATCCGCCTGCGCGGCTTTGACGGCAACCGCGTCTCGCTGACCTTCGACGGCATCCCCCTCAACGACACCGGCAACTATGCCGTGTACACCAACCAGCAGCTCGACCCCGAGCTGATCGAACGCGCCTCGGTCAATACAGGCTCGACCGATGTCGACAGCCCGACCGCCTCGGCAACGGGCGGCACGATCAACTACACCACGCGTCGCCCAGCGTCGGACTTCGGCGGCTGGATCCAGGCCTCGGGTGGTGACTTCAACTATCGCCGTTTCATGGGCCTGATCGACACCGGCGAGATCGGCCCTTGGGGCACGAAAGCCTTCTTTGCCCTGTCACGCCAGAACTATGACAAGTTCAAGGGTATCGGTGAGCTTCAGAAGACACAGTTCAACGCCCGTGTCTTCCAGCCGCTCGGAGACAATGGCGACTTCGTCATGTTGGCCGCAAACTACAATGAGAACCGCAACAATAACTACAACGGCCCGAACCTGGCGACGGCGACAAACTCCATCCTGAGTGACGTCGACACCAGCCCGTTTGGCTGGGGTGTGGACTTCCTCAGAACCTACATCGCTCCAACTGTTCGCGCCGGCGTAGCCGATATCGACACCAACAGTGGCAACTACTGGGGCCTTCGGATCAACCCGTCCAATACGGGCAATATCCGCGCCAACTCACGCTTCACCCTGATGGAAGGCCTGGTCCTCACCGTCGACCCCTCCTTCCAGTATGTTCTTGCCAATGGTGGTACCCAGCAGCAGGTCCTGGCCGAGAACGACGCCCTGCTCCGCGGCACCCGCGCGACGGGGGGCGTTGACCTCAACGGGGACGGCGACATCCTCGACCGCGTCCGCGTCATGACACCTTCGAACACGAGCACCCATCGCTATGGCGTCAACTCATCGCTGATCTGGGACATGAACGACAACCATCGTCTGCGGGCGGCCTATGCTCTTGACTGGGGCCGTCACCGTCAGTCGGGCACATTCGGCCGCGTCGACTTCTCCAACCCGACTGCACCTGTTTTCGTGGATGTGTTCGGTGGTCGGAACGACGAAGACAATCGGATCGTCAACCTTGATGGTTTTGACCTCCGTTCCCGTGATCGCAAATCCATTGCCCAACTCAACCAGTTCTCCCTGGAATACCGCGGTCGCTTCCTCGAAGACGCCCTGACCCTGGTCCTTGGCGTTCGCGCCCCCTTCTTCACGCGTGAACTCAACCAGTTCTGCTACACGCGCAATGCCTCCTCAAACGTTCGCTGCACCTCCGAGCAGCCCAATGCGACGCTTGCCAATGGCAATGTGACCTTCGCCAGCCAGGGCACAACGCAGTTTATTGCGCCCTATTCACGCGAAGTGAAATATGACGACATCCTGCCCAATATCATGGCCAACTACCGCTTTGGTGAAGGTCACTCCGTCTACGGCAGCTATAACGAATCGCTCTCGGCACCGCGCACGGACAGCCTCTATGCAGTCACACGCTTTGCAGATGGTTCGGTTGGCAACCCCACAGTGCAGCCGGAAACATCCAAGAACTTTGACTTCGGCTACCGCTACACGGCCTCCACGGTCGTTCTTCAGGCCTCGACCTTCTTCAACCAGTTCGACGACCGCATCGTCAGCACCTTTGACGAAGACCTCGGCCAGTTCGTTGATCGTAACGTGGGCTCGGTGGAAACGACCGGCTTTGAAGTCTCTCTGGGCTGGGAGCCGATCGAGAACCTGAACCTCTATGCCTCGGCAACCTTCACCGACAGCGAGCTGCAGGACAACTATGTCTTCAACTCTGCCGGTGCCGTGCTGCAGACCAAGGGCAAGAAGCAGGTGGAAA
>JBFZCB010000126.1:0-7346 GCA_041308165.1 Caulobacterales bacterium
CAGCTCCGAACGAGACTGTTGAGGACGCCATTGCCTATATGGATATCAGCCTGCAGCCACGAGGTGCGCTTGGCGCAACAGAGCCACGTCAGGTTTTTCGAGGGTGGATGTTTGCGTCCACACCCGCCGTCAGTGGTCTTCAGCATCCTCTTTATGATGCCTGGGTGGTAGGCTGCAAAGCCTAGGGGGCCCCCGCAGTGAGGCCATTCAACGGCCATCGCGGCCTTCGCCCCAGGCAGACGAACCCAGAGTTTAGCTGGGACCTGAGTTTAGCTGTGACGAGGCGTTACCGACAGGGCGAGTTCAACCGCCTCGGTGCCGGACATGAAGACTTTAAGGCCTGTTGGATCCGGCCGGATCTCCAGAGCCATGGCCAGCCTGGCCAGGTATTCCTGTTGAGGCACCTCAACTGCGCCAAATTGGCTGAGGTGCGCTGTTAGGAACTGGGCATCGAGCAGGTGCCAGTCGTCCCGCTTCAGTCTGGCGACCAGATGCACAAGGGCGATCTTGGAGGCATCGCGACTGCGGCTGAACATGCTTTCTCCGAAAAAAGCTCCACCGAGGGTGACGCCGTAGAGACCTCCAACAAGCGTGTCCTCATGCCAGCATTCAAGGCTATGAGCGTGGCCGAGATGGTGCAGGGCAAGATACAGACGTCGGATCGGGCCATTTATCCAAGTCTCTTCTCGTCCCGTTGATGAGGCGGCGCACCCGTCGATCACACGGGCAAATGCAGTGGACACTCGCACAGTATAGGGTTCCGAACGGACCGTTCGTCTAAGCCGGGTCGGTACATTGAATGCGTGGAGCGGAATGAGGCCTCTTTGTTCCGGTTCAACCAGGAACACGCGGTCATCATCTCTGGCCTCTCCCATGGGGAAGACGCCTTTTGCATAACAGGCCAGTAACTGCCTTGGGCCAAACGCGCCGAAGGCATCGTCATCAAACGATGAGGGCGGGGCCATCAGATGACCGCAGGTCCGGCGAGGCTCACCGCCATACCCCTCCTAAAGCGGTTCAAGCCAAAGGCTTTTGCCGGGCTGCCCATTTTTCCAGCCAGTGGATGTCATAGTCGCCAGAGAGGATATCCGGCTCCTGAAGCAGCTTCTGAAAGAGGGGGATAGTGGTGTCTATACCACCTACAACCATCTCATTCAGGCTCCGCTTGAGCCTTGCTATACATTCGGCTCTGTCCCTTCCGTGCACGATGAGCTTGCCGATAAGGCTGTCGTAGTAGGGGGGAATTGAATAGCCCGCATAGATGGCACTATCCAGCCTGACGCCAAGTCCGCCCGGGGCATGGAAGTCAGTGATCAGGCCGGGTGAGGGGGTAAAGGTCTCTGGGTGCTCTGCATTCACCCTCACCTCAATGGCATGACCTTCGAAGTGGATGTCATCCTGTGTGAAGGAAAGGGGCAGGCCTGCAGCGACGCGGATCTGTTCACGAACCAGGTCAACGCCTGTGATGGCTTCTGTAACCGGATGCTCGACCTGCAGACGGGTATTCATTTCGATGAAGAAGAACTCTCCATCTTCCCAGAGGAACTCGATCGTGCCGACCCCGAGATAGCCAATGGCGGCGATGGCCGTGTTTACCGTCTCTCCGATCTGTCTGCGGCCCTCAGCGGACAGGGCCGGCGAGGGCGCCTCTTCAAGGACTTTCTGATGCCGGCGCTGAAGGGAGCAGTCGCGTTCCCCTAGATGAACCACATTACCGTGGCTGTCGGCGATAACCTGGATTTCGATATGGCGCGGTTTTTGGAGATAACGCTCCATATAGACGGCACCATTGCCGAAGGCAGCCTTGGCCTCGGTCTGTGCGGTCTGGACAGCCTCTACCAGATCCTCGGGTGTCAGGGCGACTTTCATGCCCCGTCCGCCGCCACCGGCGGCAGCTTTCACAATGAGGGGGAATCCAATGGTCCTGGAGGCTTCTATGGCAGCCTCAACGGTTTCGACTTCGCCCGCTGAGCCGGGAACACAGGGAATGCCAGCCTCAAGAACCGTTTTCTTGGCGCTGATCTTGTCCCCCATAACTCGGATATGCTCGGGCTTTGGCCCGATGAACGTCATGCCGTGAGCCTCTACGATCTCGGCAAAACGTGCATTCTCAGAAAGAAAGCCATAGCCAGGATGAATGGCCTGGGCACCTGTGATTTCAGCGGCCGCAATAATAGAGGGGATATTGAGATAGGACTTTGCCGCCGGGGCAGGGCCAATGCAGACGCTTTCGTCCGCAAGGCGGACCCACATGGCACCGCGATCGGCTTCGGAATGAACCGCTACGGTTGAGATGCCCATCTCTTTGCAGGCTCGGTGAATACGCAGTGCGATTTCGCCGCGGTTGGCAATCAGAACCTTGGTGAACATTGTCATGATCCCGGGTTCAGACCTCTAGGAGGACGAGGGCCTCGCCATACTCAACGGGTTGGGCATCTCCAACCAAGATCTCCAGCACGATGCCGTCACGAGGTGACTGGATCGGGTTCATCGTTTTCATGGCTTCAACAATGAGCAGGGTCTGGCCCTTCTTGACCTTGTCTCCTACCTTGATGAATGCTGGCGCTTCTGGAGAAGCCTGCATGTAGGCCGTACCGACCATGGGCGACTTGACCTCCTCGCCGGCCTTGGAGACGATTGTAGCCGGGTCGGATGGCATGCTGATGGGCTGGGAGGCGGCAGGGCTCTGAACCGGTACGGCGACAGCTGCCGGGGTCGCTGCATAGCTAGCCGGTGCAGCCGCGATCGTGACCTCCCGGGCCACACGGATCTTCAGGTCACCACGCTCGACTTCGATCTCGGTGAGATCAGTATCGTTGAGGATGTCTGCGAGAGAGCGAACGAGAGCCGTATCGATTTCGGAATCGTTCTTGATCTTTGTGGGAGTTTTGGGGTCGGCCATGGGGGTGGAGCCTTCTATTTATCCTTGAGGCGATACTGTAGCGGCAAGATTGCGCGTCTGCATCAACCTGAGTGCAGCCTTGATGGCCAGTTCATAGCTAAGAGGGCCGAAGCCCGAAACGATTCCGGACGCTGCAGGCGAAACAAAAGAGTGATGTCTGAAAGGTTCGCGGGCAGCGGGGTTGGACAGATGGCATTCAATCACAGGCACTGTGAGGGTCTTCAAGGCATCATGCAGGGCTACCGATGTATGTGTGTAGCCTGCAGCATTGATCACCAGGGCACAGGCCCTGTCTCTAGCCTCATGTATCCAGTCAATCATTTCGCCTTCATGATTGGTCTGTCTGAACACGACGGGAAGGCCTTGCGAAGCCTGTTCACAAAGACCCTGCACATCGCTCAGGGTTTCATGTCCATAGATGTCAGGTTCGCGAACCCCCAGCAGATTGAGGTTGGGTCCATTGAGAACGTATATGGCGGGGGTCTCGGGCATTGCGCTCGCGATTGTGGCGATCCGATCGGAATCGGACCTGCCTTTTAACCGAGGTGTGACGGTTATCAATCCGCCTGTGCGAAAGAGTGTATCCAGCGGCCCCCAGGGCGATTGTTTCTAGGGGCCAGCTTGAGGTATGGCGCTTACCCCGGGCTTGGCTCATGGGGTGCGATCAATTCTCTGGAGATTGCCGTGGATCGGCTGAAGCAGCTCATAACGTCCCCTAGGACCGAAAGGATCATTCTGATCCTTATCCTGATCAATGCCGTTACGCTTGGACTGGAGACAAGCCCTTCGGTGATGGAGCGGTATGGCACGGTACTGCTCTTCCTGGACAAGGCGATCCTAGCGGTTTTCGTTGTTGAGGTCGTCGCCAGAATAGCGGTTCACCGGCTCAGGTTCTTTAAGGACCCCTGGAGTCTTTTCGATTTTGCGGTCGTCACGATTGCACTCCTTCCCGCCACAGGCGCGCTTTCCGTCCTGCGAGCCCTACGCATCCTCAGGGTGCTTAGAATGATTACGATTGTGCCCTCCCTCAGGCGTGTCGTCGGTGCCTTGATCAGTGCCCTGCCTGGTATGGGATCAATAATGCTTCTGATGAGCCTGATCTTCTACGTTGCCTCCGTGATGGCGACCAAGCTCTTTGCTGCCGATTTTCCTCAGTGGTTCGGATCGATACCCGCGTCAGCCTATTCTCTTTTTCAGATCATGACCCTTGAGAGCTGGTCCATGGGTATCGTGAGACCTGTGATGGAAGTCTTCCCCTTCGCCTGGCTGTTCTTCGTGCCCTTCATACTGTGCACAACCTTTACAATGCTCAATCTATTCATCGGCATAGTCGTCAACGCGATGCAGAGCGAACACGAGGAAGAGGCCAAGGCTGAAAGGCAGAAGCTTGAGGCGGATCTTCTCCAGGCCAGCGAGGAACGACAGCAGGTGCATGCAGAGGAAGTTGCAGACATGGCGGCGCTGCGGACAGAAATCGGAGAATTGCGCAGGGCTATCGACGATCTTTCGAGCAGTCTGGCCTCAAGGCCAGCCTGAGGGGTGAGGGCCTGAGCCCGTCCAACTGATCTCTGACGGGGCTGTCAGGGCCCCTTCAGACAGGGTTCAGGCCCCCGTCTCCGGAGCCTGAACGCCAACGCCACAGGCCAACAATGGTTTGTCGCTTCTGCCCGCTGTATAGGGGACAGTGGCTCCATCACAAGGAATACGGATTGCCCGAGATTCACCTGAATGGCGAAATCCGCTCAGTCACTGCCCGGACTGTTCTTGGCCTGGTGGAGGAACTGGGCCTTGATGTCCGCAAGGTCGCGGTCGAGCTCAATCTTGAGATCGTCCCTCGCTCGCTTCATGCCCAGACGGAACTGGCGAATGGAGACAGGCTCGAGTTGGTTGTTTTTGTTGGCGGCGGCTGAAGGGCGGTTGTGATCAATCGGTCATGAGCCGGAGTGAACTTTCTACTGGCGGCCTTCGCAACCGGGTTAGGAAGCGCTAAGTCGGCATCATGACTGCTATCGATCCTCATTCCGATTCATGGTCCGTCGCGGGCCGTACATTCACGTCGCGGCTGATCGTGGGCACGGGCAAGTATACGGACTACGCTCAGAATGCGGCGGCAGCGGAGGCCGCAGGGGCTGAGATCGTCACCGTAGCCCTGCGTCGTGTAAACCTTTCGGATCCGACCCAGCCCATGCTGGTTGATTATGTGAAACCGGAACGTTTTACGTTTCTTCCCAATACCGCCGGTTGCTTCACTGGAGAAGATGCCGTGCGAACCCTTCGCCTTGCCCGAGAGGCCGGTGGATGGAACCTGGTCAAGCTGGAAGTTTTGTCAAACACTCCACATCTCTATCCAGACATGCCCGAAACGCTTCGGGCGCTTGAGCTTCTGATCAAGGACGGGTTCGACGTCATGGTCTACTGCACTGATGATGTGGTGTTCGCCAAGAAACTCGAGGAAGCCGGTGCTGCTGCCATCATGCCAGCCGCGGCCCCTATCGGTTCAGGCCTGGGCATTCAGAACCGGGTAAATATCAGGCTGATCGTTGAGCAGGCCAAGGTGCCTGTTCTCGTCGATGCAGGTGTCGGGACAGCCTCGGATGCAACGATTGCAATGGAACTCGGCTGTGATGCTGTGCTGATGAACACGGCGATCGCCGAGGCCAAGAATCCGATTTTGATGGCGAGCGCAATGAAGCATGCTGTCATTGCCGGACGGCAGGCCTATCTGGCCGGTCGTATGCGCAAACGCCTTTATGCAGATCCCTCTTCGCCCTTGGCAGGGCTGATCTGAGCCTATTGGCCTGATCCCAAAACCCCGTCAGAGTGTTTGCACTCAATGGGGGTCTGCAATGCGACTAAACCTTTTGGCTTTCACGGCGATAGCGGTCTGCCTGACCGCCCCTGCGGCGGTTGCGGATGCAACAAGGGATGCCGCTGAACTGGCTGCCATAGACGCCGCTTTCGTGTGCGAAACCAGTCAGGCAACTGAACGCCCTTTGGCTGGCGATGACATGGTGCTCGTGGACGGCTTTGGCCAAGCCGCCTTCGATGTTGACGCAACTCCCCAGGCGCAGGTCTGGTTCGACCACGGTGTGCGTTTGCGCTGGGCATTTGAGCATACCGAGGCGGTCAGGGCTTTCCGCAAGGCACGTCAGCTCGATCCCGGTTGTAGCATGTGTGCATGGGGGGAAGCCTGGGCGTTGGGACCAAACCTGAACGGGGGAGGTGGCGATGAGGCGACGAAGCGGCAAGCGCTGTCTGTGGCTCGGCAGGCCAGGCGATTAGCCAGACAGGCGACGCCGATGCAGCGTCAGATGATGGATGCTCTGATCCAACGCTATTCTGGTCGAACGGAAAGCCAGGGGCTTCGCTTTGCGCGATCGATGGATCGTATTGCCAGAAAAAACCCTGACATTCTGCTCGTCTCGGCTGTGACCGCAGATGCTTGGATGCTGACCGACTACGACTGGTGGACGCCGGAGGGCAAACCCAGGACCCAGGGCGTGGAGCGCGCCATGGCACTGCTTGAACACAGCCTGACCATTGATCCGAATGACCCGGGAGCGATCCATCTCTATATCCATCTAACCGAGTGGTCCGATGACCCCCATAAGGCGATCCCCTATGGAGAGCGTTTGGCTCAGCTGGCACCAGGAGCCAGCCATCTGGTCCATATGCCTTCCCACACCTTCTATCGCGTAGGCCGCTACAAGGACGCGATGAACTCAAATGTCGAAGCCGTGGCGCTTGACCGCCGCTACGATGCCCTGGCGCGCCCTCCGGGGGGTATTCCGGGCATGCCGCTTCATGGTCACAATCTGCATTTTGGCATGGGGGCCGCCCTCATGGCTGGAGGCCAGGAACAGGGGCTGGCGCTCGCAGACTGGTTTTTGAAAACCTATCCGGACATTCCTGCAACCAATGTCTGGCGTCAGATCATCACGCATAATGCCTACGCAATCTATGGTCGCTTCGGAAGCCAGGTTGCAGTCGAAGCACTCAGGGAGCCTCCCAGAGACAACTATCTTCTGCGGGTTTCCTGGCACTATGCCCGTGGAGAATCTGCAGCGAGGCGTCACCTGGCAAAGGACGTGCGCACGGAGGCGGAAGCCATAGCCGCTCTGATCGAGACGACCGAGTTCAAGGGGTCAATGCTGGAACAGCAAAGGGGTTTTGTGGAGCTCTCGCAGCGGGTGCTGGAAGGACGTGCGGCCATGATCGAAGGCGATTCCGAGGCCGCGATAAGGGCCTATTCGGCAGCCGCGGCTATCCAGGCCAGGGCTGGGAATGAAGGCGGTGACCCGCCCGTGATCTGGTTCCCCACACGGCGCAGCCTTGCTGCGGCACTTCTAATGAAGGGAGATGCGCTGGGCGCGAAGGCCAAGATTGAGGAACTTCTCAGGGACTGGCCTAATGATCCCTACAGCTATTTCGTGCTGGCCGAGGC
>JBFZCB010000127.1:0-9382 GCA_041308165.1 Caulobacterales bacterium
TGCTGGCGCGGGCTGGAGAAATCAAACAGCCCAAGCGGCGCGAAACCCTGATCGAATACGCCGACCAAATCCGTCTCAGCCGCAGGCTTGTGACCCTGGCCTGTGATGTCCCGGCTCCGGAGCCGATCCAGGATTTCATCGTTCGTGATCCTGATCCGGATACGCTGTCGGCCTTTCTCGAGGACATGGAGTTCCGGTCACTGGCGCGCCGTGTCGGCGGTGCCGGCCTTGAACCGGGTGATCCTTCGGGCCCATCAATCCTATCCAGACCCCGGCCAACACCATTGACTGCTCCGGTGGCCTCTCCCCGCCATGCGCCTCAGCCGGCCTCCACAGACGCCGACACAGTGGCGGTTGTTCACGAGGGCTATCTCTGTATCCAGACACTGGAGGCCCTGGACACCTTCATTGCCCGCGCCACCCTTGCTGGGGTCATCGGTTTTGATACCGAGACCGATGCACTGTCCGCCACCCACGCAGGCCTTTGCGGCCTATCGCTCGCCATCGGTCCAAACGATGCCTGCTACATTCCGCTGACGCATGACCATCCACCTGCCGAGGGAGCGGACGGGCTGGATTTCGGACAGGGTGCACAGGTCTCTGAACCCATAGTCCAGCTTGATCTGGATCTGGCCCTGACACGCCTCAAGCCGCTTCTTGAAGATCCCTCTGTGCTGAAGGTGGTTCAGAACGGCAAGTACGATCTGGCGGTCATGGCGCGTTACGGCATCGACGTGGGACCTATCGATGACACCATGCTCATCTCTTACGTCCTCGAGGGCGGGCTGCATGGCCATGGTATGGATGAACTCTCGCGCCTGCATCTTGGCCATGAACCCATCGCCTTCAAGAGCGTGGCAGGCACAGGAAAAAAACAGATCAGTTTCCGGCACGTCGCTCTCAAGCCCGCGACTGCCTATGCCGCTGAGGACGCAGATGTCACGCTGAGGTTGTGGCGCCGTCTCAAGCCCAGACTGGCCAGAGAAGGCCTCGTAACCGTCTATGAAACCCTTGAGCGCGGTATGCCCGGGGTTCTGGCGACAATGGAACTGGCCGGAATCCGCATCGATCCTTCCCGCCTGACCCGCCTCTCATCCGAGTTCGGGCTGAAGATGGCAGAGCTGGAAACGGAGGCAGAAAAGCTGGCTGGCCATCCGTTCAATCCCGGCAGTCCCAAGCAGGTCGGAGAGATACTGTTTGGGGAAATGGGCCTGTCAGGGGGCAAGAAGACCGCCACCGGCCAGTGGGCGACAGACGCCAGCGTGCTGGAAGACCTGGCCCTGACCCATGAGCTCCCTAGGGTCCTGCTGGAATGGCGTCAGCTTTCGAAACTCAAGGGGACCTATACAGATGCCCTGTCGGCCGCTGCAGATCCGGCAACCCATCGCGTCCATACCAGTTATCAGCTGGCTGCCGCCTCGACCGGTCGCCTGGCCTCGAGTGACCCCAACCTTCAGAATATTCCCATCCGCACAGAAACCGGCCGCCAGATCCGCCAGGCCTTTGTCGCGGCACCGGGCAATTTACTGATCAGCGCCGACTACTCGCAGATCGAGCTGCGCCTGCTGGCGCACATTGGTGATATCCCGGAGCTGAAAAGAGCTTTCAAGGCTGGTCTGGACATCCATGCCGCAACGGCTTCGGAAATGTTCGGCGTACCGGTTGAAGGCATGCCCGCAGAAACCCGAAGACGGGCCAAGGCCATCAATTTCGGTATTGTCTATGGCATCTCGGCCTTTGGGCTCGCCAACCAGCTCGGCATCGATCAGGGCGAGGCAGCGGCCTATATCAGGACCTATTTCGAACGTTTCCCGGGGATCCGCGACTATATGGACAGGACCCGGGCCGAGGTAAAACAGGCCGGGTTCGTTTCAACCCTCTTTGGACGCCGCATTCATATTCCCGCCATTCACTCCAAATCCGGAGCCGAGCGACAGTTCGGAGAACGGGCTGCGATCAATGCCCCCATCCAGGGCGCAGCTGCAGACGTGATCCGCAGGGCAATGATGCGTATGCCCAAAGCCCTTGCCGATGCGGGGCTCTCGGATGTGAAGATGCTGCTCCAGGTTCATGACGAGCTGGTCTTTGAGACTCCCCATGACCTGGCCGAGCCTGCCATCAAGGTTATCCGGTCCGTCATGGAGCGCGCTGACGAGCCCGCTGTAAAGCTCAGCGTACCGCTCGTTGTGGAGGCCAAGGCCGCCCTGAACTGGGATGAGGCCCACTAGATGATCAAGTGTCCCAGCGGTGCAAACCCTTGACCCCTGCCGATTTCGACGTCCTGATTGTGGGGGCTGGAGCCGCCGGCATGATGTGTGCGATCGAGGCCGGGCGGCGCGGGCGCAAGGTCCTGGTCGTAGACCACGCCCGCGCGCCGGGCGAGAAGATCCGCATTTCGGGCGGTGGACGCTGCAACTTCACCAATCTGGAAGGCGACCGGATCGAGCGTTTCCTTGGCGAGAACCCCCGCTTTGCCGCATCCGCCCTGAAACGGTTTGGACCGCGGGACTTCATTGATCGTGTCGACAGGGCCGGCATCGCCTGGCACGAAAAAACCCTTGGTCAGCTTTTCTGCGACGACAGTGCCAAGCAGATTATCCGCATGCTGACTGACGACATGCGTGATTGCGGCGTCACGCTGAAGCTGAACACTCAGGTATCCACCCTTGAACGCGGCACTGACGGCTGGCTGGCAAGCCTTGGAGATAGCGCTTCAATCCGAGTGTCATCCCTGGTTGTGGCCTCGGGCGGCAAGTCGATCCCTAAGATGGGAGCAACCGGCTGGGGTTACGACCTTGCCAGACGCTTTGGACTTCGTGTGACCGATACCCGTCCAGCCCTCGTCCCCCTGACTTTCGAGCCAGGCTTTCTAGAGCAGCATGCCGGATTGGCCGGTGTCGCTCTGGAGGCGACCGCAAGGACGAGCCGCGCCTGCTTCAGAGAGGCCCTGCTTTTCACCCATCGCGGCCTGTCGGGTCCGGCCATTCTCCAGATCAGCTCCTACTGGCGCGAGGGTGAAGCTGTGGACCTGGCGCTCGCTCCCGACTGTCGCGTGTTCGACCAGTTGAAGGCTGCCAAGCAGGAGAATGGCAAACAGGCCATCCAGACCGCGCTGGGTCATATCCTGCCGCGCCGCCTGGCCGATGCAATCCTCGCCCGCGAAGGTCTGGAGCCGCGGAAACTGGCCGAGGTTCCCGACAGGACGCTTAAGGCCCTTGAAGACGCGATCAATGGCTGGAGCGTGAAACCCGTTGGCTCTGAAGGCTATAGAACTGCCGAGGTGACCCTGGGGGGCGTCGATACGGCCGAACTGGATCAGCAGACCCTCCAGGCGCGGTCAGTGCCGGGTCTCTTCTTCATAGGTGAAGTCGTCGACATCACAGGCTGGCTGGGGGGCTATAATTTCCAGTGGGCCTGGTCGTCGGGATGGGCTGCCGGGAAAGCCTGCTAGACGGCAGTCTGACCTGGCATTCTGTTCAGCTGAAGCTGACACCTGTCATCCTTTCGGATGCCCTCCAAAGTCGTCCTGCCACTCCGGCGTCCAGGGCCTTGGTCCCGATCCTGGCCTGTCCGGGAGGGCCCTTCATTTCCTGCATTCGGGTCGGGCCATAGTATTGCGCAGCCAGGACATCAGGCGAAGTTGCCGCCATCAGGATTGGCAACGCCCCATCATAGGCGGAGTGACTGACCCAGGGCTCAATCAGAGGCCGAAAGAGACAGGTGTAGACCAGGCGGCCAGGGCGAGAGTGCGCTAGGGGACCGCTGACAATCAGTGAGGTCCGGGCATAGCCCGGATGGGCCGCCACACTCGTCAGGTTCCAGCCCTGGGTATCGCTCTGGCGCTGCAGTTCGATCGCGAACATCAACATGGCCAGTTTGGACTGCTGATAGACAGGCCAGGCCCTGTAACCGACCTCCTAGTGAAGATCGTCCAGGCGAATGTCTGCACCCCGGTGGGCGATGCTGGACACCTGGACAAGACGCGCCTGGCCCATCTGCAAAAGCGGCAAAAGTCGTCCCGTCAGAGCAAAGTGAGACAGATAGTTGGTCGCGAACTGCAGCTCGAACCCGTCCACCGTCGTCTTGCGTTTCGGGAGCGCCATGACGCCGGCATTGTTGATCAGGATATCGACGGGCCGACCCACAGCCAGGTGACGATCGGCAAAGGCACCAACAGAGCTGAGATCACTCAGGTCCAGAGGATCAAAACTCACCCTGGCCTTGGGATTTGAGGCCCGGATCTGGCCCAGGGCCTCGGCTCCCCTGTCGGGATTTCGGCCCGCCAGGACCACGTTGGCCCCCCTCGACGCCATCTCTCGGGCGACTTCGAAACCCAGACCGCCGGTTGCTCCGGTAATGATGACGTGCTGGCCCGTCAGATCGGGCATATCCGCTTGGGTCCAGGCCTTCATGATGCCAGCTTTGCGTCAGTCATGGTTTTCCATCCGCCCGTTAGAACCGTGCACCGAGAGCCTGATGTTGGCCGGTACTGCCTGCCCGCCCAGACTTTGAGCCCGGACTGAGTGAGCAAAACCAGGATAAGTTCAAGACCCGAGTGATGGCACGGGGCATGGTGCTTTTCATCGCCAGCGGTCTCGTTACCACCAGGCGGGCCGATAAACTCGGTCGCCAGCCTGGATCAGGCCGCCAGCCCCGCGCTTTCCATCAGACCCCTGATTTCCGGCAAGGCTTCAGGCGTTTCGGCAAGAGCCGAACGCATTTCCGGACTCCGGATCAGCCTGGTGACCTCAGCCTTGGCCCGCTCCGAGACCGGACCGGAAGGCCCCGTCTGACCGGCGGCAAGTCGAAGCAGGGCGGTAATACGCTGGAGCGCCGGTGCACTGGCTCGCCCCATCTGGACGATCAGCCGTGTGTCCGCCTCGATCATACCCCCAAGGGCACCGATCACGGCAAGGGACCTTTCCTGATCTTCGTCGGCAAAGGCACAGGCCCGGACCGAACGCTGAAGTCCCGCCAGCACGGCAAGCTTCTGCACCGGATGCAAACCAGGAGCCCGCATCTCGTTTTCGAACTTCAGTGCAGACAGACTGGCCTCAAGCCACCGTGACGCCGAACGCTTGTTGGCCGGTCCGGTGACATTCTCGCAGATGCGGATAAGGACTTCGATTTCCTGCAAGGCCGTTTCGCACCCCGACATACAGGCCTCAATGAAGTCTGCCGTGATCAAGGCCTTGGATCGTTCCACGAATGCGGCCTGTACCTCCTCAAGCGTCAGAAGGCGTCCGGCTGAGGCTGTCAGGGTAGTGGCCAGCGCCCTCAGTATGCCGACCTCTCCCATGGCATCGGATGGGCGCAGACGACGAGGCCCCATGAGTTCACGCAGGACCAGACGGGCCAGGCTCCGCGTCAGGGCTGGAAACGCCCCGGCGGCAAGATAGGTCCCCAGCCGAGCCGCAGGGCCCTCCACCACCGGGATTATGGTGGCAATGCGCGGATCTGCCCGCAGAACGGCTTCGATCTCGGCCGGTGCGGCCATCCTGACCGCAGCCGCCAGACTGCCACCCTGATCCAGATCCAATCCCAGGATGGACTCAAGGCCGCTGCGTGTTGCCAGAAGATCGCAGAGAATCTGCTCGAGCTGCGTAAAGACAAGTGCGCGACCTGGCCCGTCTTGCGGGGCCTGATCCGCCATATCCATCATTATGCCCAGCCTCTCAATCGCATCGCATCCCGCGGCGATTGCACGACAGAGCACACCTCCCATGACAAACACACGGTCGCTGCGGCCCTCCAGCCCCTCGGCAATCTGCGCCAAAGGCTCGTGACGAACATCTGCAAACTGGTCACGGCGGCCCGCGCCAACAAGCTTCGACACGGTCGCCTCGGCCAGCCGCTGGTAATGACGGATCAGCTCATGAGTGGACTGGCCGCAGGACTGGCTTTGGGGAATGGCGACCTTCTGGATGGCATGCTGGAGTTCCACCCCCGATGCATCCAGCTTTTCAGCCAGATCCGGTCGATGCAGCAGCTCATAGGCCGTGACCTGATTGCGCAAAAGCCAGTCCGAGAGCACTTCGGCCAGGGTTTCACGGGCTATAGGCGCATAGAGATCCGCCGGAGTGATACAGGCCGCCTGGCCAACACCCTCAGCCGTGACCTTCTTGGCCTTAAGCTCGGGGGCACCGCGTGTGAGTATGGTGACACTGCTGTAAGCCCGCGTTTCGGGGTCAAGGGTCTCCTTGTTCACCCGCACGGCCACGGCGAGCTTGCTACGCAGCGTTTCCTCAGCTGTCTCCACTGCCAGAGCCCGGCTCTCTGTCGCCATGGCAAGGGTCCAGGACGAAGGCGGGGTCTTCCGAATGAAGATTTCGTAGTGAATCTGACCGGCCATAGAGGCAGTCTAACATTCAGGGCTTAAGGTCAGGTTTTCAAAAAATGGCGTTTGGCTGACCCATTCCTGCCCAGTTGTGCAGGAATGCTTGGCCCAGCGGCATCATCGCCCTAATGTCACCGCGTTCCCGGAGAACGGTTACGCTTGCCGTGCGTTAAGGCAGAGACGACGAAGGCGACCGATGGCGGTCGCGGATAATGAGGAGGGCCAGTTGGCCAACATCACACTGGTCGACGATGACGAGAACATCGTGACCTCAGTCTCCCTGGCTCTCGAAAGCCATGGCCACAAGATCACAGCCTATCATGATGGTGTGTCAGGTCTTGAAGCCCTAGAGACCCAGCCCCCGGATTTGGCAATCCTGGACGTGAAGATGCCTCGCATGGACGGAATGGAAGTGCTGCGCCGCCTGCGCCAAACCTCCCAGATTCCCGTCATCATGCTGACGTCCAAGGACGAAGAGATCGACGAAATCCTCGGCTTCAATCTTGGCGCTGATGACTATATCCACAAACCCTTCAGCCAGCGCCTCTTGATCGAGAGGGTCAAGGCGCTTCTGCGGCGCACGGGAGCGGACGGCGCAGAGCCCGAGCCGTCGGCTGAAACCTCTGGCAAGGCCATTCGCCGCGGCAAGCTGCTCATGGATCCTGCCCGTCATGAAAGCACCTGGGATGGCCGACCGGTCAAACTGACCGTGACGGAGTTCCTTCTGCTCCAGGCCCTTGCCCAACGCCCTGGTTTCGTGAAAAGCCGCGACAATCTCATGGACGCTGCCTATGACGATCAGGTCTATGTGGATGACCGTACCATCGACAGCCACGTGAAGCGGATGCGCAAGAAATTCCGGGTCGTAGATCCAGACTTCGACGCGATCGAGACCCTGTATGGCGTCGGCTATCGATACCGCGAAAGCTGAGCGTACGCCTTCACCGGGTCGGCAAGAGGCGCGCCTCGAGCTGGCCCGAAGGCTGAACCGCTTTGGTGGATCCAGGCTCGGCGGGCTCATCTTCGCCCTGAACCTGATCAGTCTGCTCATCCTGCTGGGCGGAGCCCTGGCGTTGAATGAATGGCGTCGCGGCCTAGTAGAGGCACGCCAGGACTCGCTTGTCGGCCAGGCCGAACTGCTGGCCAATGTCCTGGGCAGCGAAAACTATACGGTTGGAGAACCGACACCGCAGTTCAACAGCGAGCGGGTGCCCCAGATCCTGCTGGACCGCTTCATCCCGGAAGGCCAGCGCGCGCGGCTCTATGACGCCGACGGGGTGATGTTCGTCGATTCCATCGGGCTCGAGCCCGGAGCCATCGACCTGAAGCCCTTTGCGGATTCCTACGCCGTGACCGAAGTCATACCCGGTCGCCCCCTGCCGCCAGCGAAACCGGCAGGTACACCGGTTCAGACGACACCGGCCGATGAGGTGGCCAGGGCGAGCGCCCGGCAGTTGCGCGCTCGACGTGAGCTGGTCGAAGAGGTCGACGCCGCCCTCGCCGGTGCAACCCAGAAAACCCTGCGCCACGATGAGGATGGTGGCCGGGTGGTCTCGGTGTCCATTCCGGTCCGGCACGTCAACCAGATCCTGGGTGTGCTTACCCTGGAGGCCGGCGACGTCGACGAGATTCTCTCTGCCCAGAGACGGGCGCTGATCCCGTTTGCCCTGGTGGCTCTGGCGGTGAATCTTCTGGCTTCGGTCCTGCTTCATCTGTTTGTCGCCCGTCCGATCATGCGGCTTTCGGCTGCTGCCGATCAGGTTCGCATGCAACGCGCCCGGGCCATTTCCCTGCCCGATCTTGAGGGCCGGCGCGACGAGATCGGCGACCTGGCCAAGTCGCTTGAAACCATGACCGAGACCCTTTCGGACAGAATGGATGCAATCGAGAGGTTTGCCGCCGACGTCAGCCACGAGATCAAGAATCCGCTGACGTCTATCCGCTCGGCCCTGGAAACCCTGGAGCTGGTAAGCGAGCCGGCACAACGTGAACGTCTCACCCTGCTATTGCAGGCGGACGTCAAACGTCTGGACAGGCTGATCACGGACATCTCCAACGCATCACGCCTGGATGCCGAGCTTTCTCGGGAGCGACCGCGACCTATCGACCTGAATGCGCTGATCGGTGACATCGTCAGTGTCTATGATCACGGCCGCAAGCCCGGTCAGGCCCCGGTACTTCTGACCCCCCCGACCGACGATGTGCGAGTGCTCGGTCGCGACGGCCCCCTGGGTCAGGTGCTCAGGAACCTCGTGGACAATGCCCGCTCATTCAGTCCTGAGGGGGGCACAGTGAGGATCAGCCTGGTGCGATCGGCCACCAACCCGGGTACAGCCTTGATCACGGTGGATGATGATGGCCCTGGCATTCCCAGTGAGAACCTTGAGACCGTGTTCGAGCGCTTCTACACGTCGCGACCTCGCGGAACCGCCTTTGGGGCCAACTCCGGTCTCGGGCTCTCGATCGTTCGTCAAATCATAGAAGCCCATGGTGGACGGGTTCATGCCGAGAACCGTTCCGGAGAAGATGGGAGCCTCATAGGGGCCCGATTTGTCGTCGAGCTGCCAACCACCCACATGGCGGCGCTTCGTCGAACGGCCACGAGTAGCGAATGAGCAGCCTTCTGCATGCGACGGCTGTGGCACGCAGAGTCCCCGACGGCTGGATCGGTATCCTGCTTGTAGGAGCTTCGGGATCAGGAAAGAGCGATCTCGCCCTGAGGCTCATATCCGAAGGCTGGAGGCTGGTCGCCGACGATTACACCCAGGTCTGGGCCTCTGCCGATGCGGTCTGGGCCACCCTGCCTGACACTCTTCCCAGATCACTCCATGGCCATATCGAAGCTCGGGGTATCGGCATTGTAAGGGCAAGAGCTACCCGGCCTCATGTCCGCATCGTCCTCGTCGTTGACTGTCGCCAGGCAGCCGCTGAACGTCTTCCGGAGCCCGAGTTCGAGTGGATAGAGGGACGGGCACTGCCTCGGCTGTGTCTTGATATCCGCCCTCCATCCGCAACGGCTCTGGTGGAATCCGCGGTCGGCAAACT
>JBFZCB010000128.1:0-6807 GCA_041308165.1 Caulobacterales bacterium
GGCTGCACCGATTGCAAAATGGACCTCCAGGCGCGCATCTGGCGTGGCCTTTGCCCGACGCGGTTGGCTGGTCACTCCATCGGGGGATGAAGAAAGTGCGACACCTCTGGTCATTCATGGACCGGCACGTCCGAATCTCATGACTGATGACAGCCGTGTTCGTGCGCTGCGCGCACTCAGCGTCGTCTAGAGCCTACACCGGCTAGGTTCGCGCGCATCCGCTGCCCTTGGTTCTTTCCACCGGGGACCGGATGAGCCGCTCTGGACCTGAACGTGGGCGAGGGTGTCTTGCCTGCAATGATACGGTCGTGCCTTTCGCTCAGAGGGCTCCCATTGAGTTGTCGTGATGTATCGCCTGCTGCTTGAGCCAGCGGACGAACATATGGGTGCTTGAGGACACAGGACGGTCCCTGGGCATGACAACATGATAGGCAAAGCCAACCGCCTCGGATCCATCTGCGAAGGGCGCGACCAGCCGGCCGGCCTCCAGGTCAGCCTGGGCCAGGGTCCTCTTGGCCAAAACCACGCCGCGACCGGCTACAGCGGCCTCAATCAGCATTCCGGAGTGGTTAAAGCGTGATCCGCGTCTCGCATCGGGGTGTTTGACACCACGGGCCTTGAGCCACATCGACCAATCAGGTCGGCTCGGATCCCCGTCATTGGACATGTCGTGCAAGAGAGGATGCCCCAGAAGATCTCCGGGCCTCTGTATTGGACGCTGCCCCGTCAGAAGCCCTGGCGCGCAGACCGGGAGCACCGTTTCCATCATTAGTCGCTCGACCACATGACCGGGATAGTCCCCGGGCCCATAGCGAACGGCAAGGTCAGCCTTGCCCTCTCCGAGGACAACCGGTTCTAGGTCCGCCGAGATCCAGACCTCGACGTCTGGATGAGCGGCGTGAAAGTCATCCATGCGCGGCATCAGCCATTTGGAAGCAAAAGAGGGCGGAACACTAATGGACACCTGGCGGCGACGTGGAGGCTCACGCAAAAGAGCCGAGGCATCCATCAACCGCTCGAATCCCTCCCGTAGAAGCGGAGCCGAGCCGCGCCCAAGATCGGTCAGCTGCAAGCCCTTGGCCTCGCGCAGGAAAAGGGGACCACCGACAATGTCCTCAAGCAGGCGAATCTGCTGACTGACAGCACCGGGCGTCACCGAAAGCTCTTCGGCAGATCGTGAGAAGTTCAGCGTGCGGGCCGCACTTTCAAAGGCACGAAGGGCATTGAGGGGGAGAAGAGATCTGGCCATGCCGTTAGAAATCCTATCAGCCACGCAAAGACAATTGCTTTTAAGATAAAGCCTCAACCGCTTTGTCAAAGGCCGCCCTAGTGTCTTCTGCCTCTCCCGCGCCCACTGTTGGCTCGATCCTTGATCTCATCGGCAATACGCCGCTGATCCGTCTGAACCGCCTTTCTGAAGAGACCGGATGCGAAGTGCTTGGCAAGGCTGAGTTCCTCAATCCCGGAGGGTCGATAAAGGATCGTGCCGCCCTGTCGATCGTCATGACCGCGCGTGCTGCTGGCGCACTCAAACCCGGAGGTACGATCGTAGAGGGCACAGCGGGAAACACCGGCATCGGCCTTGCACTCGTAGGGGCGGCTTTGGGCCATCCGGTCGTCATCGTCATGCCCCGGACCCAGTCCGAGGAGAAGAAGCAGGCCGTGCGTGGCCTGGGGGCTCGCCTGATTGAAGTCGACGCCGCTCCCTTCTCCAGTCCCAACCACTTCGTGCATTACTCAGGTCGACTGGCGCAGGAGCTGAACGTCGATCTCGCTGAAGGTGCAGTCTGGTCGAACCAGTTTGACAATCTTGCAAACCGTGAGGCCCACTATAGGACGACGGGACCCGAGATCTGGGCCCAGACCGACGGGAGGGTCGACGGCTTCGTCAGCGCGGTAGGTTCTGGGGGAACACTTGTGGGCGTATCGTCCTATCTGCGTGAACAGAACCCGGATGTACGGATCGGTCTGGCTGATCCCGGTGGTGCGGCCCTTTTCAACTGGTTCACCAAGGGTGAAATGAAGGCCGAGGGCTCCTCCATTACCGAAGGCATTGGGGTGGCACGCATTACCGGCAATCTGGAGGGCTTTACCCCGGACCACGTCTGGAGGGTTGAGGATAGCGAGTTCCTGCCGATCCTGTTTGATCTCGTTCAGTATGAGGGCCTGTCTCTTGGCGGTTCGGCCGGCGTGAACCTTGTGGGAGCCAAAAGACTTGCGCGCGAGCTCGGCCCTGGCAAGACGATTGTCACCTGCCTGTGCGATCCAGGGGCACGCTACGCATCAAAGCTCTTCAATGCCGAGTTCTTGAAATCAAAAGGCCTGCCCACACCGGCCTGGGTTTGATCCGCAGCGCAACTTAGAGTCGCCAGACCTCTCCACGAGCCCCTGGATCTCCCAAGGCTTCGGCGACCCAGCCACAGACTTCTGCCGCCACGTCCTCAGTTCCAGACGGAGCGTTCAGAAAAACCATGGAGCATCCGTTCATCTTCATCGGATTGGTCAGGGGCCTCAGGCGTGCCTCGGCCACGAGTACATTCCCGGACAGACGGCGAAGGAAACTGTCAAAGGTCTCCATATCCTTGAGGGGGGTCCAGATAGCGACAAGCGCCTCAGAATCGTTGCCGACCAGATCCATCGCGAGCTCTGCGGAGCGCTGATAGTCATCCGGCCGTTCAAATGGAGGATCGATCAAGACAACCGCACCTTGATGACCTCGTGCCTTGGCCAGTGTCAGATCATAGCCGTCGCCTGATTGTCCGCTGGCGTTTGGAAAATCAGTCAGGGCCCCGTTCAAGAGGAGGGCAACCTCGTCACGTAGCTCGAACCCGTGATAGTGGTCCTGGGAACGCAGAGCTCTTGCGATCAGGACAGGCGAGCCGGGATAGACTCGCACCGTTTCGTGGTCAGGGTTAAGGGCGCGGACCTCATCGGCAAGAGCAGCGACATGCGGCGGCACCCCAGTTGCGGCCATAAGCTTCAGTACGCCTGCCTCTGCCTCTCGCGATCGGACAGCATCACCCTGCAGGTCATAGAGGCCCGCTCCAGCGTGGGTATCTATCACCGTGACCGCGCCCTTCGCCTGACGTGTCCTGATCAACCATAGGATCAGCGCATGCTTTACCAGGTCAGCGAAATTACCCGCATGAAAGCTATGGCGATAGTTCATGGTGCTTCGTCCCTTCTCCTGCCCGGCCCTGAAGGACAGAGCCATGCATCAGGGGACATCTATCCTGTCTGCTCAACGCCAGTCCCTTAAACGCAATCGATAGCGACGGACCTGGGCTTCAGGCTGCCTTGTCCCAGTTCAGTACCACCTTGCCAGACTGACCGGCCTTCATGGCCTCGAACCCTTCAGCAAAACGCTCATAGCCCATGCGATGCGTGATCAAGGGCTCCAGGTCCAGGCCAGCCTTGAGCAGTCCCAGCATTTTGCGCCAGGTCGTGAACATCTCACGACCGTAAACACCCTTGATGGTCAGGGCCTTCAGTATGATGGCTCCCCAGTCCGTCTCCATGGGCTTGGCCGGAATGCCCAGCATCGCCATGCCACCTCCCATGATGAGGGTATCGACACACTGCTGAAACGCGATCGGAGATCCAGACATCTCAAGGGCCACATCAAAACCGACCTTCAGACCCAGCTCGTGCATAACGTCCCTGAGATCTTCGCGTGTCGTATTCACGGTCCGCACACCAGGAGCGACCTTCTGTGCCAGCTCAAGCCTAAAATCGTTGATATCGGTCAGGACAACCGTTCGAGCACCGGCATGACGGGCAACAGCCGCAGCCATCATCCCGATAGGGCCTGCTCCAGTGACCAGGACGTCCTCTCCCAGGAGGTCGAACTGTTGGGCCGTGTGGACAGCATTGCCAAAGGGATCGAGTATGGACGCCACGTCATCGGACACGTCGTCCGGCAGTTCGATCACATTGAATGCGGGAGCAACGACGAACTCGGCAAAGGCACCCTGGCGGTTGACCCCTATACCCCGCGTGTGCGGGTCCAGATGGAAGTGGCCCGCTCTCGCAGCCTCGGAGTTCAGGTCGATGACGTGGCCTTCGGCCGAGACCCTTTGACCAATCCTGAGCGGGCGATTCACGTCGGATCCGACCGCCACGATCTCCCCTGAAAACTCATGGCCCGTGATCATCGGTGTCGGGACATTCTTCTGGGACCATTCGTCCCAGTTCCAGATATGGATGTCGGTACCACACACTGCCGTCCGCCTTACCCGGATCAGGACGTCTTCGGGGCCAGGGCTGGGGATGGGGGCGTCAATAAGAACCAGCCCGGGCACGGGACCCGTCTTGGCCAGGGCCTTCATGGTGTCAGTCATGCGATTACTCCCAACTCTTTACCTGCCTGTGTGAAGGCTGCGACAGCCTGGTCGATATGATCAAACGTATGGGCCGCTGACATCTGGGTTCGGATACGGGCTGCTCCACGCGGCACGACCGGGAAAGAGAAGCCAATCACATAGACGCCCAGATCCAACATGCGCGCTGCGAGGTCCTGAGCGAGCTTTGCATCTCCCAGCATCAACGGGATGATAGGGTGCTCGCCCGGCAATAGGTCGAAGCCAGCCTGAGCCATGTCTGCTCGGAAGCGAGCCGCATTGGCTTTCAACTGGGCTCGCAAACCATCGCCTTCTGTGCCGCGGGCGATTCGAATGGCTTCCAGTGAGGCCCCGCAGATCGACGGTGCAAGGGCATTTGAAAACAGATAGGGCCGGGCTCTTTGCTTGAGTAGCTGGACGACGGCTGACGACGCACAGATGAAGCCCCCCATGGCACCGCCAAGAGCCTTCCCGAACGTACCTGTCACAAAGTCAACCGCGACGCCGTGATGGGCAAAGGAGCCCTCCCCCTTCGGACCCAGAAAGCCCGTCGCGTGGCAGTCGTCCACCATGATCAGGGCATCATACCGGTCAGCCAGGGAACGGATATCCGAGAGCCGAGCGATATAGCCATCCATCGAGAAGGCACCATCGGTTGCAATGATGATGTCGCGGGCACCTGCAGCGCGGGCCTCCTTCAAACGCGTCTCAAGCTCGTCCATGTCCGAGTTGGCAAACCGATAGCGTTTGGCCTTGCAAAGCCTGACTCCGTCGATGATGGATGCGTGGTTCAAGCTGTCTGAGACAATGGCATCCTCCTCGCCGAACAGGGGCTCGAAAAGCCCTCCATTGGCATCAAATGCCGCCGCAAACAGGATGGCATCTTCAAAGCCGAGGTAGTCGGCTATCGAATGTTCCAGCTCCTTGTGAATGTCCAGGGTGCCGCAGATGAACCGAACAGAAGCGGTTCCGCCACCGCGCCTGTCTGTGGCCGCATTCGCGGCATCAACAATCCGCTGGTCGCCAGCCAGACCCAGATAGTTGTTGGCGCAGAAGTTGAGGACAGGGCGTCCATTGACTTGGATGACAGGGCCCTGACGCGACGCGATCACCCGTTCCGGCTTGGTTAGGCCTTGTGCGTCAATCTCTGACAGTTCGCGGCTAATGCGGTCATAGAATGCAGTTGGCATGGGCCCTCGAGACTGACTGTTCAGGCAGGTCCGGATACGCCGAATTCCAAGCCTACGCCACCCCACTCCTGACGGTCACAGAAACCCGCTAGCCATATGTAAGCCTACTGTGCAAGCAGTCAGCAGGCCTCATCGGCCGACACACTATCGTTATGCCGCCGGATCAGAAGTGGGCGTGTTGGATGGCTTGTATCGGGTCTGCTTGATGCGATCTGCCGCGTCCTGACCGAGGTGGGCAATGCCGCGGCTTTCGGCCAGCTCTATCTGGCGCTGACGCTCGGCGTAGGCGTGCCGGCGCCCATCGTCACGTTCGCTCGCGCACCGCTCACAGGCAATCCCCTCGACATAGAGCGGTGACCTTCGGCCGGCTTCGCTCACCGGCATACGACAGGCGCGGCAGAGGGTGTGGGAACCGGTCACAAGCCCATGACCGACCGAAACCCTGTCATCGAACACGAAACACTCCCCCTCCCAAAGGCTTTCAGCCTCGGGCACGGTTTCAAGATACCGAAGGATACCGCCGTGGAGATGTCTCACATCCGCTACCCCCTCAATCTTCAAGAGGGCCGTTGCTTTTTCGCAGCGTATGCCACCGGTGCAATACATGGCAACGCGAG
Source organism: Caulobacterales bacterium (assembly GCA_041308165.1). Lineage (GTDB taxonomy): Bacteria > Pseudomonadota > Alphaproteobacteria > Caulobacterales > Caulobacteraceae > Brevundimonas. The sequence goes on from JBFZCB010000128.1 coordinate 6,148, forward strand.
CGGGCTTTCGCTCTGAAATCAGCGCCCGACCCTCAGTCTCGAACCAGGTTGGAAAGTCCCGGAACCCATCGGTGTTTGGCTGAACCGCATGGGTAAAGGCGCCGATCTCGCCCTCGTAGGCATTGCGCGTATCGATCACCAATGTTTCAGGGTCAGAAATCAGAGCGTTCCAATCTTCAGGCTCTACGTAGTCCCCTACGTCTCTGACGGGATCTACATCAGGGCGGCCCAAGGTAACGATCTCAGCCTTAACGCGGACCTTGAGCCTGTTGAAGGGAGGTGTCGCCGCGCGGGAATATTTGACGTCGAGGCTGGCAAATCCCGGGCGTGAGCGAATGGCCTTAAGGACAGTCGTGATGCCATCGTCAGGCCCTGCGATGGTCCCGTTTATCCCCTCTCGAGCAATCAGCAATGTCCCGCGAACCGAGGCCTTGCGTGCTACGTCATCAAGGACGTCACGCCAGGCCTGTGGGTCTTCAACAGGCGAAAACTGGTAGAGGGCCGCAACCTGAAAGGCCGGACTGTGGGGACGTGCGGAGCCACTGTGACTGATCATGCGAGCATCATAATCACTGATCCGCCAGAAGTCCGCCAAAACGGGCGCCTATCTCGATGACAAAGCAGCCCAACAGGCACTAACGAAGCGGGACTCATAACAGG
>JBFZCB010000129.1:0-4858 GCA_041308165.1 Caulobacterales bacterium
CTATATGTCTTTGCCCTGACCGCGACCTCTGTGGACTGGGAGCGGACCGAGATTGATCGCCAGGAAATCGCAGGGCTCGTCACGCGTCTTCGCGCCGCTGACGAACCGTCTTTCGGATTACGGCGCGATGGTGTCGATGCACTGACGCCGGCGCGCGGTACTGTAGCCAGCTTTGATCGCGATGCAGCCCAGGCCCTGTATCGTGCGATTTTCACGCCTGTGGTCGTGGCAACAACGAGGGATAGCGACACACTCATCTTTGCCGCAGGACGGGACTTTGCGCCTGTTTCCTGGGCCGCGCTGATCACTGGCCCCGGGACACCGGAGCGACCTGCCTGGCTGGTCCGCTCGGTCGCGGTCCAGGTTGCACCTTCCGTGAGCGCCCTGCGTCGGGATGTCGTCAGGGTAGACAGGGCGGACACTCTGTTTGCGGCCGGAGCCGCGGTGTTCGGAGACGCAGCGGATGGCTCCGCCCTGAAATCTCTGGTTGACCTACCGCAGGCGCGCGTCGAACTGGATGCGCTTGAAGCGGCTTTTCCCGCTTCGCGTGTGTTTCGAGGGCGCGAAGCGACAGAGACGATTGTGCGGACATCCGACCTGACTGGGGTAGACGTTCTGGTATTGGCCACTCACGGCCTAATGGCTGGCGAACTGGCGGGTCTGTCCGAACCTGCCTTGGCCTTCACTCCGGGTGAGACTAGCTCGGACGGGGACGACGGCCTTCTCACGGCGTCCGAGGTCACGGCCCTGAAGCTCGATGCCGACTGGGTCGTGTTGTCGGCGTGCAATACAGCGGCAGGCGACCGCCCAGGTGCGGCAGGGTTCACAGGCCTGGCTCGAGCCTTTCTGTTCGCCGGGGCGCAGAATGTTCTAGTTTCGCACTGGCCAGTTCGGGACGATGCTGCGGCAAGGATGACGGTTGCGACCATCGAGGCTTCAGCAGGCGGTTTGAGCCCCGCGCAGGCCCTCCGAACTGCCATGTTGGCCTTGATGGACGATCCCAGTGTTCCCGGGGGGGCTGACCCGTCCGTATGGGCCGCTTTTACCTTGGTCGGCTCCTGATTACGGTTGCGTCTGCCGCGGCGGGGTCGAACCTGTCGGCATTTGTCAGATGCAGGCGCCGGCTGCCCCTCACATAGTCTCCTTCATCGCAACGTTTGGTAGTGCCTGCGCGATAGCTGCGCATGAGCCAAGGCTGTGATGTTCTGGATTTGAGGGAAAGAGACGATGGCTTTTCTGGACCGACCGGCTCTGGCCGGAATGCTGGCTACGATCCTGCTGGCATCATCCGTCGGTCAGAGTGTGGCGGGCGGTTCAGTGCGGGGAACGTCTGTAGCACGGGCGCCAACCGCCTCGCTCGAAGCCCCCGCCCTGGCGCGCCATCAAACGATTTCACAGGCCGATTATGAGCAGTTCATGACATGTGTCGGGCGACTGGAAGCGGGGATAGTCGCCATGAAGATGGTCCGAACTCAGCAGAGCACGACAGAATTCGACGCGCTGATCTCTGCCGGCGAGGGGGAATTACTTCCCATGTCTCTTGAGTTCGCGAGCCGCTTGAACAATCCCGTTCGGGGCTTTGATCGGGCTGCGGGAGGATCGGCAAGACGGGCGGGACGAGCTGTCTTTGATGTCCCTGCGGGTGACGCCCGTGCATTGGCGATCAAGGTCCGCACCGTCCTTGTCATTACAACGGAATGTGCTTCGGTTTTCGAGCTGGTAGCCGAGCGTATTTAGGACACCGAAGATTGGCCAAAACCCTGTTTGCTCGGCGTAGCTTTTTTTGAGGGCGGCCTTTGAGCCTGCGGCAACCAGGATAGGCATAACTAACCGAGCGTCGGGATACCATGTGGTATTTTTTCAAGTTCAGCAGGCGGTCCTTTTCAATCCAATAGCCGCTTACAGACAGTTCCCCCGGACAACGAAAAGGAGCGGATGATGAGCCGACTGTATAAACGGCTCGTAGGCCTTCTGACTGCCGTCCTCGCCGTATTGGCTTGGCCTTCATCGGCGCAGGAGGGCGGGCAGCTGCGACTGGTATTTTCGGACCCCTTTGCGGTTGTCTTTATCCCGCTCGAGTATTCGGCGCGGTCCGCGTCAGCGACACCGGTAGTGATAACCCACTGGACCTTCTTTGACCGGGCGGATCGGCTGAGCGCCTCGTGGGGCTGGAACACGCGGGTGTCGCGCGAGAGGATCGACTGCCAGACACGCCGGATGTCTGCCCTGCACCACCAGACCTTTCTGGACGGCGCTGCGGTCTCCGAAAGCCAGCCGCAGAACTCGATGGCGGCTCCTATAGGGGCCGACAAGTTGGCCATACTCGACTATGTCTGCGCCGGCGACGCTGCCACGCCAGAGGTAGTGGTAGATGATCTTATCGACGCACGCGTCTGGGCCGACAGGGCCTACGCAGCCGATCGGTAGCGCGGACATTCCCCGGGGGATCTGCACATGCGCATACGGGCACTTTGCTGGAGGCAGGATGGTCCAGCGCCGTAAGCGACTAGGCCGACTGCGGGTTCGTCTGGAGCGCCTCTCCTTTAACCGATGACATCCACCACTCGAGGCTTTCCATGACGGGATGCAACGGCGTCTTTGGAGCTCTGGCGGTTTTTCTCTGGGGCCTGCCTGGACGCAGCTTTATTTCGCCGATGACCTGGACGCCTCGAACGGGCAAGGGCGGGCCTTCCAGGCGATGTTCTATCAGCGGGTTGCCGGACAGACGGTCGAGGCCATGGATCGGCGGACCTTGAGCCGATGGTATGCGAAGGCGTTCGAGATGGATCGGACGGCAGACATGGAGGCGGATTCGGAAAGACGGCAATGTCGCGGGCTGGCCGAGGCATGGCTCAACGAACACAAGCGCCCGGACAAAGCGCTGGTCCTCTTTGCGCCTCAGATCGTTAAAGGACTACGATAACCCTGAAGGGTGTCGGCCAGGCCTCCGGTCTGAGGCTTGCGTGACCGGTCCGGCAATCACTTCCATGGCTATCTCCATGATCGCCTTTGTCCCGCATAGCACGAGGATCGTCCAGGTCGGGGCTGACAGCGCGCTCATTCCCCAGACCCCCAGCAACACCGTGGTGTGCAGAACCATAATGCGGCCGTAGGGCCGAAACATCTCTCCAACGGGGTTCGCCGTCCGCCAGCGGCCCGCCATGACCCATTCGCGCACGAAGACGATCGTGTGCAGCACGGCCATGGCTACGAGAGCCCAGAGAAAGCCCGTCCCTCCGCCGCTGTCTGGGTCGCCGGCATCCACGGGCGAAACCTTGCCCAGCAGAACCAGTGTGAAGATCCCATGGCCCAGGCAGAACAGGCCGTAGTGAAGAACAAAGAAACAGCCCGATCCGAGCGCGCCGTTGCCATTAAGGCCACCCCCTTGTTTACCGCCCTTCGATGACAGAATGCGCGGCAGGGTCAGGATGCCGATGATGATGTTCTCGAACCAGTACAGGACAACGATCTGGCCAACATCCCAGCCCAGAAAGATCACGCCCGCGACCGGGACCAGAATGGAACAGGCGAGGACGAAGTAACGCGCAGCCTTAGTCATCGCCGGATCCTGTTATTTGGTTTCTGAAATCCCCGTGGGCCAGGGACCGGCAACGTCGGAGACCGAATTGGTTACCTGGATGCCAAACCGGCTGCGATCTCCCCTTTGGGTCTGCCAGGGCGCAAGCCCAATGATAATTGGCAAGCGGAACCTGGAACCCAATTCGAGAACGCCACAGCAGATGTTTTCAGGTGAGTGTGACGGATCAAACTTCAAACCCATCCCAATGTCAGTTGCCCAGACGGTGGACCGACCTCATGGCCATCCAGGCGCTTGGAAAAGAATTACTTCCAGACTGAGGTATGGAGGCGGGATCGCAGGCAGCCGTGACCAGATAATCGGCTGGGGTGCCTGGGGTAGTGGGTTGGGCTGATACGTTTTGAGGGGTAGACAAAACTGATCGTGGATCACCCCCGAAAAACCCGTCCCACCAAAATGTTTGCACGTACAAGCTTTGGGTTGTTCGACTGCGGCAATCTATACGGAAATGTTGAGCGATGATGTTGTACTTGCCATCACCGCCATCAGGTGTCCGTGTACCCACGCCCTGAGTAGGCCTTGCATAGATCCACATCCAGATTGTTGGACTGTTTGGCTCAGATTGCTGCGGGCGGCCAGAAAATATCCGGCTTTCGCCAGCGTTCGAGAGCAAGGCCACGGGTTGGACCCATGGGGCTGGACCCGGATACTGCTGAGCATCGCCAGCAGAATTGCCAGAAGGCTGCTGGGCCATGGCCGGGGTCGCCAGCATTAAGGAAAGGCTGGCTATAGCCAGAACATGAATAGGGTGCTGCATGGTCTATTTCCTGCACGGATTAATACATCTAGAGCTTTGTTCACTTGTGTATTGAGACGAATTTTATTTGAACTCTGTGATGACGGTTTGTTAATGGAAACAAATCGTTTCTGATTTCTTGGCCAATCGTCCAAGATGAAGCGAAGGCTAGCGCCTGGCCGCAAAGTAACGGTCCATATGCGAGCGAGCAGCGCGGTAGTCGGCATGGCTGCGCTTTTGGTCTGCCAAACCCGGCTCGCAAACCATTCGGATAGTAGATGCGCCCGTCGTGCCGGCCTGGGGCGTTGTCGCAGTTTCCGCAAGCTCACGTCGCCCATTGAGAGTGCCGTTTACATAGCGTTCCAATCTGAGATTCTGACGTGTTTGGGTCTGGCAGTTGACGCGAACCCTGAACGCGGCGGTATCGCCCGGCCAGAACTGCCATTCCCATACCTCGACGGGTGCGGTGGGGCGTGCGTGAGGCATCGCCCCCGAGACCATGAAGATGACTTGTCCTTCCGCCC
>JBFZCB010000130.1:0-5990 GCA_041308165.1 Caulobacterales bacterium
AGGTTATGCCCACTCCAACGAAATCTCCATCGCCGCCATGCGCCGGGCCGCCGAGACCGCGTCCCTGGCCAAGCGAGGCCATGCAGCGATCGTCGCCGAGGCTCCTCGGGCCACCAACCAGAAACTCTATGGCGAGATCGACCCCCTCGCCTCACCCTCATTCTCGGACAAGATTGACCTCCTGGCCGAGATTGACGCCTTTGCCAGGGCCCGGGATCCAAGAGTGGTCCAGGTCTCTGCCTCGATTGTTGGCGAGCGCCGCACGATCGAGATCCTTCGGGGCGATGGACGAAGCCTGCGCGATGTTCGTCCGCTTGTCCGGCTGAACGTCTCGGTTACTGTCGAGCGGGATGGACGGCGCGAAAGTGCGTCTGCCGGGGCCGGTGGCCGATCGGGTTTCGAGATGTGGATTACTCCGGATCGCTGGCAGGGCCAGATCGACGAGGCCCTCAGACAAGCACTAGTCAATCTTGATGCCGTTGACTGCCCGGCCGGCGAAATGGATGTCGTCCTCGCGTCCGGCTGGCCGGGTGTCCTGCTGCATGAGGCCATCGGACACGGTTTCGAGGGCGATTTCCATCGCAAGGGCTCATCGGTATTCAACGGTATGATGGGCCAGCGGGTCGCCGCCCCGGGCGTGACCGTCGTCGACGATGGCTCGATCGCCGGTCGTCGGGGGTCCCTGTCCATCGATGACGAGGGAACTCCGACGTCGCGCACAGTCCTCATCGAGGATGGGATCATGGTCGGCCTGATGCACGATCGCCTGTCAGCGCGTCAGATGGGTCAGGCGGCCACAGGCAACGGGCGACGCCAGTCCTTCGCCCACATGCCCATGCCGCGTATGACCAATACCTTCATGGAAGGCGGGAAGGATTCGCGGGCGGACATGATCGCCTCGACCAAGCGCGGCCTCTATGCCGCAAACTTCGGTGGCGGCCAGGTGGACATCACCAACGGCAAGTTCGTGTTCCAGTGTACGGAAGCCTATCTGATCGAGGATGGCAGGATTACCGCTCCTGTGCGTGGAGCCACACTGATCGGAGATGGTGCCACAGCCCTGACCAATGTTTCCATGGTCGGCGACGACTTCGAGTTCGACCCAGGTGTCGGTGTCTGTGGCAAGGCCGGTCAAGGCGTCCCCGTCGGGATCGGACAGCCTTCGCTGAAAATCGGGGGACTGACCGTCGGAGGGACAGCGGTCTGAGATCGACGTCACCCGGGGTTTGTCGCGCCCGCAGACAGGATGGATCAAGATGCGTGATCAACTGAGCAAGGCCTGGCACAGGCATCCAGGACTGGTCATAGGAGTCGGTCTTGCGCTGGTCATCGCCGGTGGCCTGGCCGGCGTGGCCCTGACAACGCCAGCTCTACTGTCCCTTGGCGGACAGGCCAGCCCGGCGGGCTCGCGTGGACCGAGCCTGGACATTGCGGTTGTGGCTCCCGTCGAGCCCGAAATCCAGCCCGGCTCCACCATGGATGTCGGGGCCCTCGTTGATGGATTCGACAAGGAGGCCCTGAAGACATCGTCAAATCAGTCCGGATCTGAGGATTATGAAGGGGTCTACCCCGGGTCCTCCGACGATCCCTATGCGCGTGACGAACAGAAGCCGGCCAATCCCCGTAGCCAGGGGACCGGTGGATCAGACCCGCAGGACTGGGCGACCGTCGAGGGCCGGGGAGATCGACTGGGTCTGGGCTTTGACGGTCCAAGACCCGAGACCCGATCTGAGCGCGAGGCCCGGGTCAGGGCATCCGTTCCCGTCCAGCGCCGTCCAGAGCCCTCCCAACCACCGGGTGAGCGGGACGCGACCTTCTACTGAGGCCGCCCCTTAGCAGGGCTCGCGCGCTCGGAGGCAGGTTCAGGTTGATGGGGCCTGAGATTCGGACTTCCAGGCCGGCCCCACCACGTCCAGTCCGCCCTCTTCCAACTGGTCTAAAACACCCCCCGGTTCGGCCAGGATGCGGAGCGGCGCGACGCCAAGAGTGACCCCAGGCTCGACCAGCGCGAGACGGGTAGCCTCGGCCCACTGCAGGCGTAGCTGAGGCGCGATGTCCGGGTCCCCTGAGGGCCAGCACAGGTTTACGGCCTCATCCAGGGGGTTGGCCAATACATCCGGAACCTGGAGGGACCTCCAGGCATCAAGACGGTCTGCGGCACCCTGCGGACCGGCCTCGGCTGCCTCGACTGCGGCGGCAATGCAGCGGACATAGGTTGCCGGCGGGGCACTGATCAAGCTCTCGACAAGCTCATCACCCCGCACCGAGCCCACAGGCTTTCCCTCTACCCGAGCCTCCCGGGCTGCCCGTCGCACGGCATCCGTGGCTCCTCGCCCGCGTCGATCGAGACCGGCCTTTTCCAGAAGATCAAAGCCTAGGATTACCAGGCTCTGGGTGCGCCACTCCTCATTGCGCTCGCTGGCCATGACTCGCTCCAGTCTGGTCTGGAGGTCAGCGGGCAAGACGTCTGCCGTCGTCTGGCCTTCCGGCAGACGGGCTATGGTCCGGATCCGCCAGAGCAGTCGAAGAAAGTCACTAAAGGAAGCCTGGGCCTGGGTGGGATAAAGGATCCGCTCGGAGCGCGCCGTCGCCGCCTCCAGGGCCTCGGGCCGCCAGGCGTAGTCTCTGGGCACGCCACTGATGGCTCCGACGAGGATAACGGTAGATCCGCCCTGCTCGACCGTCCACATGGGGGCACCGGCACGACGGGCTACGACAATCACCTCCTCGACCGTATCGATCGGCTCGTCTTGCGCCATAACAGACGCTGGCAGGGACAGAGCAAGGCACAGGGGCACAGCCAAGAGAGCGGCCGCCACAAGTCTGCGGGCCATCGGGCCAGGTCGGGACCAGTTGAGCTTCATGGTCTGCATGCATTCCTCTAAACCACCGATTTCAATAATGAATTTCTCGTAATCCTGTCTTCGAATTCATCCACCTGTCTCGCTTGTAACTGGAGATGAAGGCGTCGGACAGCGACACCGTGTCCCCAGACAAGGGGCCCCTCAGTGATGATAAAGACCATTCTCCTCGCCACAACCGCCCTCGCCCTCATAGGCGGAGATGCCGCGGCCAGAGAGGCCATACAGGACGGTCAGGGGACCCCTCAGGACACTCAGGGCATCCTTGTTTTCAGGCCTGACTTCTTTGCGGCCCACCGTCCAAACACAGCACTGGACATGGTCAACCGGCTCCCGGGCTTTTCGATTGAAGATGGCTCGGGCGCTCGCGGCTTTGAAGGGGCGGTTGGCAATGTGCTGGTCAATGGTAGTCGCGGAGCCTCCAAGAACGACACCGGTTCCAACGTCCTGTCCCGGACAACGGCTGACCAGGTCGATCGCATCGAACTGATCAGGGGAGGAGCCCCTGGCATCGACATGCAGGGATATCCCATCATCGCCAACATTATCCTGAAAACGTCGTCCAGCCGACAGTCGATCCTGCAGATGGATCAGGTACTCTTCGACGGGGGGAGAGATTTTTTCGGAGCCAGCTACAGGTTTACGGCACGCGAGGGCGACCGGAGCTGGGGATTCACCCTGTCAGACGGCATGGGGATGAGCGATTCCAACGGCACCGGCACTCAAGTTCGCAGGGATAGTACAGGCAACATCATCCGTAGCGAGCGCTATGCTAATGACGGCGGGGGCGGTGGACAGTCAGGCCGGGTCAACTATTCAGGGCCCCTGGGAGGCGGCAAGATCGACGCGACGGCGCGTTACGGGACCAATGATTTCCAGAACTGGCAGGAACTGTCCTCAGCTCAATCCCTGCGTCGAAGTGACTATGCACAGGACAGCAATAGCGGTGAGCTGGGGCTGACCTGGACCCGAACCCTGCGCCCGAGCTGGACCCTCGAGAGCCGATTGATCCACGAATTCAGCAGCTTTGACAGCGTGTCCGCTGCCAATGCACGCGTCAATGGCGTATCGGAACCCGAGCAGCGCTTTACAGGGCAGGGCGATACCTCTGAAACCATCGGGCGCATCCTCGTCCGTCACGAGCGCTCTGCGGCTCTCACCCTCGAAGGCGGCGGCGAGCTAGCCTACAATATGCTTGATGTGACCCAGGGCTATAGTGTGGGCGGGACACCCATTGCCCTTCCCAGTGCCTCTGTGAAGGTCGAGGAAACGCGCGGCGAGGCTTTCGGCAAGGCCACCTGGCGGCTGCGGTCCAATCTGACCCTGGAGGGTGGGCTAAGACTGGAGACATCGACTATCAGCCAGAGCGGTGATGCAGAGCTCGAGAAGAACTTCTTCTTTATCAAACCCCGACTTCTGGCCACCTGGACCCCCAGGCCCTCAAACCAGGTACGCCTCCGGTTCGAGCGAGAGCTTGGCCAGCTGGACTTCGAGGACTTTGCAGCCTCAGCCCAACTGGGCGACGAAACCGTCTTCGGTGGGAACCTGGAACTTGAACCGGAACAGCGCTGGATCAGCGAACTGGTCTACGAGCGTCGCTTCCTGGGCGAAGGCATAGTGTCTATTGGCCTGCGGCACGACGAGATCATTGGCGTCATTGATCGGCTTCCCCTACCGGGTGAACTTTCAGCCACAGGCAATATTGGAGACGGAACCCTCGATCAGCTTTCAGTCAACCTCGTCCTGCCCCTCGACAAGGTGGGCTTTACCGGAGGGCGTTTCACCTTCCGCAATGACTGGAACCGGACACGGGTGAAGGATCCTACATCCGGTGACGAACGGCCAATCTCAGGCGTGCGTCCAACCCAGGCGTCTTTGGCCATCATCCAGGACATCACAAGCTGGAAACTGAACTGGAGTGTCGCCTGGCTGCCAAAACTCGGCCAAGGCAGTTACAATCCGGACCAGACCTTCACCTGGCGAGGGTCTGACTATCTGGAAATCGCTGCCGAATACAAACCGACACCCACGCTTTCGCTGCGCGCGCAACTGAACCTCTGGGACGATTTCACGACCCGTCGCACCGTCTATGCGAACCGGTCTGACCGAAGGGTGGCCTTTGTCGAAGACCGGGTGATCGACCCACGTACCTTTGTGTCTCTGAGGCTTCGCAAGACCTTCTGATTTCGGGCCACCGATGGCACGGGCCGGACAAAAAAGCCCCCGGCGGGATCCGCCGGGGGCTTTAATCTTTCAGGCGTCGCCTGGGGGTCAATGAACCCCGGCCATGCCCTTCTTCAGAATAGGCGAGATCACCAGCAGAATGGCTCCGACCCCTACACCAACCCAACCGATGGTCGAGAAGATCGAGCTGTAGGTATCCAGAGCCAGCTGCGGGTTGGTCACGACGCCGGCAACAGTCTTGGTCGCTGTCGCCTTTGCGATCTCACCCGCCACAATATGGGCCACCGAGCTGGACAGGAACCACACGCCCATCATCAGACCAACCACACGATCAACCGACAGTTTGGTGATCATGGACAGGCCGACCGGAGACAGGCAGAGCTCGCCAATCGTGTGCAGCAGGTAGGTCAAGAACAGGAACATCAGCGGCACTCGGAAATCGACGCCAGCCTGGGTTGCCGCTGCCCATGACAGAAGCAGGAAGCCCGCGCCGACGAAAGCCAGCCCGAAAGAGAACTTCACAGGCGTGGAAGGCTCGATACGGCGCTTGGCCATCCACACCCAGAGGGCAGCCATGACAGGGCCCAGGACAACGATGATGCCCGGATTGAAGAACTGGGTCTGACCCACGTTCAGCCAGCCTGGCATACGGGTCGACTGATCGGCAAAGAGCGTCAGGGACGAACCAGCCTGCTCAAACAGCGCCCAGAACAGGACTGAAAAGAAAATCAGAACCTGGGCCACAAGCATACGCAACCGCTCAGCGCCCTTCAGTTTAATGACCGTATAACCCACCACAGCCGCAAAGATGGTGCCGGCAAGAACCGGAAGCGCCTTGGCGATCAGTTCGTGACGCTGCATGAGCATCCAGACAGGAAGGACTGCAATCAGACCACCGATCCAGAAGATGGCTTCGAAAGGCAGCCCAAGGACCGAGCGACGCGT
>JBFZCB010000131.1:0-6263 GCA_041308165.1 Caulobacterales bacterium
ATCTGACTGCCCTCGTCCTGGATTTCGATCTTACCGTCCCGAAAGGCTGCCAGGGCCTGAACATTGGGGGGAGGTTCTGCGGAGAGGCGAAGACCGTAAGCGGACCAAGGCGTGCGCACGACCGTCAGACCCGCTTCGCGCAATTCTGCCATGACCTCTTCAAGTGTCGCCTTGGCGATATTGACCCTCAGATCGATAGGGGCCCTGGGCACCATCAGGGCTTCAGCCTCGACAGACCACGCGTCTCCGAAACTGGACTTGAAATCGTCCATGACGAACTCCGGCAGACCCGCCGCGATCCAGCCAGGGAGTTCACCGCTCTTGCTGGTGATACGGGCTCGTTCCTGTTTGGATAACGGCTTGGGGCCGTAGCCTTCCCCACTATGCAGGGCCTCAATCTCTTCTAGCGAGAGACCGTCAATCAGGCTGAGGGAGCCAATGACCAGGGCCCTGCCGTCCTCCCGGCCTCCCATTGCCCAGACCAGTCGCCCCCGCGCCCGCAGGACGCGGTACACGCGGTCGGCCACGGCCCGACGATCGCCCGAGCCAGCGTAACGGTTCTCTGCCCCCCAGGTCTTCAGCACGGTTTCCGCAGGCTGGCGACCCTGTGCGATTGAATCCAGAACGGAGGCGGCGGCAGCTAGTCGAGCAGAAGGGGTCACTTAAACTTTCAGACAAACAGGGCAGCCAGAACCATACACAGTCCGGCCAGGGCAACGAGGAAGGCCAACGAACGCAGTCCCTTCACGCCAAAGGCGTAGAGAGGAACGTAGAGGACCCGGGCAAAAAGATAGAGGTAAGCTCCCCACAGCGTGAGCGTACCGCCATCCTTGCCTGTCACATGCGCCATGATTACGGCGGCCACAAAGATCGGCAGGGTTTCGAACAGATTGGCTTGAGCACGCTGTAGACGACCCGCCAGTTTTCCCGGTGGAGGCACATCTCCATCCCGAGGCCCCGCGTTCCAGTCCAGGCCCAGTTCCTGAGTGCGTGCACCTGCAGCGGCAAAAATCTGCACGATGGCGAGTATCAAGGTGCAGGCTAGGGCCATGAACTCAGGTGTCATATCCATGCTCATCGGGTCCCTCTAGCCTTGCCTGTAGTTCGGGGCTTCTCTTGTGATCATCACATCATGGACGTGACTCTCGCGCAGCCCTGCCCCCGTTATACGGACAAACCGGGCGCGAGCCTGAAATTCCTCAATGGTCGAGGCACCCACATAGCCCATCGAGGCGCGAAGTCCTCCCACCATCTGATGCAGCACAGGTCCAATGGGGCCCTTATAGGGTGTTTGACCCTCGATCCCCTCAGGTACGAGCTTTTGGGTCTCCACTTCCTTCTGGAAATAGCGATCCGCCGATCCCGCTCCCATCGCTCCGACAGAACCCATACCTCTGTAGGATTTATAGGATCTCCCCTGGTACAGAAACACCTCGCCAGGGCTCTCATCGGTTCCCGCAAACATCGAGCCCATCATGGCAACCGAAGCCCCGGCAGCTATAGCCTTGGCGAGGTCTCCAGAATATTTAATCCCCCCATCAGCGATGACAGGTATAGCCGCCGCCTTGGCCGCGCGGGCTGCGTCCATAATGGCGGTGAGTTGCGGTACCCCTACGCCAGCGACGATACGGGTCGTGCAGATGGATCCCGGACCAATACCCACCTTAATCGCATCGGCACCGGCATCGATGAGCGCACGCGCTGCCTCATAGGTTGCGATGTTGCCCGCGATGATCTGAAGCCGGTTGTTTTCTCTTTTCAGCCTTTCAACCACACGAAGCACCTGGATGGAGTGCCCATGAGCCGTATCTATGACAACAACATCGGCTCCGGCTTCGGCGAGCGCCATGGCCCTTTCGTAGCCGGCATCACCGACACTAGAGGCCGCTCCAACCAGTAAGCGGCCCTGATCGTCCTTGGCCGCGTTGGGGTGGGCCTGTGCCTTTTCAATGTCCTTCATGGTGATCAGGCCGGTTGCCCGGTAATCCTCATCCACTACGATCACCCGTTCGACCTTCCGGTCACGAAGGAGAGCCCTGGCTTCGTCGCGCCCTGCACCCTCACGAACGGTGACAAGGTCGCCCGTTGTCATAAGCTCAGCGGCCTTGCGGTTTGGGTCCGTATCGAAACGCATATCCCTGTTCGTCAGGATGCCCACCAGTCGCCCGGTTTCGGGATCGATAACGGGAAAGCCGGAGATACGCCGATTGGCCACGATCTCACGGACCTCACCTAAGGTCGTCTGGGGGTGAATGGTCACAGGGTTGATGACCATGCCACTTTCATAACGCTTAACTTCGCGTACCTGGTCGGCTTGCGCCTCCACGGACATGTTACGGTGGAGGACACCCAGCCCTCCAGCCTGAGCCATGGCTATGGCCAGGCGGCTCTCGGTCACCGTGTCCATAGCTGAGGACAACAGGGGTATTTTCAGCCGAATATCTCGGGTCAGCCGTGTCGATACGTCCGCATCAGCGGGCATAGTCTCCGATGGACCGGGTTCAAGCAAAACATCGTCGAAGGTAAGGCCCTCGCGAATCTCCATAGGGAGTCTCCGTTTTGCGGGCCGCGTATAAGGGTGAGCAGGGCCTCGCGGCAAGGATAGAGTTATGTCACTGCCATATTTTATTGATTTGCAACCCGGCTTCCCCGCCCCCATTCTGGTGCAATGGTCGCAATAATCCTGTCCACAGCTCGAAAGCTCGCCCTGAAGATCGCGAGCTATGGACTGATGCACCTTGTCGTTGCGGTCGCCGTTGCCTTTGCGCTTACGCGCGATTGGCGGCTGGCCCTCGCCATTGGCGTGGTCGAACCTTTCGTCCAGACCATTGCCTACTCTATCCACGATCGCATTTGGCACAGGGTAGAGCGGCGCAGGCGTCGTTCAAATGTCGAGGAGGCAGCCGAGGCCTTTACAGCGCGCCTTGACGTCATGTCTCCTCAGGAACAGATGCGTTCACACGGAAACCCAAACCCGGGGCACTTGGGGCACAGCCATGGGTTTCCGGCTTCGGTAAAACAGATTGCGCTGAAAACACTGACCTATGGCGTGATGCACTTTGCCGTTGCTGTCCTCGTCGCGTTTGCCCTCACAGGCAATCTCGCCCTAGCACTGGCCATTGGCATAATAGAGCCCTTGGTCCAGACAGTTTTCTTCACGATCCACGATCGCATCTGGACCCGCATCGAGGCCAGGCGCGAGGGTCAGGCTTCCAATCAGCCGGCTTAAGGCCAGAACCAACCCCCTATAGTCAGTGTTCAGAGGCGGTTGAGAGCCACGAGGTAGACTTCAGAGCTGCCTTTACGACTGGCACCGGGCTTTACATATTTGACGTCCTGAAAGTTGGCCCTCAACTGGGCCAGCACGCCGCCTGCATCGCCACCTTGGAAATTCTTGGTCACGAACGCGCCTCCCGGCCGCAAGGTCCTGATGGCGAACTCAGCGGCTATCTCGATCAGTGCGATTATCTTCAGGTGGTCAGTCTTTCGATGGCCAACCGTATTGTGAGCCATATCTGAAAGCACAAGGTCGGGTCGCCCACCCAGAAGGTCTATGAGCTGCTGATCCACACCCGGGTCCGTAAAGTCCGCCTGAACCAGTATTGATCCGGGTATCGGTTCGATCGGCAGTAGGTCTACACCGACAACAGAGCCTGCACCGCGATTGACGCAGACCTGGATCCAGCCACCCGGTGCCGCTCCCAGATCAATGACACGTGAGCCTTTCTTGACGAGATGAAAACGGTCATCGATCTCGCTGAACTTGAAGGCCGCCCGGCTTCGCCAGCCTTCTGCCCGGGCCTTCTCGGACCATGGGTCGGCGAGCTGGCGCTTGATCCACTGCTGGCTCGACATGGATTTTTTGTCAGCCGTCTTGATCTGGGTGCCCATGCCGCGCCCCGCCGAAGTGCCCCCGGAGGGCGGTCTTACCATCCGGCGCCGCGCAGGCTGTGGGGCTTCTGCATCAGGTCCGGGGATCTTTTCATCTTCGCTCATCTCTCTCACATAGCCTCCGCGGCTCTCAGCGGCTATGACCCCCGCAACATTCAGACGGAGAACACGGCAATGGCCGAAACCCTGACCTTCACCCTGGACACTGGCGACGGCGTCGGAAAAGACGTTGTGATCAAGCTGCGCAATGATCTTGCTCCCGGCCACGTGGCGCGCATAACCGAACTGGCCGAGGAGGGATTCTATGACGGCGTGGTGTTTCACCGCGTTATTCCAGGCTTCATGGCCCAGGGTGGCGATCCCACAGGTACGGGAACGTCCGGATCTAAAAAGCCTAACCTGGCCCAGGAGTTCTCTTCCGAACCCCATGTGCGTGGCATCTGCTCAATGGCCCGGACGTCCGATCCCAATAGCGCAAACTCGCAGTTTTTCATCGTGTTCGATGATGCGACCTTCCTTGACCGTCAATATACGGTCTGGGGACAGGTCATCGAGGGCATGGACCACGTCGATGCCCTTCCCAAGGGTGAGCCACCGCGCAGTCCAGGCAAGATCCTCAAGGCTACTGTAGCCTGATCCGATTATGGGGCGGGTCACACGATCCGCCCCTCAGTCCACGGGGGCTAGTCTCCGGCCCACCACCTGAACCCGACGCTCTCAAAGTTGCGCTCACCCACACGCAGTCGTCCCACGAGTACTGCTCCATCGTCTCCCAGATTACGTCGCGACGTAGCCAGGGCATCCTGATCGAGCCTTGCAGACAGGGTGACACGCCCCAATACCGGATCCTGCCCCTCGAATGTTACGGCCTCTGCATTGATGACGTAACGCAGTGGCAGAATCCGGGTCTGGCGTTCGCGCGTCTCCCCGATCTCAGTCGCCACCATTGGACTGGTCACATCCTCGAACTCGAGCATTATCGGGGCAAAGGTGACTGACCGCGTTCCAGAACCCCAGCTCGTGAAGTCCGTCGGCTGGCCCATGAAGATGTTGTGCAGGACCCAATCGCCCGCGCGATACTCTGCAATGGGCATATAATATCCGGATACATCGTCTAACAGCTCGTATCGGAACCGTGTCGGCTCCGCGCTTTGCGTCCCCGCACCGGCGGCCCCTTCGACCGGTTGAGAACGACGCTCCCCGCAGGCTGCGGCTGCCAGAATCCCGGCCAGGAGGGCACCAAAACAAAGCCCTCTTCTGAGCGACGCAATGCCGGTCATGACAGGTCGGTCACGATGACGAGCATCAGAGCAGCCACGAGACCAGAACCCATGACCAGCTCACGCCGACGTTGAATCCTCCCAGGCTCGAACTTGACCATTGTCATGCGCATTTCCTCATACCGGAACAGACCTTTTGCCGGATATTTCAGGACTACCACGACACTGCAGCGAGATCAGGTCAGTGGTCCAGCCCCTGATCAAGACGGCGAAAGGCCTTGATGGCCAGCTCTGTCGATGCGGCAAAAACGGCCGGTGTTACGCGCTCAAAATCGTCCGACGGGCGGTGATAATCGGGATGATAGTCGACGCCAAAATACAGAAATGGCAGGCCGGCCCTATGAAAAGCAGCATGGTCGGAGGCGTTCACCCAATTGTCGGCCCCTGTATCCTGTGGCGTGTCCTTGCCAAAAGCCAGTGTGACCGGTCCGACGGGGGCCAGGCTCTCAATAATCGGCTTAAGCCGGGGATGCTGATAGGTGCCCGTGACCCACAGCTTGCCGTCGGTCTCAGCCCGTGCGGTCATGTCATAGTTGATATTGAGACCGATAGACGAGAGCGGAACGGGAGGAGCCTCGACGAAGTGTTTTGCGCCAAGCAGCCCCCTCTCCTCACCATCGAGAGCGACAAAAATCACGCTATGATCAGGCGGGCTGGCCTTTAGTCTGGCTGCCAGCTCGAGCATGGTTGCCACTCCCGATGCGTTGTCATCGGCACCATTATAGATATGACCCTCGCTCAAGCCGACATGATCATAATGGGCGGTCACGACGATGTAGCGGTCCGTAGCGCGCCTGCCTGGAATGAGACCAAGAATGTTCACGCCTTCAAATCGGCGTGAACCCTCCCGACCCCGGCCTTCCGCTACAAAGGGTTGCAGGCGCCCCATGGGTGGCGCAGCAACACCCATCGCCTCCAGCCTCGCCACGATATAGGCCCGAGCACGCTCTCCCCCGGGTGCACCTGTATCGCGCCCTTCCATGTCGTCCGCGGAAAGGATGCGAAGATCCTCGATAAGCTGAGGCGGAATGGCTGGAGTACTGGCGATCGTGGCTGCAGGGACATCCGTCGCAACTGACGACCTCTCCTGCC
>JBFZCB010000132.1:0-6221 GCA_041308165.1 Caulobacterales bacterium
TCTCGGGCGCGCACGGCAGCCGCGCAAGCGGCCGGAAAATCCTCGACTTGAGCGCAGGCGGGACTTAAGCACCGACCCTATCCCTGTCAACGCGAGGGGGGTTGCTTGTCGGGCGTGCGGAGGCTGCCTTTGAACACTTTCACGCCCATCAGCCTGCATCGTCTGGTGTCGCTGACCGTGGTTGCGACCCTGGTTGCCGTCCTGGCGGCCTGCAGCGGGAGCGGCGCTGGAGACCGTCCACCAGAGCCGGGAGACACCGTCGTGGCCCGTGTTGAGGATCGCAATGTCTGGGCCTCCGACGTCAAGCGGGAGGCTGTCGCCCAGGGTCTCATGGGTGAGGAAGAACCACTCGAACTGTCAAGCGACCTTTTTCGTCGTGTCCTCGACGAGGTGGTTGACCAGAAACTTCTGGCCCGTGAGGCTGAGCGCCGGGGTATGGATCGCTCGCCCCTGGCCCAGCGGCGCCTTGCCGCCAGCCGGGAGCGCATCCTTGGCGACATGCTTGTCGAGAATGAGGTCAACACCCGCGTCAATGACGAGAAGGTCGAGGCTCTTTATCAGAGGCAGCTGCGGATTGCACAAACGACCGAGGAAATCCGGGTTCGGCTGATCCTGTCGCGCACGCGTCCCGAGGCGGACGGTGTGATCGGCATCTTGGCCCAGGGGGCCGCCTTCAGTGCCGTAGCGACCGAGCGTTCCATTGATGAGGCCACACGGTTCTCGGGCGGAGACCTGGGCTATTCGACACTGGATGTCATGCCCCAGGCCTATTCTGATGCTCTGCGCGGGGTCTCGTCCGGGGCCACGGTCGGTCCGATTCAGACCGAAGGGGGCTGGGCTGTGCTGAAGGTGGAGGACCGCCGCAAGGAAAGTCCTCCGACCCTCGAGCAGGCGCGGCCGCAGATTGTGAGATACCTGACCTACGACGGGGTCAGGGATCTCCTGGCCCAGCTCCGCGGCAAGGCAGAGGTCGAGATCCTGCTGCCGCCCGCCTCTACTGGGCGGATAGATGTCGCGCCAGCCGGAGCGGGTTCGGCACAGCGCCCCACAGGTACTTCCGCAGGTCCGCCTCCGGGCGCGCCGGCACAAGGTCAGAGACAATGAGCAAGACGCCCGATAAGCCCAGCCCACCGCCCGCAGGGCCTGTTGCCGGCCGAAGGGCCGATGCCCGGGACGGGAAGGTGTCAAAGCCTTCCGGTTCTCGCCCGCTAGAGCGCGCCCTCGAAAAAACGGCAGCGGTCATCAAGGGTTCGTTGCAGGCTGCGACCGCTCCCGTCGCTTCGGTGCTGACCCCCGCGCCGACCCCGCCTCCGGGAAAGCCCGGTCTTCAGGTCTCTCCGCTTGCCGTTCCCTTCCCGACCATACCGCCGATTGGCGGTGTGGATATCGCGACGGCGCGCGCGGGCTTCTACAAGCACGAGCGGGACGACCTGGTCGTATTCCGATTTGCCCGCGGGACGACCTGTGCTGGTGTTCTGACGCGACACAAGGTCGGTTCAGCTCCGGTTGACTGGTGTCGGCGTCATCTGGATGCAGAGGATGGGGGCCGCGATGTCCGTGCCCTGGTCGTCAACGCCGGATGCGCCAATGCCTTTACTGGAAAGGCCGGCGCCGATGCCGCCAGGCGCACGGCGTCCGAGGTTGCCAAGAGGTTTGGCTGCCGGCAGCGTGATGTCATGCTGGCCTCAACGGGTGTGATCGGTGTGGTCCTGGATGACCGCAAGATTGCCAGCCAGTTGCCCGTGATCGAGGCGGCCCTGGATGGAGATACCCATCCCAGCGAGCAGTGGGCTGCGGCCGGCCGAGGGATCATGACAACCGACACCTTTCCCAAGGGGTCCTATGCCGAGTGCCTTATCGACGGCGAAAAGGTCCGCATCGCCGGGATTGCAAAAGGCTCAGGCATGATCGCCCCGGACATGGCCACGATGCTGGCCTTCATCGTCACGGATGCGGCCATTCACCCAAATGTTCTGAGAGCCCTTCTGGGTGTCCATGTCAGGTCAACCTTTAACTCGGTCACCGTCGATGGTGACACCTCAACCAATGATACCTGCCTCCTGTTCGCTACAGGGGCCTCAAAAGCACCGCGCATAGGGCGCGTCGGAGACCGTCGCCTGAAGGCCTTTTCGGCAGCCCTGGATACGGTGATGCTCGATCTGGCTCACCAGCTGGTTCGTGATGGGGAGGGAGCCAGCAAGTTCGTGCGCATAAGCGTGAATGGCGCTGCCAGTCCTGCATCAGCCCGCAAGCTTGCCAAGTCGATTGCCGACAGTCCTCTGGTCAAGACAGCCATCGCAGGTCAGGACGCCAACTGGGGGCGGGTCGTCATGGCGGTCGGCAAGACCGACGAGCCGGTTGATCGTGATCGCCTGGCTATCTGGTTCGGTCCACATGAGGCCGCCATCGATGGCGCGCCCTCGCCGACCTATGATGAAGCGAAAATGACCGCCTATATGAAGAACCCGGAGATCAATATTACGGTGGATGTGGGCCAGGGTCGCGCCTCGGCCACGGTTTGGACCTGTGATCTGACCAAGGGTTATATCGAGATCAACGGCGACTACCGCTCCTGAACCCCGTGCTGATCCGGGGCCGCCGCATCGGATCAGGCGCCTGCCCGCTCCGCCTCGCGAACCGCACTGGCCCTGATCTTCTCGCTCTCGGACTTGAGCTGTCCGCAGGCTGCAAGGATATCGCGGCCCCTCGGTGTTCTGATCGGACTGGCATAGCCCGCCTTGTTGAGGATGGCCGCAAAGACCTCGATGGTTTTCCACTCCGAGCACTGATAATCGGTGCCTGGCCAGGGATTGAACGGGATCAGGTTTACCTTTGCCGGGATGCCCTCGATCAGCCTGACGAGGGCTCTGGCCTCGGCAGGACTGTCGTTCACGCCTTTCAGCATCACATATTCAAACGTAACCCGACGCGCATTCGAAAGGCCCGGATAGGCCCGGATGCCCTCCATGAGCTGTTCAAGAGGGTATTTGCGGTTCAGTGGAACAAGAATGTCGCGCAGCGGGTCGTTGGTGGCATGAAGGCTGATCGCCAGCATGGCTGACGTGCGTGTGCCGAGAGGCTCAAGCTGGGGGACCACGCCAGAGGTCGAAACCGTGATCCTGCGGCGAGAAAGGGCGATCCCCTCATTGTCTGAGATGATGTCTATCGCATCGGCGACCTGGTCGAGATTATAGAGCGGCTCGCCCATGCCCATGAAGACGATGTTCGAAAGGCGTCGATCCTCCTTTGGGGAGGGCCATTCAGCCAGGTCATCCCTGGCCACCTGAACCTGGGCCACGATCTCTGCGGCGGTCAGATTTCGAACCAGCTTCTGGGTTCCGGTATGGCAGAAGGTGCAGTTCAGCGTGCAGCCAACCTGACTGGAGACGCAAAGGGCGCCGGCACGGCCGACATCAGGAATATAGACAGCTTCGATCTCGATGCCGGGTGCCGTGCGGATCAGATATTTCCGCGTGCCATCCCTCGATATCTGGCGTTCGACGATCTCGGGCCTGGCCAGGGTAAAGGTCTCGGCCAGGCGAGCGCGGACATCCTTGCTGATGTCGCTCATCAGGCCGAAGTCCGTGACGCCGTAATGATGAATCCAGCGCCAGACCTGGGACGCGCGCATCTTGGCTTTTTCGGGCGCGCAGATTTCGGCCGCAACAAGCGCTTCGCGCAGGGCAGTGCGGGTCAGCCCGCTGAGGTTGACGGGGGCTGGCGTGGCCCGGGTAAGGGGGGCGCGGGAAAGATCGAGCGTGATGCCCAAGATGAAGGGGTCCTTTGAAAGTTCGGGGCTCATAGCACGGATCGCGCCAGATTGCAGGCGGGCCGGTAAAGGCGATGGCCTGCGACCTTTCCGGCCTAGAGGATGTAGCGGCTCAGGTCTGCATTTGTGGCCAGATCCCCAACCTTGGAGCGAACTTCCTCAGCATCAAAGGTGAGGGTCTGACCGGAAAGATCCGAGGCCTTGAAAGAGGTCTCTTCGAGAACCCGCTCGATTATGGTCACCAGGCGACGGGCCCCGATGTTCTCTATCGCCCCGTTGGCGGCGACCGCAGCATCGGCCATGGCACCCACAGCCGCCTCTGTGAAGACAAGGGTGACCTCCTCGGTGGCCAGGAGCGCCTGGTTCTGACGGATGAGGTTGGCTTCGGGTTCGGTCAGGATCCGCACGAAGTCATCACGCGTAAGCGCCTTGAGCTCCACGCGAATGGGCAGTCGACCCTGAAGCTCCGGCAGAAGATCCGAGGGCTTGGCGACATGAAAGGCCCCTGAGGCGATGAAGAGCACATGGTCTGTTTTGACCGGGCCATACTTGGTCGAGACCGTAGTTCCCTCAATCAGAGGCAGCAGATCGCGCTGGACGCCCTCGCGGCTGACATCCGCTCCGCCACCGCCCTTGTCCTGACGGGCCGCGACCTTGTCGATCTCGTCAAGAAAGACAATGCCCTCCTGCTCCGCAAGGTTCACAGCCTCACGGGTCAGGCTATCCTGGTCCAGCAGCTTGTCGCCTTCTTCGGCAATGAGGGGTGTCCAGGCCTCCCGCACGGTGATGCGGACCGATCGGGTCCGGGTGCCCCCCATTTTGCCGAGCATTTCGCTCAGGTTTATCATGCCGACATTGCCGCCCGGCAGATCGAGACCCGGCAGAACCGGACTGGCATCGGCGAGTTGCAGTTCTATTTCCTTATCGTCCAGGTCGCCTGATCTCAGTTTCTTGCGAAAGCTGTCCCGGGTCACCGGCTGGGCTCCGGGGCCGACCAGGCCTTCCAGTATCCGGTCCTCGGCCGCGGCCTCGGCCCGGGCGCGAACGCCGGCCCGCTTCTGCTCTCGGACCATGATGATGGCCGCCTCCACGAGATCGCGCATGATCTGGTCAACGTCACGACCCACATAGCCGACTTCTGTGAACTTGGTGGCTTCGACCTTTAGAAAGGGCGAGCCCGCAAGGCGCGCCAGGCGGCGGGCAATCTCGGTCTTACCGACACCGGTGGGACCGATCATGAGGATATTCTTGGGCGTCACCTCGTCGCGAAGTTCGACAGGCACGCGTTTTCTGCGCCAGCGGTTGCGCAGTGCGACCGCCACGGCGCGCTTGGCGTCGTGCTGTCCGACGATGAAGCGGTCAAGTTCGGAGACGATTTCGCGCGGTGAAAGATCGGTCATTGCACTCAGATAGGACAGCTTTGGCCCTGGCGGGAGAGGTGCGACGGAAAGTCGGCCTATAATAGGGCGGCAAAGACCAGGGCAACGACCAGTGTGTCAAAGGTACGCAGTGCGAGGGACATGAAAACCAGACCGTTGACGGAAACTGCCCCCGGCCATGCAAGCCTCGGGCCAAGTTCCATCCAGGCGCTTTCGGCCTTGGTCTGCCCATTCGAGGGTCGCGCGATCAGATCTCGGTCTTACGTGTCCGTCCAACGGGAGGGCGGCGATCCTTTTCTCCCGTGAACTCGGCGCCGAGGTAGGAGGAACGTGCAGCATCCAGCACGGGCGCTCCACCTCTGAGGCCTCGTCTTTGTCCGTCCTGACCCAGAATCTGGGCCGCAAAGGTGGCGGCAGCGTCTGCGGGGCGGGCAGGTTTCTGGGCCGGCGCGGGATCGTGGTTGATCCGATCCCCTACCGGCACGAGATCGCGGCCTGTCGAGGCCTCGCCCTCGGCGGCCTTTGCTTTGCGCCGTGATTGCGCTCGGCGCTCGGATCGACGCCTTTCCTTTGCCCGGCGCTCGGTCTCTAGGACGTCGCTTGGGTCAGGCACATTCGGTGCCGGATTGATACGGCCTACCGGTCTGACGGGGCCGACCGGGTCACTCACGGCTTCTTGCCCCGGCCCGGGCTAGCTGAGCCCTGGCTTTTCTCCGCCAGACGGTCGATCTGGGCGCGCATTTCTTCCATCTGCGCCCGCATTTCGCTCAAGGGGTCGCTGTCCGGGGCGGCGGGCGCGGGCTTTTCGGGTTCGCCTGCTCCTCCCGGGCTGGCCATTGCGCCATATCCAAAACTGGGAAACAGGGTCAGGGCGCGTTCGAACATGGCCATGTTCTGCTTGACGACCTCCTCCATGAGCCCGCCTCCAAGCGGGTTGGCCATGCCGGCAACGGGCGTTGCACCAAAGGCGCGTGTGACCTGGTTGCGAAACTGTTCCTGCTGGCGCGAAAAGCTTTCCAGCGACATTTCCAGGTAGCCGGGCAGGACGCCCTGCATCTGGCCGCCATAAAAGC
>JBFZCB010000133.1:0-15319 GCA_041308165.1 Caulobacterales bacterium
GGTTCGCCCCGAGCCCCAGCGTGCCGATCCGCCTCGCAATGATATGGCTCGCCAGCCCGCAGCCCGTATCGAGACCCCGGCTCCCCAGCCGGTCGTAGTGCCTTCCCATTCGTCCCGGCCGCTTGATCGCGCACCTGAGCCCGTGATCCATATCGCAGATGATCGTTCGCTTGAGCCTATCGTCGATCCTTGGGTTGAAGCTTTTGAACACGAGCAGGGTTCGGCCCGTGTAGCGGCGGCTGCGCCGAAGCCTTCCTCTGATGAACTCTATTTCGAGAGATCATCTCCTCCAGCCATGGAGCCCGCACAGGACGAACGTGACCACCGGCGTCAGGGTTGGAGCCTGTTTGGCAAGAAACCGCGCCAGACCACGAACTACGCTGCCCCCAGGGTCGAAGCGCCTCCTAGCCGCACCACCCCTCAGATGCGCTCAGGATCCAGCGCGCTGCAGGTAGAGTCCTCTGACCCGGAGGACGAGCTTGAGATTCCATCCTTCCTTCGCCGACTTGCGAACTGATCAGTCCGTCCTGATGGGATGGGTAACGCCCCGGTTCGCCGGGGCGTTTTCTGTTCTGGGGTGGGTGCTCGTGGCGAAACAATCCGAAACCTGAGTTTCATTTTAACCTTGTTACTGAGCCCCTAGGTTGCTTGCATCGGTCCTGCTGTCAGGCCGGATGCTGCTGGATTCATACGTGTCACCACGCAACGACCACCATGAACAGACCATCACCGCTCCGGCTATCTGTGCCGGGGTGGGCGTTCATACGGGTCAGAGGGTCAGGTTGGCCATTCGGCCTGCCCCTGCAGGGTCTGGAATTGTCTTCGTTCGCACGGACATCGCAGATCGTGACAACCGCATTCCGGTTTCAGGTTCGGCTGTGGTGGATGCCCGGCTCAACACGATGATCGAGAATGCAGCAGGGGTGCAGCTGTCGACGATCGAGCACCTGATGGCGGCGTTTTGTGCATTGGGGATTTCCAATGCTGTCGTTGAAGTCGATGGGCCCGAACTGCCTATTCTTGACGGCTCGGCGCTGCCGTTCGTTCAGCTTCTGGACCGTGCAGGCTTTCGTCGCCAGGTCAATCCTGTCCGTTACATCGAGATCCTTGAGCCCATCCATGTCAGGGACGGTGACAGACAGGCGTCGCTTTTGCCCTGCGATCGTTATGAAATGCGCTTTGAGATTGATTTCGAAGCCGCAGTCATTGGAAATCAGGTCGTTGATTTCGTGGTCGATGAGGCGACCTTCAGGCGCGAGATCATGTCTGCGCGGACATTTGGGTTTGCACACGAAGTCCAGGCCCTGCGCCTGGCTGGCTTGGCCCGTGGCGGGAGCCTTGAAAATGCCGTGGTCATTGATGAGGGGCAGGTTCTAAATCCGGGTGGTTTACGGATGGAACGTGAGTTTGTGCGTCACAAGGCACTCGATGCGATCGGCGATCTCTATGTGCTTGGTGCGCCCCTTCTGGGTCGCTACGAAGGCTATAAGGCGGGTCATGCCGTCAATAACCTGCTTGTTAGAGCTCTTCTGGCTCGGCCAGCGGCCTGGCGCACTGTGGCGCTTGTGCCGGACCTTGCTCAGGTCGGCTAGTCTGGGCATCAGAGCCTTATGGCGCTCATCAGTCGCCCGAAGTCGCCCTCATTGCGTTTGAAGGCCCGCCGGTTCGAGTAGAAACGAGCCTCGTCGGCATGGGTGTCGTGGCCCGTCCAGGCCGCTTGACTGATACCCGCACGTTCCAAGCGCCAAAGGACATATCCGGGCAGGTCGAAGAACCGTTTGTGTTCGCTCCCGGCATCCCTGAAGAAGCGCTGGCTCGAGGCGTCCTGATCGGAAAAGCGCAGTTCAAACTCGGTACCGACTTCGTAGCTGTCTGGGCCGATGCAGGGGCCAACGACGGCTACGGTCTGTGAAGTGCGGGCACCTAGAGACATCATGGAGGCCAAGGCGCTCTCGATGACACCGTCCAGTGCGCCTTTCCAGCCGGCGTGGATCGCAGCGATGGTCTGGGTCTGAGGGTCTGCCAGCAGTATCGGCGCACAGTCTGCCGTCAGAACCGCGCAGATCACCCCCGGCGTATTACAGGCGATCGCGTCACCCTGGGGGCGCTGGCCATACCATGGGCCACTGGCGACATGGGCTATGGAGGAGTGAACCTGGTAGCAGGCAGCCAGGTCATCGGGCTTGGCTTCGAACCAGGCCGCAATGCGTCGCCTGTTTTCGGTTACAGCGGCAGGATCATCCGAAGATCCAATCCCAGTGTTCAGGCCCTGGAAGACACCACTGGAGACACCACCGTGTCGCGTGAAAAACCCATGCCGTATCCCCGTCGCTTCCAGCAGTGGATGGGTTATCGGGTTCAGGTCGGTGGGCTCAATCATTGTTCAAAACCGGGTATCGGCAGCGTCTCTGGGGAGTATATGGCTGCAACCTTGAAGAGCGTGCCCATCTGGTCTGGCGCGATCAGCCGGTTCAGTTGGCGCTTTATGATCAAGGCCCTTTCGGGGTGAGCGCTGATTAGCCGCTCAGCTCGGGATCCGATTCCCAGCGACATCAGAAACTCACCCTGCCCAAGACACCGGGTGATAGCCGCGCCCTGATGTGCCGCTGCCTTAAGCAGGGAAGGGAAATCGGCCCACTGGGTCAGATCGGCTTGTCCGGGACATGCCAGGGGGTCGATCTTGGTGTGGTTCTTGAGCGCCTGCAGGGTATCGCCAGCGCCGGATTGGTCGCGACCATAGTCGATCAGCAGGGCAACGCCCTTAGCCTCGCAGATCAGGCGGGCAA
The DNA here is from genome assembly GCA_041308165.1 of Caulobacterales bacterium. Lineage (GTDB taxonomy): Bacteria > Pseudomonadota > Alphaproteobacteria > Caulobacterales > Caulobacteraceae > Brevundimonas. The sequence continues at coordinate 2,787 of JBFZCB010000133.1, forward strand.
TATCCCGGCTGAAGGCACACTGCTGGTCTGCCACTTCAAGGATTTGGCCGACCTCGAGTTCGGTGTTCACGGTGCTCAGGTCAATATCTGCGTTGACCAGGCCGAAGACCAGTTCGCCCTCGTCGGTTACCCCGATACATCTCTCCGCCCAACCCTCATGCGTGCGCACAAACTGCCGCGCAGGCATACAGTCCAACACTTCATTGGCAATCAGGATGACGGGTGCGTCGGTTCCAATGTCATCCAGGGATCCGACCCAGCGAGGTGTAAGGCCATGAGGTGCCAGGCGTTCAGCCTGGAGACGCTGCAGTGGCTCACTGGGTTCAATAAGGAGGAGCTCGCAGGCCTGCTCCAGACCGGGCACCAGCCCTGCCGCGCCTTTGATGGCTCGCCAGGCGTCGAGGATCAGCGTGGCGTCGCCGGGGCCGACCTCGACCAGCCTAAAGCGGCTGGGCTGCCCTAGACGTGTCCAGGTCTCGACGATCCAAAGCCCAAGCATCTCGCCAAACATCTGGCTGATGAGCGGTGCCGTTATGAAGTCACCCTTCTCGCCCAGGGCTGGGCGGGTCGAGTAATAGCCATCCACAGGGTGATGAAGACAGCGGACGACAAAGTCGGCAACCGTCATGGGGCCACCAAGTGTGATTTCGCGTACCAGTTTCGGCTTCAATCCGGAGGCGGACATCGTTGACAGGACTAGTCCACAACGGGCGGGCGGCTCCAGGCCCGCCAGGCCAGCCAGGCACCGATTACAATCATAGGCACAGAAAGAAGCATGCCCATGGTCAGTCCGAACGGCAGGTATTCAAAGCCCGCGTCCGGCTGGCGTACCGTTTCCAGTAAGGCTCTGGATAGGCCATAACCTAAAAGGAACAGGCCGGCCACGAATCCTGGCTTGGAGAGGAGTTTGATGGCCCATATGGCAAGGGCCAGAAGTGCGAAAAGCAAAAGCCCCTCCAGAGCGGCCTCATAGAGCTGGCTCGGGTGACGCACGATATCTCCGGGGCCGACAATCATTCCCCCCTCGACCATCACTGCGCAGGTCTGGCCATAGATCTCCCGGATCTGGTTGTTACAGAAGTTCACGCCCCAGGCGACATCCGTCGGCCGCCCCCAGAGCTCTCCGTTGATGAAGTTGGCCAATCTGCCAAAGAACAGTCCGATCGGGGCTGTGGCTAGGGCCATGTCTCCTACACTGAGCGCTCGCAGTCCCTTGGCGCGGCAGTAGAGAACGACAGCCAAGGTTGTGCCAAGCAGGCCGCCGTGGAAGGACATACCGCCCGTCCAGAGCTGCAGCAGTTCAAGCCTTTCGCCCAGGCTGTCTCCTGTGAAGATCTGGGCGAACATCACGGGCTTGTAGAAGAGCGCATAACCCAGGCGACCACCGAGGATGATGCCTAGTGTGATCCACATGACCAAATCATCGAGCTGGATAGAGGTCAGAGGTGGTTTGCCCGGGCTCCAGAGCCTGGCCCGCTTGATCAGCTGACCGGCATACCACCAGCCCAGCAGGATCCCGGCCACATAAGCCAGGGCATACCAACGGATAGGCAGGGGGCCCAGATGAAACAGGATCGGGTCGAATTCGGGAAATAACACGTCGTCGCTCCAGTCCGTTACTCACATGCCATTAGCAAGCCCTGGGGTGCGGCACCATCGGCCTCGTCTTCGCCAATGCAGACCCTATATATCGCTTAGCCGGTAAGGTTTCATTCACCATATCGGCTGACCATTCCTTAACTCTGTCGGCAAGACGGCCTGGAGACTGACATGCAAACACGAAACCCGATACTGGACGAATTTGCCAAGATGACGACTGGTGCCATGGGTTTGGCCCAGGCCGCTGGAGAAGAGGCAAAGGCCGCCTTTCGTTCACAGACGGACAGACTGGCGTCCGAGATGGACCTCGTACGTCGCGATGAGTTCGATGCCTTGAAGGCAGAGCTCACCGAACTGCGGGCCGAGATTGCCGTACTCAAATCGGGTTCCGACAAGCCAAAGAAGCCTGCAAAGGGAACGTCCACAGCCAGAACTCCCGCCCAGGACGCAGGCGGTTGAGCCGAATCTGCGAACGCGTCTACCGTATACATCGGCATAGCGAATCGCCTGTCAGGTCACGAGCGGCCAAATCTTTTGTAAGTGGGAACATCTGAATGGACGCCGTTAGGCCCGAAGAGGTCGATGTTCCTTTCGATCCATTGGATGTGGTCGAGCATGTCCTCAATGCCGAAAACCTCCCGTTTGATCGCACCGATGACGGTGACCTGGCCTTTGCCCTTGCCGGGGACTGGAAGGATTATGAGCTCTGGTTTGCCTGGCGTCCCGAAGGCGACTGCCTTCAGCTCTGCTGTGCACTGGACCTGCGTGCGACGCGGGGGCGTCGCAATGCTGCCTATGAACTCGTTTCACTGGTCAATCAGAGAACCTGGATGGGACATTTCGAGGTCTGGTCCGAGGATGGCGAGATCGTGTTCAGGCACTCCCTTGCCCTGCCACATGGTGAGCGGCCAACGCTTGCCCAGGCGGCGTCGATGATTGATGCCGCGGTAGAGACCGCAGATCGCTACTACCCAGCTTTCGACTTCATGATCCGTGGCTCCAAGAAGCCTCAGGAGGCGATTGATGCCTGCCTGTTCGAGACCGTCGGTACAGCCTGATCCCGGAGGGACGAGTTGGTTTCTAGAGCCGTGATAGGCTGCTCGCAGCAGGGCCAGGGCGCTTGACCAGGCACGGTCCTGACGGTCCTGTTCTGCTTGTGGGATGTGGCCGGTTGGGTTCAGCGATCGTTGAAGGCTGGCTGGAGTTCGGGCCGATCGACCCGCATCAGCTGATGATCCTGACGCCATCGGCCAAGCCCGTATGTGAAATTGCGGCGCGTAAGGGCAGTCTGGTCAACCCGTCTATTGAAAAACTCTGTTGCGCACGGGTGGTCGTCCTCGCCGTTAAGCCGGCATTGTGGCGTCAGGTGGTTCGGGATTTGCCGTGTTTCGGGGCAGGGACGGTGATCATTTCTGTCATGGCAGGCGTCCCGGCCAAGGCGATAGAAAATGTGATGCATCTGCCCGTGGCAAGAGCCATGCCGACGACCGCAGTCGCCAGAGGGCAGGGCGTTGTCGCCCTCTGGTCTGGTTCGCGCGAGGCCGCCGGGTCGGCGAGGGATCTTTTTGCCCCAGTTGCGGACGTGGTCGACCTTGGCATCGAGGCACAGATCGATATAGCGACCGCAGTTTCCGGTTCCGGTCCAGCCTATGTTCATGCCTTTACCCTCGCCCTGGCCGCAGCCGGAGAGGAGGCTGGGCTCTCCCGGACGGATGCCACGCGACTTGCGCGTGGGGCTGTACGATCAGCCGCAGCGGCTTCAGATGAAGAGACGCTTGAGGATCTGATTGCGCGCATTGCCTCTCCTGGGGGCACCACTCGGGCGGGTCTGACGGCAGCCCGGGAGAATGACCTGGATGGCGCTGTCAAGGCGGCTGTGGCTGCGGCCCTCAGCCGTGCCCGGGAGCTGGCCTCCAGCTAAGGGGGCGACACTCCGTCGGCATCCAAGTCAATCAGCAGGACCGTATCTGACAGGTTTCCTGGCACGGATCGGTGCCCGCTTGGTTGACCAGGTAGCCTCTAGCGGTTGATCAGTCTGCCTCGTCTAAGATTGGCGGCCAGCCCATCAAAGGCCCTATCAGCATCGCCCCAGGTACTGATGCCAAACACCTCGTCCAGATGGTTTGAATAGCGGGCATAGCGTATCGGCCGTGACTGACCATCAGGGGTAAGAAGTTCACCCTCAATGCTTGCCCCTCCAATGGATATCGAGTGCAAGATCGACAGACCCGGTCGGTCCATGGCCTGCTGCAGGGTCGGACGATTGGGTTTGAGATCCGTGATCACGAGATTGACCTGGGAACCGGCCCACTGGCTGCCTGTGCGATCCAGCTCAAGTTGAACCGCATCTGCAAGGTCCTCGGCCTGCTCACGCACATCACGCTCTCCCAGCTTGCTGACTTCCTTAGTCAGTTCCCCTCCCACGCTGACCTTGACATTGGCTGTAGAGGCAATCGGGGCAGCGGCTGTCAGCGGCTGTTGGGCCACCTCGAAGGGCAAGGAAACTGAGGACCTGTCCGGAGCTAGGTTGTAAAAACAGGCACTGGCCAGGGCTGAACTGGCCGGGACACTGCATAGGGCTCCAATGCTGGCGGCAACAGCGAGCGATCTAAGCATGGCAACCTCCTTCACTATGATCTTGGTATTCTGGCCATAAGATGGGTCCAGGAGTGGGCCTTGGCTAGCGCCCTGCTCGAGAATGTGATCGGCCTATCCAGGGAGACGGATAGTGGCGCAAAGTCCACCCATATCACTCCGGGAAAGCGTAATGTCTCCGCCATGCCCCCGGGCTACGTCTCTTGCAATCGCCAGTCCCAGCCCAACGCCCTTGGTATTCTGGTTCCGGGACGGATCCAGCCTGGAGAAGGGGGTAAAGGCATCTTCATACAGGGCTTCGGCAATGCCTGGACCATCGTCATCCACGCAGATTTCGAATCCGCCGGACGGTAAGGCACGGGCTGACAGTCTCACATGATCCCCGTGAGAGGCCGCATTGTTTGCCAGATTACTGAGCGCGCGCTTGAAGGCGATCGGGCGAAGGACCGCGGTCAGACCGACAGGGACAGAGACTTCAACCTTTGCCCCTGAGCGAAGAACATCCTCTCCCGCTTCGGCCAAAAGCACACCCAGCTGAATCCTCTGAGCCGCTTCACCTGCCTCACCCCTTGCAAAGGCCAGGTACTCGTCGATCATATGCTCCATTTCGTCCAGATCGCCCTGCATGGCGGCCGCTCGCTTGAAGGGCGGAGCCAGTGCAAGTTCAAGCCGCAGACGCGTGAGCGGCGTCCTCAGATCATGGCTCACCGACGCCAGCAGGGCCGTCCGCTGGTCGATATGGCGCTGGATTCGGTCTCGCATGGCTAAAAACGCCGTCGCGGCCTGTCGAACTTCACGCGCTCCATGCGGCTTGAAATGCAAAGACACCTCGCCTCGTCCGAACGCTTCGGCCGCCTCGGCGAGGCGTTCGATGGCCCGGACCTGATTGCGGATGAAGAGGATGGCAACAGACATCAAAAGTATCGTGGCCAGAGCCAACCAGATGACAAAGATATGGGCCTGGGTTGCGACAGCACGTTCTCGGGGCGCGATTATCCGCAACACACCATCGGCTTCCTGGACCTGAATGTCGATTACGGCAGGATAGCGTGTGGTATCGAACCAGAAGGGCTGATCAAGACGGGATTTGAGGGCTTTTTCAAGCGTCCGGTCAACAATGCCGACTGGGCCACGCCGCCGACTTGTGGGCAGGCTTTCACCTGAATCCAGAACGATGGAAAGCTGCATGGAGCGCTGGGCCCTGCCGGCAATGACGGCAAGGTTCTCGGGCGTTGGGTCTTCGCGATAGCTCTCTGCGGCCCAGGCTATATCGCCGGCCAGTCCCTCTGAAAGTCTCGCAGTGACCGTCTGCCAATGCGCATCAAAAAACGCCCAGGTTACCGCGCCCTGCATGATCAGGACCGGAAGGACGATGATCAGCAATGACCGTCCCCATAATGTGGACGGCATGCGACGCTTGATGAAGCGGCCCAGAACAGGAAAGGGAACGAGCCTCACGCGCAAACCTTGGTTTTTGGCTTCAATCGGGTGCCAACATGTAGCCAACCCCTCGCACGGTCTGAAGGTAACGCGGGTTCTTGGGGTCGGTTTCCAGCTTGCGGCGCAGACGTGTGACCTGCACATCGACGGCCCGTCCGGTTATGTCCGCCGTATCTGGAGAAAGATTCATCCGTTCTACGGGGGCATGGGCGTGAAGCGCGAGGGTCTTGAGCAACTGGGCTTCCGCCTCGGTCAGTCGCTGGGGAACGCCGTCGCGGGTCAGTTCCAGGCGTTCGAGATCGAATATGGCACCGCCAAGGCGCATTTCCCGCGGCATAATGGGTTTGATCCCGGTCCTGCGCAGAATGGCGTCGACCCTCAAGGCCAGTTCCCTGGGGTCAAACGGCTTGGCCATATAGTCGTCTGCACCTCTGGACAGTCCTTCGATCCGGTCAGCCGCCTCTCCTCGAGCAGTCAGCAGCAAAACGGGTGTCTTGGAGAGCTGTGCCTTGTTACGAACCCAGCTGGTCAGTTCCAGGCCGCTCTCGCCGGGCATCATGATGTCAAGAATGACCAGATCGAACTCGATGAGTTCCATAAGTCTGCGGGCTGCGGGCGCATGGGCTGCACCGGTCGTGCGGTAGCCTTCACGCGCCAGGTACTCCTTTAGGAGTTCACGGATGCGGTCATCATCATCGACGATCAGCAGATGCCGTCCGACGCCGGCACCTGCAACGGGGCCTGAACGGCTGCCGCGGGACTCGTTGATCATGGGCAAATCGCTTGCGCTTCTCCAGCGCATCTCCCCGTAAGTGCCAGTGGATATTGAGATCCACCTATAAGGCGATCCATCCAAAGTTACACCCTACAGCCTGACCGACAACCGCCGAGGCTGCAAGAGGCCTTGCCAGGGCCCAAGGGCCCTTGCAGGAAGGCGCTTATCCGAGTTCAAGGGAAGTGGAATCTGGCAGGGCCAGATCGGGGAAGATCCTGATGTTCAGTCTGCTCAATCTGCAGAGCCTTTTTGGCCTTCTGGTAATACTGGCCTTGGCCTGGGCTATGTCGGAGAACCGTCGGGCCTTCCCTTGGCGGCTGGCACTGGGGGCCATTGGCGTGCAGGCCCTGCTGGTATTGGCCCTGTTTGGAATACCCGGATCCCAGGTCGTACTTTCGACGATCACCGGTGCCGTGGACGGCATAGCCTTGGCAACCTCCAGAGGAACACAGTTTGTCTTTGGATACCTGGCCGGCGGTGATCAGCCCTATGTCGTGGGTAATCAGGGTGCACTTTTCACCTTCGCCTTCAATGTCCTGCCCCTCATTCTCGTCATCTCAGCCCTTTCGGCCCTCCTGTGGCATTGGAAGATACTGAAGTGGATAACATTGGGGTTTGGACTTCTTTTTCAGAAAACCATGGGACTTGGGGGAGCATCGGCCCTGGCCGTGGCGGCCAACATCTTTCTGGGCATGATTGAAAGCCCGATCGTCATTCGGGCCTACCTCGACAAGCTGACACGTTCCGAGGTTTTCCTGATGATGGTTGTTGGTCTTGCCACAGTGGCGGGCTCGACCATGGTGGCCTATGCCGCAATCCTTTCGGCCGTGCTGCCAAATGCGGCCGGGCATGTTCTCGTCGCATCGATTATCTCCGCGCCAGCCGGCGTGCTGCTCGCGAGGATCATCATTCCCGAGACGCCGGGTCAGGGAGGCGCTGTGGCCGATTACGGATCTGCCCTGAAGTATGACTCTGCCGTGGATGCGATCGTCAAGGGCACGGCCGATGGGCTCATGGTTGTCATGAACATATCGGCGATACTTATTGTTTTTGTTTCACTTGTTGCACTGGTCAATCTGATGGTTGGAGGAATCATGATCAATGATGCCCCCCTGACCCTTGAGCGCGCCCTTGGCTGGCTATTCATGCCTGTCGCCTGGCTTACCGGGGTTGAGTGGTCTCAGACAGGCAAGGCGGGCTGGCTGCTGGGGGTCAAGCTCACCCTTACGGAGTTCGTGGCCTTTATTGAGCTGGGTAGGGTTCAGCCTGACGTCATGACCGAACGGACCCGCATGCTAATGACCTATGCCCTTTGCGGATTCGCCAATATCGGGTCGGTCGGCATTACGGTCACGGGTTTGTCGGTTCTTATGCCCCAAAGGCGTGAGGAAGTGCTCGGGCTCGTCTGGAAGGCTCTTTTTGCAGGTTTTGTTGCAACGCTGATGACGGCTGCCGTCGTGGGTGCCATGCCTGCAGCCATATTCATCTGATGCAGGTCCTGCAGGAGGAAGTCATGAAACTGTTCACCTCACATCGTGCACCCAACCCGCGGCGGGTTCATTGGGTCCTGGCTGAGAAGGGGATCGATGACCTTGAATGCATTGAAGTTGATCTTCTCTCCGGTGCCCATCGTACGGCTGAGTATCGGGCCAGGGTCGGTCTTGGCCATGTGCCTGCCCTTGAGCTTGCGGACGGCACGACGATCTCTGAGTCCATAGCGATCTGCAGATATCTGGAGACGCTTTACCCCGAGCCGAACCTATTTGGGCAAACGGCGATCGAGCAGGCCGTGATCGAGATGTGGACGCGCCGCTGCGAGTTCTATCTGGCCAATCCATTGATGCTGAGTGTCCGCCACACCCATCCAGCCCTAGCGGCTCTGGAGGGAACGCAGGTGCCCGAGGTGGCCAAATACAATCTGGAGGCCGCCGAACGCTTCATGCGCACCCTCGATCGTAGGCTGGCCGAGCATGAGTTCCTAGCCGGACCAAGGTTCTCGATCGCTGACATCGTGGCCGTAGTCGGTCTGGATTTCGCCAAACTGGTCAAGTATCGCCCGCCTGAGACGCTCGAAAATCTCGCGCGCTGGCTGGAACAGTGTCGTGCCCGCCCGGCAGCCCGGCCCGTCGGCTGACGTCTGGAGGTCAGGGGCCTGGTTCGAATGTCGGTACAAATCTGAATCCGAATCGGGGTCAGTGCCCTGGTCAGGCCCGGGAGATGGCCGGGAGCTCTACCAAGGGCTTGCATGCCCTCGGATGGATGCAGGCTTCAAATCCTTTGGTCTGCAGCCCTGAGGTCGGACCTACTGCCTTGACTAGTTTCGTGTACCGAACTTCCGGATCACCCCCGAAAACGTCATGAGAAGCCGTGGCCCTGTCGTGATCTGGCCCCGAACGAATATCAGGCTTCGTCCTGCACGCAGGACCTCTCCTGTAGCCTCGACCAGGTCGCCGACAACTGCGCCATCAAGGAAGGTCGAATCGAGCTGGACCGTGACGCCAGCCTGTCCCTCCATTTCCCGATGAGCGGTCTGGAATAGGGCCATGTCGGCAAAGGTCATCAGACACCCGCCATGCATCCGGTGGCCCGCATTCATGTGTCTCTCTTCGGCTCTGAATGCACACCGTACTTTGCCGTCAGGATCGGTTCGGAAATAGAAGGGTCCCACGATGTAATCGAAGGTTTGGGGCAGGTTATAGGTCTGCCAACCTGCGAACTCCCCCTCGGTTGCCGTGATCGTGACGTCCATAGTGTATCCCAATCCTGCAGCGCGGGCTTCTTATCGCCCGAGCAATGCCTCATACTGTGGCGATGAGCGATCCCATTGAATCCGCAATTCTCGAAAAATTGACCGCAATCGACCCCAAGGGCACGAACGGCAAGAGCATAGAACCATCTGAAGTCGCCAAGGCCCTTCAGCCAGAGCAATGGCAGCGCATGCTGCCCAAGGTTCGCGCCACCGCCCTTGGCATGATGCGACAAGGACGACTGACCATCACCAAGAAAGGCAAGCCCGTCGATCCTGGTGCTGTGAAGGGTGTGACGCGATTGCGTCTACCGACGCCGCAGGAAACCGCGGCGGCCCTGGCGGCCCTGCCACCTTCTGAAGTCGAAGATGACTGATCCTCTGGCCTCGGCCGAACTGATCTAGGCGAACAGGCAAAATGAAACCCGGCAGACTGAAGTCCATTGTGCTGGTCAGCGCACTGGTCTGCGCGGGCTGCCAGACGCCTCATGTTCAATCCACCCTCATACCCAGCTCCGATTTCCAAGGGCCCTTCATCCAAGAGCCCGTCCGCGCTGGCGTGCCTGGGGTCTTTGTCGTCAGCGATGGGGGGCAGTTGCCCTTCCTTCGCTGGGGGCCAGCGCAGCAAGAGCCGCATACGGTGATCATCGCCCTGCACGGCATGAATGATCATAAGGCTTCGTTTCGGCTTGCGGGTCCGCGTTGGGCTGAGACCGGCATAGAAACATGGGCCTATGACCAGCGCGGCTTTGGTCGGGCCCCGGGACGCGGAGTCTGGGCCGGGACGCAACGAATGGTCCAGGATCTGCGTGACGTCGTCGATCTCGTCCGCAAGGTCCGGCCAGGTGTGAGGATCGCAGTGGTTGGTGAAAGTATGGGTGGATCGGTTGCGATTGCGGCCTTTGCGTCCGACGATCCGCCTGAGGCCGAGCGTCTAGTGCTTCTCGCTCCAGGAGTATGGGGCTGGGAGAGCCAGAGCCTGCCCAATCGGATCAGTCTTGCGCTTCTTGCCCGGACATGGGGCGATCTTTCTCTGGAGCCGCCTGATTTTGTGGCTCGAAACATTCTGGCGTCCGACAACCTGCTGGAACTTCTGCGCAACGGTGCTGATCCCGACAGCCTTCTGGCGACGCGGGTTTCGGCGATCTACGGGCTTGTGGATCTGATGCAGACGGCATCGGACAATCTGGGGCGGACGGGGCGGCCCACGCTTTTGGCCTATGGGGCCAATGACCAGGTGGTTGAGATGGGACCCATGCGCCGGGCGCTACAGAAGGCTGAAACCTCCGACAACCTGCGCACAGCCTGGTATGAAGGGGGATGGCATCTCCTCAACCGCGATCTGGGTGCCGAGCCGGTCTATGCTGACATAGCCGCCTGGCTTTCGGCTCCGCAGGATGGGCTACGGAGCGCTGTGCTGCCGTCAGGTGCCCCTGCAATACCTGTGGCCAGACGGGACATTCGTTAATCGCTTAACGCCCCGTTTACCGGCAGGCGGCAGTTTCTGCCTAGCGGGGTGTTGACTGGGCTCCCGCAAAGTCTTGTGGATCAGTTATTTCAGGCGGTTTTGGGTGGGCGGCTTCACGGCGGCGGTGCAGAGATTTGGAATCGGCCGCCTGGCTGCTGTGCTGGGCGTTGCCGCCGGCGTAGCGGCTGTAATGGTCGCCCTGATGCTGCGTGTTGGCCAGGCACCCGATGCACTTCTCTATTCAAATCTGGATCTTAAGGAAGCCGGCGACATAACCGCTTCCCTCGATCAGGCCGGGATCAAGTATCGTACCCAGGGTGATGGCTCTACGATTATGGTTAATCGTGATGAGGTCGGTACCGCCAGGATGCTGGTGGCCTCCAAGGGGCTCGTGACTTCAGGCTCAGTTGGATATGAGCTTTTCGACAACCAGTCTGTACTGGGTCAGACCGAGTTCCAGCAGAACCTGAACGAGAAACGGGCCCTGGAAGGAGAGCTGTCGCGTACGATTCTCTCCTACCGTGGCATCAGCTCTGCCAAGGTTCTGATCGCCCTTCCTCGTCGCGAGATGTTTGCCTCTGCTGCAGGCGAGCCTACCGCTGCTGTCGTTGTGGGCGTGGGAGGGCGTGCGCTTACCAGCGATCAGATTCAGGGTATTCGCAACGTCGTCGCCTCGTCTGTCCCCGGGCTTAAGCCTGAGAGGGTGACGGTCACCGACACGGCCAATCGAACCCTGGCTGCGGGATCCGATACCGGAGCGTTCTCCACCGTGTCGGCTGCGGATGCCAAGGTCACGACCGAAAGCCAGCTTCAGGCCCGGATCAAGGATATTGTTGAAGGCGTGGTCGGGGCTGGCAATGCTCGCGTGCAGGTCACAGCTGACATTGATCACAGCCGTTCCACCACCCAGGAGCAGAGGTTCGATCCTGACGGCCAGGTCGTGCGGTCCACCTCGTCCAACGGTACGGAATCGACAGATACGACGGGTGACCCCGCGGGTGGCGCGACGGCTGCCAACAACATTCCAGGCGGTGAGCCCCCGGTTGTGGCCCCGGCCGGATCTGCCGAGAAGGCGTCAACCGAAACCACCAACTACGAGATTTCCAATACCACCACCACGACCGTCAAGGAGGCTGGGGAGGTCAGGAAACTGGCTGTGTCTGTTGCCGTTGACGGAAAGTGGACGCCGGCTGCGGATGGGCAGGGAGCGCCAACCTATGCCGCACGGCCGGCTCAGGAGATCGAGCAGATCAAGGCCCTTGTTGCGGCTGCAGTAGGCATTGATGAGGCCCGTGGAGACAAGATCGAGGTCCTGAACGTCCCCTTCAGCCGTGACACATCGGCTCAGGGTGGCACCGAGGTCAAACCTTCGCTCCTCGATTTCAACAAGAGCGACATCATGCGCGGTGTGGAGCTGCTGGTCCTGTTGATCACGGGGCTTCTTTTGATCTTCTTTGTCCTGCGTCCCCTGCTCAAGGCAGCTCAGGGTGTGCCCGGCGGTGCTATGGCCCAGGTCGCAGGAATGCCGGCCGGAGCGGGCGGTGGCATGGCCACGACCATGCTCCAGACCACCGAGATGGGGGGCATGGCCCCGCAGATCTCCGGTCCGCCTTCCGAGATCGAGCAGCGTCTGGATATCGCCCGTGTCCAGGGTCAGGTGAAGGCCTCGTCGGTTCGCAAGGTCGCTGAGTTCGTCGAGAACCATCCGGAAGAATCTGCGAACATCATGCGCAGCTGGGTGCATGAAACCTGATGGCCAGGGTTCCGGGAAAAAAGCAGATAGACGACGCCAAGAAGCTGACTGGCCCTGAAAAGGCTGCGGTCGTGCTCCTGGCTCTGGGCGAGGAGCATGGCAAGCTCTGGAAGTCGCTGGATGACGACGAGGTCAAGGAGATCTCTCAGGCGATGGC
>JBFZCB010000134.1:0-6430 GCA_041308165.1 Caulobacterales bacterium
CGATCCAAGTTTGAAAACACGCATCCTGATCTCCTCAACTGCCGGGCCCTGATAGCGCAATACTGATCCGGCGCAATCCGGCTGTGACGTCTTTGGAAGGCGACAGGGGGTGTGACTGGCCCAGGGTCTTTGGACTGAGGCCATTCAGGGTGAGCAATCAGAACGGCCTTTTCGATAGGCCTCAAGAGGAAGCGATCCAGCGATGGGTTGGGCTCGTCAAGCGCACTTAGCAACTGCAAGTTGATGGGCTCATCATGATCGACTTGTAAGGGTTTGGCGATCTGGCCGCTTTTGGGAGCTACCCCCATGCGAGTACCCTTGGCGCAGACGTGATCGGGGGCTAATCCGGTCTGGCCGAACTTTAAGAGAGCCGATCAAATCCATGCCCGCTGCGGTGTTTGTAATCCCTATCCTTGGCCTGCTCGGCCTCATAGTCGGTAGCTTTCTGGCCGCTGTTTCCGTCCGTCTGCCTAGGGATGAAGATGTGGTGCTGACGCCTTCTCACTGTATGAGCTGTGGTCGCGTGCTTTCAGTCCGGCACCTTGTTCCCGTGTTCAGCTGGCTCATCCTCAGAGGGCGCTGTGGCTGGTGCAAGGCCTTGGTTTCTCCGCGGTATATACTGATTGAGCTGGCGGCCTGTGCCGTCGGCGTCTGGGCTGCCGTTTCAGGCTTGGCGCAGGCTGAGGCCACATGGTGGACCGTTCTTCTTCCGGCCGTTCTGGGCTGGCAGCTTTTACTGATCGGGCTGGTAGATGCCGAACATTTCTGGCTACCTGATATTCTGACCTGGCCTTTAGTCATATCAGGGCTGGTCCTTGTGGGCCTGATGAATGAGGCCCTGCCGTGGTCCCACCTCGTTGGTGCCGTGAGCGGATTTGCCATGCTCTGGGCCGTTGCGGCTCTTTATCGCCTTGTCCGAAAACAGGAAGGTCTAGGTGGCGGTGATCCGTTCTTGATGGCGGGTGCGGGGGCCTGGGTTGGCTGGGCCGGTCTGCCGAGTGTGCTTCTTTTCGCCTGCGCGGGAGGAATAAGCCTGGTTCTGGCCCGACTTATTCTGCGACGTCCTGTGAGCCGGACAGATCGACTGCCCTTTGGGACATTCCTGGCGATCGGTATATGGCTGGTCTGGTTATGGGGTCCGATTGGACTGTCGGCTTGATCAGAAGTCAGCGACCGGTAACAAGCTTGGCGACGATATGGGCTGTTGTGTCGATCACAGAGTCGGCCGGGGTGTCGCCGCGTTTTAGGAGTTCAAATCCGTCGGCAGCGGATTCAACCAGACTAGCGACCTGGTAGGATGTCAGGCGGGGATCAAGACCCGGTGCGTGATATCCCGTTGCGTGAGCTCGAGCGATCCGACGCTCGAGAGCCAGGTGAACGCGTCTCAGCCGCTTAATCCGGCTCTCGACGAAGCCGGGTTCTCCCTTGTCTGCCAACATATGCTCGATCCGGAGCACAGGGCCATGCTCACGCCACTGCAATAGAACATCGACGACATATCCACGTGCAATTCGAAAGGCTCCGTCGCCGGACCAGTCGCCATCAAGCTGAGCCGCGAGGGGTTGAAAATCGTGGGCCGCAATCTCACACAGTGCAAGAACGGTCTCTTCGACAGTTTTGAAATATGTGTAGAAATTAGAAGCTGAGATGCCGGCGTGGTTGGCAACATCAGCAACGCGGATTTCTCCAAGGTGCTTTCGTTCCAGTAGGCCGCGGCTCGCCGCAAGGATGGCTGAGCGCGTGCGTCCGCCGCGTGCGCCTATCCGGTGTCCAAGCTTGTTCGTCGTACTGGCTGGCATGCGGGGCGCCGCAGACGGGAATGATGGTGCCGGTTGCAGGATTCGAACCCGCGACATCCAGTTTACAAAACTGGCGCTCTACCAACTGAGCTAAACCGGCATGCGGGGCCTTATGCTTATTCAGACGCCCGCGGGCAAGAGCGAGATCTCAGGAAAGTTTCTGCGCGATCCGCGCGGCGAGTGCCTTGAGAACATTCAAGTCACACATTGAGCCTTGGCTATGCCCCTTGAGCGGCTGGTCGGCCCAGCGGGGAATGATGTGGAAGTGAAGATGAAAGACTGTCTGGCCGCCGCTTTCCCCATTGAATTGCATGATGGAAAATCCATCCGGTTCAAGAGCTACTGTCACCGCTTTTGCCGTCCGCTGTACCGCGGCCATGACCTCAGCCAGTTCAGAAGGCTCGATATCCAGAAGGTTACGGGCCAATGCCCTCTTGTGGATAACCAAGACATGCCCTTCTGACTGCGGGAAAGCGTCCATGAAGGCCAGAATATTGTCGTCTTCCCACACCTTTGCAGATGGAACTTGCCCTCGCAGGATTCGAGCGAAGATGTTTTCGGGGTCGTAGTTGCCGCTCAGGCTCATGGAAGGTTCCCTCTTGTCGCTACATCGGAGAGACGGCCTTTGCCAGGCGACGCTTTCCCTCCTAAACCTAGTCTATGCCGAAGCTGTCCAGTTCCGTCGATCCTACAAGTGCAGTCTTCAAAAGCCTGCACGCCCACAATACTGCCCTTGCAGCCGAACTGCGCCGCAAGGTGGCCACGGCTGCGCTTGGAGGCTCGGCCGCCTCACGTGCGCGCCATGTTTCACGCGGAAAGCTGCTGCCAAGGGATCGGGTGGAGCGTCTCGTCGATCCAGGAACGCCTTTTCTGGAAATAGGCCAACTGGCTGCCAATGGCCTTTATGGCAGTCAGGAAGACCCAGAGGGTGCCCCAGGGGCAGGGATGATCTGCGGCATTGGCAGGGTCTCGGGTCGTGAAGTGATGATTGTGGCTAACGACCCGACGGTAAAGGGTGGTGCCTATTTTCCTCTGACCGTTAAAAAACATCTCCGCGCTCAGGAGATCGCCGAGCAAAACAACCTTCCTTGCGTCTACCTCGTTGATTCAGGCGGTGCGAACCTTCCACATCAGGCGGAAGTTTTTCCTGATCGAGATCATTTCGGTCGGATATTTTTCAATCAGGCGCGTATGAGCGCCCGCAACATCCCCCAGATCGCCTGTGTAATGGGCTCGTGCACAGCGGGCGGTGCCTATGTCCCGGCCATGTCAGATGAAACCGTCATCGTTCGCAATCAGGGAACGATCTTTCTGGCAGGTCCTCCGCTTGTCAAAGCCGCGACAGGAGAGGTCATTACGGCAGAAGAACTGGGGGGAGCAGACACCCATGCCCGCCGTTCGGGTGTGGTCGACTATGTCGCTGACAATGACGAACATGCCCTGGAGATTGTCCGAGGCATCGTCGGGCATCTCAATACAGTTAATCCCGTTCAGCTCGATGTGCAGGCCCCACGTCCTCCGCTCCTCGATCCGCAGGATCTTTACGGAATCATCCCCGACGATGTCCGGGCACCTTATGACGTCAAGGAAGTCATTGGGCGCATTGTGGACGCCTCCGAGTTTGAAGAGTTCAAGCCGCTTTATGGAACTACGCTTGTCTGCGGGTTCGCAAGACTGTGGGGCTATCCTGTTGCTGTCTTGGCCAACAATGGCGTTCTGTTTTCGGAAAGTGCACTGAAGGGTGCGCATTTCATTCAACTGGCCTGCAAGCGAAAGATTCCGCTCGTCTTCCTGCAGAATATCTCCGGCTTCATGGTTGGCGGCAAGTACGAGGCGGGTGGCATAGCCAAGGATGGAGCAAAGCTGGTGACGGCCGTCGCGAGCGCCAATGTGCCCAAGTTTACGGTCCTGATCGGTGGCAGCTTTGGTGCCGGCAACTATGGAATGTGCGGACGCGCCTATTCACCCCGGTTTCTATTCAGCTGGCCCAATAGTCGGATCAGCGTCATGGGCGGAGAGCAGGCAGCCAGCGTTTTGGCAACGGTTCATCGCGATGCCGAGACATGGAGCGCAGATGAACTCGAGGCGTTCAAAGCGCCGGTTCGCAAGAAATATGAAGATGAAGGCAGCCCATACTTCGCTACGGCGCGTTTGTGGGATGATGGGATTATTGATCCCGTGCAAACGAGAGATGTGCTCGGCCTGGCCATCAGTGCAAGCCTTAACGCCCCTATTCCGGACACCGATTTTGGCGTGTTCAGGATGTGACTGGAGATAACAGCATGACGGACATCCCAACTGAGACGGATCTAAACGCCCTGGACATCACCGATGCAGAGGCGGCCGAAATCAATGCGATTTCCCATCCGTTACTGGTCGACCCTGCACCAGACGCCAATGATGACCTCGTTCAGATCGATTCAACGGCCGAAGGGGTTGTCTTTGTTACCATCAACCGTCCGCACAAGAAAAATGCCTTTGATGCTGCAACGGTCGCAGCGCTTTATGAGGCCTTCGAGACGCTTCACGGGGCGGACCACATAAGGGTCGTCTTTCTGCGGGGTGCGGGTGGAACGTTCTGCGCGGGTGGAGATCTCGGCTGGATGCGCGATGCCGCGGAGTGGTCCGAAAGCGACAATCGCGATGACGCGATGGGTCTGGCCAGGATGCTCAAGGCCTTGCATGACATTCCGGCCCTGACGGTTGCCCTTGTTGAGGGATCTGCCATGGGCGGCGGTGCTGGTCTGGTCGCTGCCTGTGACATGGCTGTGGCGGTCGAAGGTTCGAGGTTTGCTTTTTCGGAAGTGAAGCTGGGCCTCATCCCGGCAACGATTGCGCCGTATGTGATCGAAGCTGTGGGACCACGCCGCGCCCGTCAGTTGTTTTTGACCGCCAATATTTTTGATGCCGACTACGCCGCACATGCAGGACTGATTGACATGGTGTTGCCGGAAGGATCGGTGGACGAGTTCATTTCGATGTTGACCGATAGTCTCACTGCCAATGCCCCGGGTGCAATGGGTGATGCCAAACGGCTGGTCCATGACCTGGCCGGGA
The DNA here is from genome assembly GCA_041308165.1 of Caulobacterales bacterium. Lineage (GTDB taxonomy): Bacteria > Pseudomonadota > Alphaproteobacteria > Caulobacterales > Caulobacteraceae > Brevundimonas. Next base: position 4,857 of record JBFZCB010000134.1, read on the forward strand.
AGGCCATTGACCACGCGATCATGGACGAGACTGCCAAGCGTATTGCCCGCGCGCGCGTTTCAGCCGAGGGGCAGGAGGGTGTGCGTGCCTTCCTAGACAAGCGCAAACCTTCATGGTCGCTATTGTGATGACCCGGTTCAGCGGCCTGACCCGGAGCGTCGAGGTCTCGGTTCGGGACAAAGGAACAAAGAAATCCGGGCCAAATAAAAAGCGGGCCTAGACGAGCCTTGCCATTCACCTTCCTCGCCTGTCCCCCGTTCATTTTTCCGGTTAGCGTCTCTGATGTTCAAATCCGTTCTGGTTGCCAACCGTGGTGAGATAGCCTGTCGGGTATTCCGGACTGCCCGGCGAATGGGCATCCGCACCATTGCTGTCTATTCCGAAGCGGATGCTGGTGCCCTTTTCGTCCGGGAGGCTGATGAGGCGGTCTTGATCGGGCCCCCGCCCGCTCGAGAGAGCTACCTTTTGCAGGACAATGTGCTGGCTGCAGCCCGCCAGACCGGCGCTGAGGCCATTCACCCCGGCTATGGATTCTTGTCTGAGAATGCCGACTTTGCCCGTGCTGTCGTGGGCTCAGGCATGTCTTGGATTGGCGCGCCGCCCGAAGCCATCGAGGCCATGGGGCTGAAGGATGCAGCCAAGCAACTGATGCTCAGCGCCGGCGTGCCTGTAACCCCCGGCTATATGGGACCTGATCAGTCAGAAGAGCGGCTGAAGCGCGAGGCGGATACAATAGGTTATCCTGTGCTGATCAAGGCCGTCGCGGGCGGTGGCGGCAAGGGAATGCGAAAGGTCGAGACCTCAAAGGCCTTTCTCGAGGCCCTGGCGTCGTGCAAACGCGAGGCTGCATCCAGCTTTGGTGATGATCGGGTGCTTCTGGAGAAATACATTCTCTCGCCTCGTCATATTGAGGTGCAGGTCTTTGGGGACCGTCACGGGACTGTGGTTCATCTCAATGAGCGCGACTGTTCCTTGCAGCGTCGACACCAGAAGGTCATCGAAGAGGCACCGGCACCCGGTATGGATGGTGTCACCCGGGAGGCGATTACCCATGCGGCTGTGAAGGCGGCGCTAGCGGTGAACTATGTCGGTGCGGGGACGATCGAGTTCATTGCTGATGCATCCGAGGGCCTGCGTGCTGACCGGATCTGGTTCATGGAAATGAATACACGTCTTCAGGTCGAGCATCCGGTTACGGAGGCCATAACAGGCGTCGACCTGGTCGAATGGCAGTTCAGGGCGGCCGCCGGTGAGCCTGTGCCACTCAAGCAGGCTGATATTCCGCTAAACGGTTGGGCCATGGAAGCCCGCCTCTATGCAGAGGACCCAGCCAATGGGTTTCTGCCATCCATCGGGAAGCTGGAACACCTTTATCTGCCCGATGACATCCGCGTTGACACGGGTGTCGAGAGTGGAGGCGAGGTCAGCCAGTTCTACGACCCCATGATTGCCAAAATGATTGTCCATGCGCCTTCCCGGACGCAGGCCGCGGCCAGGCTCGCCTCTGCCTGTGGTGAGGTTGAGATCTGGCCCGTAAAGACCAATGCCGGATTTCTAAAGCGCTGTCTTGAACA
>JBFZCB010000135.1:0-5806 GCA_041308165.1 Caulobacterales bacterium
GCGGACTGAAGGAAGCCATCGGCCTTGCGTCTGACATCAGACGACTGTGGCTCTATCATGGAACAAATCCGATTTCTTTGGCCCCAATTGTTAACAATCGTTCCATCGGATCTGTTCAACGCAGGGCTTGATCCACCCCTGAGCTGGCCTCAGGTTTCCTGGGCCCGCACTCATGAGGAAGGGCTCTTGGGAGCAAGGCCTCAATCGCGGTTTTCCCCGGAGCTTCGCTCCTGTTCGGTGTGCATGGCCGCACTGATCCGAGCCAGAAGCTCGCCCACCAGGGCCTGGGCCAGATCATCCGAAACACCCGCTGACAGGCCTGGCCTGTCGTGATGCCGATTGACCGCCCGGCCGACAGGATTGAGGTCACGAACAAGAGGCTCGAGGCCATCGGGCAGGCCCTTCAGACCTGATCGACGAACGGATCTGAACGCCTTGCCGAGATCATGGCCGATATGGATTCGGTTCCAATGATCACTGATGCCGCGATCCAGAAGATAGGCCTTGAGACCCAGCTCCATGGCTATGGCCAGATAGTCTTCACACCCTCCCCCCGCCCGGCCCCTCAGCGTCTGTGACATCGCTTCAAAGGTGCGGGCATTCTCCAGAACGGCCAGGGCGAGGCGACGATCAGGATGACGCCCTGGCCTACGGGATTGCGGACCCTCACTGATGGCCATGGGAAGCCTCCTCGAACCGCGTTCGGTTACCGACATTCGGTGAAACCCGGCCGATTTCTACTACCGGCGAACAATGTTCAATGACAGCGTTAGAAAGGGGTCAGGGCGTTTCGAGACGGCAGGCTGCACCGGAAGGCGGGCCGCACCGGAAGACTGGCCGCACCGGAAGATTGGCGGGACCGGAAGACTGGGAAACCTCTCTGGAGCCCAGGATGTTGCGGGTGAAGCGGGGGCTTGCTTCAAGCCATGACACCGGAATACAGCCTCCTGGCCGAGCTCTTGGCCCTATTCCTGGCCCTGGCCCTGGCACCCCGGCCCTGGCCTAGGCCAGACCGTATCCCGCACGCCGCCAGGTTGGCGTATCTCTGCCTAAGAGACCGGGGTTCACGCTTGATCAACACTGTCTGGCTAAAAAGACCCCAGACATAATAGGGATTATCCGCCCTGATGTCAGGAAACGCGCCGTGACCTCAAGGACACCCGCCTGGCTTGAACCCCTGCTCCGAGCCTCGGAATCTGCCGACAGGCCGGTCCTGAACCTTATCCTTGTTCTGGTGATCACGGTCTTCAGCACCCTGCTCTCGATCGGCACGGCCCTGCTGATCCAGGTCCTGTTCGGCTGGCCCCATGACCCCCGACTGGTCATGACCGTCGGGGCCATCGCGGCCATCACCTCATTCTCGGCATCCTGCCCCGGCGTCCTGTTTGCCAGCCTGATGAGCGCACGACTGAAGTGCACCCAGACCCGGCTCGATGCCGCCCTCGCCGAGGCCCGGCTGGCCAGCCACGCCAAGTCCGAGTTCCTGGCCAGTATGAGCCACGAGATCCGCACCCCCCTCAATGGGGTCCTGGGCATGGCGCAGGTCCTGGAAACGACCTCGATGGACGAGCCGCAGAGGGCTCTCGTATCCGACATCCGAGATTGCGGAAATCACCTGCTGGCCATCGTTAATGACGTGCTGGACCTGTCCAAGATCGAGGCTGGCAGGATCGAGATCAGGCCTGAAGCCAACGACCTCAGAGCCACGATACGCTCGGCCGTGACCCTTTTTGACATCCGGGCCCGCGAAAAGGGGACAAGGCTCGATCTGGATTTCGATCCCGACATTCCCAGCCATGGCCGATTTGATGCCGTGCGTGTGCGCCAGTGTGTGGGCAATCTCGTCTCCAACGCCGTCAAGTTCACAACAGATGGACAGGTCCAGGTCAGGGTCGGGGCCTCGGTATCGGCGGCGGGCGATACGCTCGTCTCGGTCTGCGTGACCGATACCGGCATTGGCATAGACAGGGCCCGCCAGGACCATCTGTTTTCGATGTTCTCCCAGGCCGATGGCTCGATCGAACAGACCTATGGGGGAACAGGCCTTGGTCTGGCCATCTCCCGGCGCCTCGCCACCCTCATGGGTGGCGGCATCACCCTCCAGTCAGAACCGGGGCAGGGTTCAGCCTTTACCCTCACCTTCCGTATCAAGCCCTGTGAACCGCCCACAGCGGTTCAGCCCCCCGCCCTAACAGACCCGCAGACCATCGGCCTGGCGGATGGGGCCCGTGTCCTGATTGCTGATGACAACGCCATCAGTCGACGCGTTGTCTCGCTGCTGATGTCACCACTTGGCGTCGAGATCGTCGAGGCTACGAACGGTAGCGAGGCGCTCGATCTCCTGGCCACCCAGGCGTTTGACCTGACCTTCCTCGACATTCACATGCCCGAGCTGGATGGCGAGGCCACGATCCGCAGCCTTCGCGCCTCCGGCCAGTCCTGGTCCGCCATCCCCGTGATTGCCCTGACGGCCGACACCATGAGCGGAGACCAGGAGCGCTTCCTGGCCATGGGCATGAGCGGTTATGTCGCCAAACCCATCATCGTGGCGGATCTCTATTCGGAAGTCGCCCGGGTCATGACTGCAGCCCGGCAATCCGTCGCGGCCTGATCTCACGTCTCTAATGTCGCCGCGACACAGGGCCCCCCGGTGTCAGATCCGGATCCGGCAAGCCGGGTGCTAGCCCAGGCCTGACGACGAGAATGGACTGCGGTTACCCGCCGGAACCTTTAGCATTTCGGCGATGGTCGGGGCGAAGGTCGAATAGCGCAGGGGCTTGGACAGGATGCGGTCCGCACCGAAGGCTAGGGCCGGTCTCAGTAGACTGTCGACATCCATACTGCCGCCGCTTGAGATGGCCAGGATGCGAACATCGGATCGGCGACGGCGGAGCTCGATGATGGTCTCAAGCCCATCCTTGTTGGGCATGAGCATGTCGAGAACGATCAGATCGACAGGCTCGGCCTGGATTTGGCGAAGGGCCTCATCTCCATCTTCAGCCTCAAGAATGCGATAGCCCTCATCCGCCAAAAGCTCTGAAGCAATGGCACGAAGCATGGGATCATCATCCGCAATCAGAACCGTGACAGGGACGGCCTTAACTCCCTCTTCAGTCATGCTGCAGCCTCCGCAAGCGCGGGCAGGGCGTCTATCATCATCGGGCGATGGAAGTAATAGCCCTGCATGTAATGGGCCCCCGCAACCCGCAGGAAGTCTGACTGGTCGGCAGTCTCTACCCCTTCGCAGACGACCTTCATGCCCAGGGCCCGTCCGACACCGATCACGGCATGGATGATGGCCGCAGAGGCCGTGTCGATGGTGCACCGGTCCACAAAGCTGCGATCGATCTTCAGTGTCGTGAACTTCAGCTCCCTGAGAGCGTGCAGACTGGTATAGCCTGCTCCGAAGTCGTCCAGGGCGACACCGAAGCCGCAGGCGCGCAGCTCGCTGATCGCGACTTCTGCCGTTGCAATATCGAGCATTGCGGTCTCGGTGACCTCGATCTCGAGCCGCTCCGGAGCAAAGCCTGCCTTGTGGGCGGCAATCTTGACGCGCTCGGCAAAGCCCGGGGTCTGGAACTCGGAGGCCGAGGCATTGACCGAAACCTGGAGGTCAGGCCGTGCCCTGAGATCCGACATCGCCCGTGCAAGCACAAAGTCCGTCAACCGAAGGATACCGCCCTCGGCTTCGAGCCTGGGGATGAACTCGTCAGGCCGACGGGGCCCCAGTTCAGGGTGGGTCCAACGCACCAGGGCCTCGACCTTGCCCGAAGGCTGGCCCTTGCGATCCACGAGGGGCTGATAGACGAGATAGAGTTCCTCGCGCTCAATGGCCTGGGCCAGTTCTTCATCAGACGTCAGAGGCCGGGTCGTGACTTCAGCCGGATGATCCAGGGCCGCTAGGGTCCGGTCGACCAGATCCTTGATGACCTCTATGCCAATGTCCTGGACGGGCCCGTCAGACCGTGCAGCCGTCTCAATCCTCGAAGCCTCGCGGGCCACAGCCGAGGCCCCAAGGCTGAGGCTCATGGACTTCAGGGCATGGGCGCCGCGGGCCAGGCCATCACGGTCGCCCGCCTCTGCGCTTTGCACAACATCAGCCAGTCGAAGCGGAGCATTGGTCTTGTAAAGACCATAGACCCGCTCAACGAAATCGCCGCGCCCATTACGGCCCATGGCCATAAGCTCGCCCCGTATCACCGGATCGAACAGATCGGACGGGGGGGCGGCCTGAGCCTGTGCCGGGGCCTGGTTTTGAGCCTCGGTTTGGGCCTGGGCTGCGCCTGCGACGTGGCGGGCCTCAGCGACCGGCTCGGCCGCGTGTATCAGCCTGGGTCCTGTCACCGCCCGGTCAGCACAGAAGCGGTTGAGCTCGCGCACCAGGTCATCAAGCGTGAAGGGCTTGTGGATGACCCCGTCCATGCCTGAAGCCTTCCAGGCCTCGGCACCCGAGCCGATGACATTGGCGGTCAGGGCAATGATCACCGCCCTGGACCGGCCCGCGACCTGTTCCTCGTCGCGAATGACGCGCGTGGCTTCAAACCCGTCCAGGACAGGCATGGAGCCGTCCATCAGGACCATGTCAAAGGCCTCGACCCTGAGACGCTCGACGGCCTGCAGACCATCTTCGGCCATGAAGGTTTCGACACCAAGACGCGAAAGGGCCTCAGCCGCCACTTCTCGGTTCACCTCGGAATCATCGACCACCAGAACACGCACGCCGGGGAAGCTGACACTGGTGGCGGCCCCCGCCTTCTGATCGCTCAGCCGCGGACGCTCGCCCGCCTGCATCTGGGTGACAACCTCTCTGAGGTCACAAAGCCTCAGGGGTTTGACCACGATACAGGCATCAGGAGCCCGGGCCAGAACGGCCTCGGCAGCATCCTCGCTATCGCAGATCACCACTCCGAGTTCGGGAAGGGTCTCTGATGCAACAACAAAACCCGGAGCCTGGGCATTGTCGGTCAGTTCCAGCCCCCAGGCTGACAGATAGAGGTGAAAGGCCTGGAGGGTCTGGGGTGATAGCTCACCCAGGTGCAGAGCCCAGCCTGGCTTGATCTCTGTGAGAGTCCGGCTGTCTGCAAGGGCCTCAAGGGGGGCCACAAAGGCGAAGGTCGAACCCCTTCCAACCGTACTGGCCAGGGCCCACTCACCGCCCATCGAACGCACCAGGCGATCACAGATCGCCAGTCCAAGCCCGGTGCCGCCATAGCGGCGGGTCGTACTCTGGTCGGCCTGGGTAAAGGCGTCAAAAAGAGTGGGAAGCTTATCGGCAGGAATACCTGGGCCGGTGTCGTGAACCGATACCCGAACCCGGTCCGCCTGGACTGGATCGCGGTCGATGGCGATCAGGACGCCCCCGGTATCGGTAAACTTGATGGCATTGTTGACAAGGTTGCCGATGACCTGACGCAAGCGGGTCGGGTCGGCCAGCACCCGTGGCAGGCGCGGATCAACGAAGACGGCAAGATCCAGTCCCTTGCTGGCGGCCTTCTCATAGAAAAGACTGGCCACATCTTCCGCGGCATCGGCGAGATCAACCTCGACGCTTTCCAGGTCCATCTTACCAGCCTCGACCTTGGAGAAGTCGAGGATGTCATTGATGATACTAAGAAGTGACTTGCCGGACTTTGAAATGACATCGGCATAGCGTTGCTGGCGCTGGGGCAGATCAGAGCTGGCCAACATGTCACTGAGGACAAGAATACCGTTCAACGGTGTTCGGATTTCGTGGCTCATGACGGCCAAAAAGTCAGACTTTGCCGCATTGGCCTGTTCAGCATGGTCCCGGGCAATCACCAGTTCA
>JBFZCB010000136.1:0-6445 GCA_041308165.1 Caulobacterales bacterium
CGACGTGTCGTAATCTCGGCAAGGCGCTTCTGCAGCGTCTCTACCTCATAGTTTGATATGCGGATGAGTGAGTGTGCCCAGGTCGTCATTTCGTTACGATGATGCTTCGGGGTTAAGCGAATAAGAACAAGTATGGCTCTGGCGGCGAATGGCTGGCTCTAAAGTCAAGAACGGGTGCACGGTTCTAGGTCTCACTCGTCACCATCCCCTGATCGAGGATGTCGGCAAGGCGGGCGAAGGCATCCTCCAGTCGGGTTGCATCGTCCTTGTCCTGGCCAAGGAAGGCTTCCAGCTGGGGGTTGAGGTCGATCGCCCGGTCAACGGTAGGGTCAGCGCCCGTCCGATAGGCACCGATCCGGATCAGTTCCTCCATATCCGAATAGGCGCTTAACGACTGCCTTGCTCGCCGGTTGAGCTCACGTTCGCTCGGGGTCTGGCAGCCGGGAAGCGTGCGGCTGACGGACTTCAGGACGTCGATGGCGGGAAACCGGCCCCTCTCGGCAATCTTGCGGTCCATGACAATATGGCCGTCAAGGATGCCGCGCACGGCATCGGCGATCGGTTCATCATGGTCGCCCCCGTCCACGAGAACGGTAAAGAGTGCGGTGATGGGACCCGCTGTGGTGCCGTCGGGTCGAACAGGCCCAGGGCCTGCCCGTTCGAGGAGCTTGGGCAGTTCAGTAAAGACGGTTGGAGTATAACCCTTGGTAGTAGGCGGTTCGCCCGCTGCCAGCCCGATCTCGCGCTGTGCCATAGCAAAGCGGGTCACGGAATCCATAAGACACAGGACCTCGAGATCCTGATCTCGCAGATACTCCGATATAGCCATCGTCATGAATGCTGCCTGGCGTCGCTTGAGGGCAGGCTCATCGCTCGTTGCGACCACAACGATGGCTCTGCGCAGACCCTCTTCACCCAGGGTTTCCTCGATGAACTCACGGACTTCGCGTCCTCGCTCGCCGATCAGACCCACGACGACGGCATCGCATGTAGCCTGTCTTGCAAGCATGGACAGAAGGACGGACTTGCCCACGCCGGAGCCTGCGAAGATGCCAAGGCGTTGACCTCGACAGGTTGTCGTAAAGACATCCATGGCTCGAACACCAAGGTCGAGCCGTTCCCCGACGCGCCCGCGGGAATGAGCGGCCGGTGGAGACGCGCGCAGGGGGTAGGGAGCGGGGCCCTGTGGGAGTGGGCCCTTCCCATCGATCGGGTTGCCAAAGGCATCAATTATTCGCCCCAACCAGGCCTTGGTCGGTCGTACGGAGGCACGCTGTCCGATGATACGGATGTCCGCGCCGGGGGCGACGCCTTCGACCGGACCAAAGGGCATCAGAAGCGCCTTGGTGTCCCGGAACCCGACAACCTCAGCGGGCAGGGGAAAGGTGCCGCGCCTTTCGATTTCGGCGCGCGCCCCAACAGCCAGGCGCGAAAGTCCGCCTCGTGCCTCGATCAAAAGGCCGTTTACTCCGGCGACCTTGCCGGTCACCACCAGGGGATCGATCGATTCAACGGCTTTGATCAGGGTTTCCACACCACAAGCTGATGCGGGAACGTGGTTAATGGCGGATGAAGGATTTCATGGAGAGTTCCGCTGCCAGTTCTCTGGTTTTCATCGTTCTGCGGGTTTTGCGGATCGTCTGGGCAATCTATCTGTTAAGGGACCAACGCTGCACGGGAGTTCGCCAATGATCCATGATGACGCAGACGGGGGTGTTGGTGTTCGCCGCACCAAAGGTCGGGGTCGGATTTACGCCTCTGTCATTGATACGATTGGGGATACGCCGATCGTGAATCTGCCCCGCCTTTCGGCTGAGTACTCTCCTAAGGCGACTGTGTTGGCCAAACTTGAGTTTTTCAATCCGATTGCCTCGGTCAAGGATCGAATTGGCGTCGCCATGGTCGAGGCGCTGGAAGACGCGGGCAAGCTTGGCCCAGAGACAGTCCTGATTGAGCCTACAAGTGGCAACACGGGTATCGCTCTCGCATTTGTGGCGGCTGCAAAAGGTTACCGGCTCATCCTGGTTATGCCCGAGAGTATGTCCATTGAGCGCAGAAAGATGCTTGCCTTGCTGGGTGCAGAACTTGAGCTAACCCCGGCAGAAAAGGGCATGAAGGGGGCTATCGCCCGCGCTCAGGAATTATTGGAGGCAACCCCGAATGCTATCAGCCCTTCTCAGTTCGATAACCTGGCCAATCCGGCCATCCACCGGTCGACCACTGCTGAAGAAATCTGGAATGACACCGCAGGAGCGGTGGATATTGTGGTCTGCGGCGTCGGTACCGGTGGCACAATCATGGGGGTTGGGCAGGGGCTAAAGGCGAGGAAAGCTTCCGTGCGGATGATCGCTGTAGAACCCGTGGCCTCGCCTGTCCTTTCGGGCGGAGCCGCGGGGCCTCACAAGATTCAGGGCATCGGAGCCGGCTTTGTCCCGTCGATTGTTGATCAGGCCATGATCGATGGCGTTGAACAGGTTACCAACGAGGAGGCCTTTGACATGGCGCGCAAGGCAGCGCGAGTGGAGGGCATACCCGTCGGCATCTCATCGGGTGCGGCCCTAACAGCAGCGTTTCGACTGGCCTTGCTTGACGAAAACTCAGGTAAGACCATCGTCGTCATCATCCCCAGTTTCGCCGAACGCTATCTCTCTACGGCTCTCTTCGACGGCCTCTAGGCTGTAATGGCCAGCCCGTCTCCTGTGTCAGGCTGATCAGGCGTCTTTCTCTGTTTTAGAGGGGGCACAAGATGCGTCCATTCAGGTCGGTAGCCGACCGAGACGCTTGTTACGGCCTGGAAAAGACCTCGTGCAAGAGGCGCTCCAGACACTCTGCATCAACCTCATCAAATGCGCCGGTTTCCGTCGCATCGACATCAAAGACAGCGATCAGGCTGCCGTTTTGATCGAAAACGGGTACGACGATCTCGCTGGCCGATCGACTGTCACAGGCGATGTGACCGGGAAAGGCATGGACATCGGCCACAACTTGAGTTTTTCCGCTCTCGGCAGCCAGGCCACACACACCTCGACCAAAGGCGATGCGGAGACATCCCAGTGTTCCTTGGTAGGGGCCAACCACCAGTTCGGTCTTGTTCAATGCATCGACGACGTAAAATCCAGTCCAGAAGAATGCCGGGAAGGCATCAGCCAGCATTGAAGCTATGGTCGCCATGCGCGCAACCAGATTGGCTTCACCATCCAAGACAGCACAGATCTCCTGAGTAACCTCGGCATAACGCTCTGCCTTGTCGGCAGGCCGATCCTCACGGGCGATATAGGCCATCGGCGTGTTGTTCCTTGCCCTCTGGAGAGATGTCATTTCGGCGTCTGGTAGGCCTGGAGGGACTCGAACCCCCAACCAGACCGTTATGAGCGGTCGGCTCTAACCATTGAGCTACAGGCCCCCAAGGCGATCGGGGTACGATGGACCGTGGGGTTAGCAGGCGAAAAGCGGGCTGCAAAGTCGCTCAATCAGATTGCTGCAAATTCATTTTTGATGAATGCAGTCTGAGCGACTTGGCGCGCAATGCGTTCAGGTCCCATCAACCAAGATTATGTCCTGTGTTCCGGTCATTTGACCGTCTCTCGACGAAAAGGAAGAAGACATGATTCGCAAGATTGCAGCTGCCGGTCTGGCTGGTGCCCTTTTGGCAACGACGGCACTGACCGCTACGCCCACCTTTGCACAGTCCGCTCTGTCCTCTTCCAGCTCTCCAGCGGTTCAGGTGATCCAGAGCCAACCTGCGCTGACCCTGGCGGCCACAGGTGAGGTTAGGCTGGCACCTGACATGGCCATGGTCACATTCGCTGTCGTCTCGGAGGCCGAGACTGCTCGTGATGCCATGGCGCTGAATGCGTCCTCGATGAGCGCTGTGTTCTCCGCATTGCGCCGGACCGGTGTTGAGGAACGCCATATACAAACGACGGGCCTGAACCTACAGGCGCAGTTTGATTATGTGGAAAACCAATCCCCTAAGCTGCGCGGTTATCAGGTCTCAAATCGTGTCACCGTACGGGTCATGGATCTGACCCGGGTCGGGACCTCGATTGATGCTGTCGTCGCAGCGGGCGTTAACCAGATTGAAGGCGTCAGTTTTGGGCTGAGGGATCCCCAGACCGCTGAAAACGAAGCGCGCAGACTGGCCGTAAGGGCGCTGCAAGCCAAAGCCGGGCTCTATGCAGATAGTCTGGGGGTGACGCTCGGTGGCGTCCGCAGCCTCAACGAAGGCGGCGGCTACGCCCCCCAGCCTCCCATGCCTATGTTTTCCCTGCGTTCAACTGCCATGGCTGAGGCCATGCCAGTGGCAGGCGGAGAACTGTCGGTCCGGATCGATGTGACGGGCGTTTACGATATCATCCACTAGGTCGTTTCGATCTGTTCAATAGTCGACAATGGTCTCGCCCTCGATACATGGCCAGGTGCTCGCTGCCGGATTCTGGCCCGGCGGCGAGCGCCTCGGTCAGCAATATCGTAGCTGCGGTCCGAACAGGCCCTTAAGCCAGCCCCTCTAACCGCATCAGGCTGCGCGCTTTATCCGGTTTGCATCATCCAAAAGGACAACGGTCGGGCTCCACTGGCGCGCCTCTTCGTCGGGCAGTTGCCCATAGGTGACGACAATCACCTTGTCATTCTTCTGCACCAAGCGTGCGGCGGCTCCGTTGACGCCGATGACCTTCGAGCCTCTAGGGGCTTCGATCGCATAGGTCGTGAATCGGGCACCGTTGGTGATGTTAAGGACATCGACCTGTTCGTGCGGATAGATACCGGCGGCGTCCAGCAAATCTCGGTCGATGGCGATCGAGCCCTCATAGTCGAGGTCGGCCTGGGTCACCGTTGCCCGGTGAAGCTTGGCCTTCATAAGCGTGACCAGCATGGGAGTCCGGTCCAGTCATGACGCGGGGCGATTGGCCCCCGCTCGCAGGCGGTTCATATAGTGACTTCTGCAGCCTCGATCAATCGCTATGCGGCGCCGCAACAAAATCGATCATAGTCAGGGGCGTTTGGTCGCGCAGTCTTTCGCGACGTTCATTTGACGCTCTCGTGGCGACCGTTATGGTTGGTACTGGCCACTCCGGCCGGTTGACTGGGTTCGACTTGTCCTGATGAAACAGTTCTTTCTCACGGTTCTGGGTGTCTTTACCGGCCTGATCCTATTTCTCGTCGTGGTCCCAGTCGTCCTGGTCATTGCTGCCGCAGGGGCTGCGTCCTCCAAGCCGGCTACACCAGCCAATGCCGTTCTGGAGCTGGATCTGCGCGGAGGGCTGACAGATCAGGCTCCGAGCAATCCATTCGCAGCCTTCGGGGGCTCAGGACTTTCCGTGGTCCAGATCGTTGATACCCTGGCGCAGGCGGAAAAGGATGCGCAGGTGAAGGTGCTTCTTCTGCGTCTTCCTGAGATGGGGCTGACGCCTGCGGCGGGCGATGAGATCCGTCAGGCCATCCTGCGCTTCAAGGCCACAGACAAGATGGTCATTGCCCATTCTCAGGGCTTCATGCCGATTGGGGCTGTGATATCGAGCTATATGGTCGGAGCCTCTGCCAATGAGCTCTGGATGCAGAATACTGCGAGCTTTCAGGCCTCCGGATTTTCGACAGATTCTATCTTTCTGGCCCGAACCTTCCAGCGTTATGGAGTTCAGGCAGAGTTCGAGCAGAGATACGAATACAAGAATGCAGTGAACCAGTACACGCAAGGCGACTTTACCGAGCCCCATCGTGAGGCCATGGCCGCATGGATGAACTCGATCTACGACTCTGCCATTGCCAACGCAGCCGCGGATCGAAAGACAACGCCTCAGGCTTTGAAGGCCATTATCGAGGCTGGACCCTATTCGGCTCAGCAGGCCCTTTCGGCGAAGCTGGTTGATCGCATTGGGCAGGTTGAGGAGGCTGAGAATGAAGCCCTTCGCCGAGCCGGCCGTGGGGCGAAAATCGTTGAGTTCTCCGATTACTCAGCAGCTCAGGGTGAGCGGACAGGCTCGGGGCGAGATGTCATCGCCATTGTCGGTGGAGAGGGTGCGATTCTGACGGGTACCGGTCAGGGCGGATTTGGAAGCGGGTCTTCTATCCTGTCTGACGATACGGCCGAAGCGATCTACGACGCGATCAAGAACGACGACGTGAAAGCCATTGTCTTTCGGGTGTCTTCGCCCGGCGGCTCTCCCGAAGCGTCCGAGCAAATCCTTGCAGCGGTTCGTGCTGCGCGGGCAGCCGGTAAGCCGGTGGTCGTTTCAATGGGGGCTTACGCGGCCTCCGGCGGCTACTGGGTAAGTTCTGAAGCCGACTGGATTGTGGCTCAGCCATCAACACTCACAGGCTCGATCGGGGTTTTTGGTGGCAAATTCGTTGTTGCCGACGCCCTCGGTCGCTTCGGTGTGGATATGCGGGGCTTAACAGTGGGAGGTGAGTATGCTTCGGCGTTCTCGCCAAGTGAGGGTTTCACACC
>JBFZCB010000137.1:0-8487 GCA_041308165.1 Caulobacterales bacterium
TCATTGCGCGCATAGCTGCCAAACAGGATGATCTTCAACACCTGCCCTGAGCGGCGCCATTCGGACGTGCCGCCGCCTCCCGCCTTCAGGGCCGCCTCGAACCCTTCGAGCAGGGTCGAGCTAATGATCGACAGTTCCTGCTGCTGGACGTCCGGAAGATGGTCGAGAGCGCTCTTCATTCAGGTAAGTCTAGCCTGCATTTCCGGCACTTACACCTGATCTGATGTTTAAATCTGACGGGGTTGCTTTGCCGAAACACCACGCGCTCGATCACACCTTGGGCGGCAGCTCTTTCCCATCGATTGCGAACCCAGCCTCAGTGGGTCAGCCAGGATCAAGCTTGAAGACGTCGCGCCGAGGACTGGACCCGTCTATCTGGAGCCAGCCGTGACAGCGGACATCCCAAGGTTTTAGCCCTATGGTCACCCTATGAGCCTCCCCCTTCTTGCCGACCGGGAATGTGGCGACTGCGTGGAATGCTGTCGCTTCATACCCCTCAGCCTGCCCCAACTGTCTAAACCCACAGGAAAACTCTGCGCCTACTGTGTCGACAGCACGGGCTGCACGGTTCATCTGGTTCGTCCGCAGACCTGCAGAGACTGGTTCTGCATGTGGCGGGTAGTTGATCTGTCCAATGACTGGCGACCCGATCAATGTGGGATCATCCTCAGGCCCGATGGCATCGAGGCGGGTCGGATGACGCTCTATGTCATTCGCCGGACCCCATTCCTCGAGAGCGAAGACGTCTTTACGACCGTGGGGCACTGGATCGAGCAAGGCTTCGAAATCGGGTTAAGCGTGCCGGGACCGGTCGGGACCCTGCCGGTTCGCTCTGTCGTCACCGATTGGCTGGGTACGGCAACCCGAGCTGATGACCACCCTGGTTTTCTGGCACGCCTAAGCTCCGCTCTTGATGCACTCGAGACGCACGATTTTGAGCCAGACGGGATTGCCGAGATTTATGGGGTGGTTTGATAGGGCCTGATTGGCACTTCGAAGTCTTACAACCTATCTGAGTGCCATGTTCATCACCAAACTCGACAGCCGCGCCCTGGTTCGGATCTCAGGGCCTGACACGCGCAGCTTCCTGCAGAACCTGCTGACACAGGACGTTGAAACGCTCGCGACCGGCGAGGTTCGCTACGGAGCCCTTCTTTCCCCACCCGGCCGACTGCTCTTTGACATTTTCATCTGGGGCCTGGAGGACAGCGTGCTGCTTGATGTCGCCAGCATGCGACGAGATGCACTCATTCAGCGTCTGACGATGTACAAGCTGCGCGCCAAGGTTTCGATCGAGAGCGATGACCGCACGGTCTGGGTCTCCTGGCCCGGCAAAGCTCAAGGCTTTACTGTGGACCCGCGTACGCCGCTCATGGGTGGACGCGGCCTCGCCAGTACCGAGGCCTCAAACGCAACCGAAGCGGACTACCATGGCCATAGACTGCAGGTGGGGCTGGCCGAGCCGGAACGCGATGCCGGAGATGACCGCACCTATCCGATCGAGGCGAACTTTGACCTGCTCAACGGCATCGATTTCGCCAAGGGCTGCTTTGTTGGCCAGGAAACCACTTCACGGATGAAGCGACGGGGCGCAATCCGGTCTCGCATGTTGCCCGTCGACTTTGAGGGGCCTTCCCCTTCCCCTGGGTCTGAAGTCCTGAATGGTGATCGTCGCGCCGGAGAAATTCTGACCGGCGTGCAGGGATCCGGCATCGCACTCCTTCGCCTGGATCGGCTCGAGGGACAGCTTCTGGTCGAAGGCCGGCCAGTCCACGTTCGTTGGCCGGAATGGATGCCGGAGAAAGCCTCCAAAGAGGACGCTTAGCCAACGTCAACATCTTCTTCAGGCTGCCTGGTGTTGGTCTGCCAGGCTGTCATGACGCGCCTCAGCGGATTTGGCAGACTATCGGCATGACTGATTCCAAGCCTGTCTCTGTCGAGGGCCGCTGCGGCTGGTGTGGGACTGATCCCCTTTATGTCGCCTACCATGACGAGGAATGGGGTGTGCCTGAGTATGATGCCCGCGCCCTATGGGAAAAGCTGGTGCTTGATGGATTTCAGGCAGGTCTGGCCTGGATCACGATCCTCAGAAAACGTGAAGGCATGCGCGAGGCCTTTGATGGTTTCGATCCTGAGATCATTGCAAACTATGGTCAGGCTGATGTCGAAAGACTGCTCGGTGATGCTCGCATCATCCGCTCCAGAGCAAAGATCCATGCCGCCATCAACGGAGCCCGCATCTGGCTCCAGATGCGCAAGGATGGCGAGGATTTCTCAGCCTGGCTATGGTCGTTCGTTGAGGGGTCTCCGATTCAGAACGAATGGACCGATTACCGCGAGGCCCCTACCCAAACGGAGCGGTCCGTAGCCCTGTCGCGTGCGTTGAAGCAGAGGGGTTTTTCGTTCTGTGGTCCTGTTATCACCTATGCCTTCATGCAGGCGACGGGGATGGTCAACGATCACCAGCGATCATGCTTCCGACACAGAGACGTCCGTACGGGGTATCAGTCTGACTGAGACGCCACGTCCGCTTGCGGAACCGTTGTGATGCAGGCACGGTTGTGAATTTGGAGAACGTGAAAAGGAGATCGCCAATGCGTGCCGCCGCTTTGATCGCCACTGCCACTCTTGCCCTCGCCGTCCCGGCCGGGGTCGCCCTGGCTCACCATGGCTGGAGCTCCTACGACGCCGCACAGACCCTGAGCCCCACGACCCAGGTTGTGGAATCGCGTTGGGGCAGCCCGCATGGGGCCCTCGTGATCGCCGTTGACGGCAAGCGCTGGGACGTTGTGCTGGCCCCCGTGTCCCGGATGGAGGCCCGTGGCCTAGTGCGCGAAGACATCGCCGTGGGCAAGACTGTGACAGTCGTCGGCTATCCCCGTCGTGACGGCACCGCTGAGATCCGCGCCGAGCGGATCATTGTCGGCGAAAAGACGGTCGAACTGCGCTGAGCCCGGCCAGAGCCCTGATCGGACTGGCCGAGGCGGTCGAGAGCACCCCATTCGCCATCTGGGCGACGGAATCGGCCTTGGCCTATCCCATCGCCAACACAGCCCATGTGATTGGTGCGATCCTGCTGGTCGGAGCGATCAGCCTTCTGGACCTACGCATCCTTGGCTATGCGCGGGAAGCCCCGCTTCAGGTTCTGGCACGCGCCCTTACGCCCCTGGCCGCGGCCGGGTTTGTCCTGATGGTACTGAGCGGGGCCGTACTGTTCGCAGCCGATGCCAAGGCCTTGGTCGCGTCCAGCCTGTTCTTGATCAAGCTCGGCCTTATTCTGTTGGCTGGGCTCAATGCCTTTGCGTTTCGCGCAGTCTTTGCGCGTCGCGACGAGCCCCTGCCGGGGCTAGCTAAAGCAATGGCCGCGGCCTCTTTGGGGCTTTGGCTCTGTGTGGTCGTGGCAGGGCGCTGGATCGCCTATGCCTGACCCATCGACGCAGGTTAACCCGATCGGTTGCGACGCGGATTGCCGCCTCTAAGGCTAAAGCCAAATGGTATCTTCAGCCTGATGCAGCAAGGGAGTTTCTTTCTCCGGCTATCTTTGACCCGAAATTTTTGAAGCATCCGTTTGGCTGGCTCAGCCGGCCCCGCCGCCGCCGCCGCCGCCGCCGCCGTTTCGAAGCATCAGGTCAGGGTAGCCCTCACCTGAAATCTTCAATGTCAGACATCGATCAGCGCCAATCGTTCTGCAACACCAGTCCTGATGCTGGTGTCCAGTTTTGTCGCCACCATCGAAGTGTGCCAGCCAACAGTCTTCGCCGTCGGGAAATCCAGTTTATGGGTGTCGCCTACAACCGGGCCAAGGCCTCGGCCAGGGTCGTATGAACCAGGCGGATACTTGTGCTGGGTTTCAGTCCCTGGTGGGTGAGCGCCCAGATCGCTCTCCGGGGCCGTGCGGACAATACTGTCTGGGTCATGCGCAACTCGCGGGGCGCTGCGGATAGGGATCCAGCGCCTACGGGCGCGTAAAACCCAAACACGGGGTTACAGGCCATCGCCGCCATGCAACCGGGGTGTATGATGCCTGCTGATTTCGATAATTGACCCGATTCACGACTGTGCCCGTCGCCGTTCCACAGGACCTCGCCAATATGTGTACAGCAAGTGACGCGCAGTTCTGGGACAAGATCTCTCGCAAATACGCCAGAGATGCCATTGCCGATCAGGGCGGCTATGAGCGCACACTGCACCAGACCCGGGCCCTTCTGAAACCGATCGACAAGGTGCTCGAACTGGGCTGTGGGACTGGAAGCACGGCGCTGCGGCTGGCGGGCGATGTGAAGAGCTATTTGGCGACGGACCTTTCTGCCGGGATGATCACCATCGCCAGGGAGAAGCTGGCCACCGAGGGCGCTTCGTCTCTCGTTTTCCAGGTCGCGACCGCCGAAACTTCGATACTCGAGCCTGGGCAGTATGATGCGGTTCTCGGGTTCAACTATCTCCACATGATCCGAGATGTGCAGGGAACACTAGGCCGCATCCACACACTGCTTGCGCCTGGCGGCTTGTTCATCTCCAAGACGCCCTGTCTCGGCGATATGAATCCGCTTCTCAGCACAGTTCTACTGCCTGCTATGCGCACGATTGGCAGGGCTCCCTTTGTCAGCGTCTTCAGACAGGGCGAGCTTTGCCAGCTTGTTGGTTCAGCCGGTTTCGACATCCTTGCCACGGAAAACCATGCAACCAAGGGCAATGATCGGCGTCCCTGGATTGTGGCTCGCAAACGGGGATTTCTGACATGATCCATGTTTTTAGAAGGCATAGCCGGCGGCCGAACAGCCTCAGGATAGGCGCAAGCCGCGGCGAGTTGATCGACCCTTGCCGCTGGCTAGCCCCACCGGCATTCCCTTTGGCAAGCCGATCCAGTCTTCCGCTCCACAACCCTGATAGCACCGCCGCGATAAGCCGGATGGATACTGATTGGTGTGTGCCTCTTACGCCGGGGAGAGATCTCTCCAAATCTGAAAGCTTTAGGAGAACCGGAACATGTTACAGCGGCGCCAAGTGATCGCGGGCTCTGCAGTGATCGGTGCACTTCCCTGGACTCAGCCCCGCACAACCGGACAGTATCAACGCTGGGATGCGGCGCCGCGAATTCGCAACCTAGAACTCGGCGATGCAAGGCTCGGCGTTTGCCTCCTAGATACCGCCACAGGCGAGTATAGCGGCAACCGAATAGACGAGCATTTCGCCATGTGCTCGACATTCAAACTCG
Organism: Caulobacterales bacterium; assembly: GCA_041308165.1. Classification (GTDB taxonomy): domain Bacteria; phylum Pseudomonadota; class Alphaproteobacteria; order Caulobacterales; family Caulobacteraceae; genus Brevundimonas. The sequence continues at coordinate 5,216 of JBFZCB010000137.1, forward strand.
CAATGGTCGCCGTCTGTCTGCGTGAAGCCGATGCTGGCCGTCTCAGCCTTTCGGAGATATTGCCCTATTCGGAAGCCGACCTTCTTTCCTGGTCGCCGATAACCCGGAATAATGTTCACACGGGTGGGATGAGCATAGCTGAGCTTGCCCAGGCGGCTCAGGAAATCAGCGACGGCACGGCTGCAAATCTACTGGTCAGACGACTTGGCGGCCCCTCAGCTGTGACATCCAAGTTTCGCGAGATGGGTGACCCTGTCTCCCGGCTCGATCGCTATGAACCCATGCTGGGCCTTGTTCTTTCGGCAGACCTCAGGGACACAACCACTCCGCTCGCTTTTGCACGTCTTGTCGCGCGGCTAACCACAGGTGACTTGCTCAAACCCGCAACGCGCCAGTTACTCCTGCAATGGATGTTCGACACCAGAACAGGCTTCAAGCGACTTCGCGCCGGCCTGCCCTCGACCTGGCCGGTCGGCAACAAGACCGGCACGGGGCGCGCTCCGGGTACGACCAACAAATGCAATGATGTTGCAATCACATTTCCGCCCAACGGAGCTCCAGTCATTATTGCGGCCTACTTTGACAGCGGCGAATATACAGAACAGACAGAGGACAGACACGAAGCTGTATTGGCCGAGGTGGGAAGAATTGCTTCTGAATGGGCATCAGTGAAAAACCAACCTGAATAACATGCTGATTTTTTACTTGGGTACGGTCTGACCGGCAGCTGACCTCCCAAAGGTCAAAGATAGGCCAAACTCGGACATCTAGACCCGGATCAACAGCCTGCCTTATGCCGGATGCGGCGAACCCTTCTGGTAACAATAGGCGGCACGGCATCGGATGTCCGACCAGAAACCGTTGCATGCAGACAAACAAGATGATCCACGACCAGCAGATCACTTGCCATTGAAAGTCAGTGGCCCAGGACCCATCCCGCCCATGACACATTCAAAGTCATTGCCCGACATGACCCTGGAGACGTCCTATGCCGATGAGGTGGGGGGATATGTCTGCGGTGTTGACGAAGCCGGCCGAGGGCCCTGGGCAGGGCCTGTCTCGGCCGGTGCCGTCATTCTGGATCCAGCAAACCTCCCGGCCGGGATTGATGATTCAAAGGCCCTGACAGAAAAACGGCGTGAGGCTCTTGCCATCCAGATCAGGGGCAGCGCCCTGGCCTGGAGCGTGGGCTTTGCGACTGTGGAAGAGATCGAGACACTCAACATCCTTGCAGCCACTGGCCTGGCTATGCGCCGGGCCATCGAAGCCCTGCAGATTGCGCCAAAGGCCGCACTGGTCGACGGCAACTATGCGTTCAATCTGCCCTGCGAGACCAGAACCCTGGTCAAGGGTGACAGTCTTTCCCTATCGATTGCCGCAGCCTCGATCCTGGCCAAGACCGCCCGCGACCAGATCATGATCGACCTGGCAATGCAGTACCCACAGTATGGCTTCGAACGGCACAAGGGATATGCCTCGCCGGTCCATCTGGCTGCCCTTGCCCAACATGGCCCCTGCCCCGCACATCGCAGGACCTGGGCCCCCATCAGGGCCATGCTCGAACAGGAACAGGCCTAGACGCCATTATCCGGAGCCGGACTGGTTCAGGCGGCAACCGGAAGGTCGAGGCGCCGGTCACTGACCACAAACAGATGCTCGACATTCTGGAGCCGGCCGACGGATCCGACCTTTTCGCCTTTTGGATTGTGGATCCCGATGCGGGCCCCAACGTAGCGGGGATGTTCAATCTCTATGACGTGGACATGACCTCGTACCGAGAGCATCTCGACGAGGGCTTCGCGACTGAGATATCCCTCATCATTGAACGAGACGATCAGGTTTGGAGCCCTTAGTCCTTCTACGACGCTGGCCAAAGCCGGTCCGATCCCGGGACGGGAGTTGAAGGCGCTCTTACGTGTCCGGACATCTATCCGCTTGTTGGCTATGCCGTAGGTTTCGGGCTTGTCCCATAGGACAAGGCTTTCCCAGCAATGATAGTTCCCGAGATAGGAATGCTGGTTGTAGGGAGGATCCAGATAGACAAGATCGGCCTCGATCTCGGGGGCAATCGACACGGCATCCTCGCACGTGGCCCTGCAGGGACCTCCTGCGACACCCTGCAATAGTTCCGGCATCCGCAGCTCAAGCGGCTTAAGCGCTCGCGGTGCCCATTGCTTCATATAGGCCATCTGGACACCGGCTGTTGAATCGACCCTGTCGGCCGCCTCCATCAGGCTGACCAGGGCGATGGCCTTTAGCTCGGGTTCAAGTTCCAGTGTCTCGATGCGGTTGCGAATGGCATCCACGCGTCCACCGTTCTCAGGATGGAAATAGCGCGCTTCGTCACAGAACGTCTTTGTGAACCAGCCCGGCTCAGGCTCAACCGTTCTCAACTCAGCCAGGACCGCCTGTGCCCGCTCCAGCCAGACGTCGCTGTCAGCCTGCACATAGGTCGTCGCCAGGGCATGGGCATAGGCATTCAGGTCATTGGACCATATCCGGTAACCCTCACGCTTCAGGGCGTGGCCGACACGCGCCGTTCCGGAAAACAGATCACAGACTGTGCCGCCGTCAGGCAGGAGGCCTCGCACAGCCGCCTTTATCGGTTCAAGGAGCGCACGTTTGGAACCCAGGTATTTGATCATCGACCCCAGCCTGCTCCGCTTCGCCCGACAGTTCAATCGAGGCGCTTCAAAGGGCTGGGCCTAATGTCAGGACCTGCGGGCCGCGGCCGGCCTGGAAGGCGCATGGGCAAGACGAAGTAGGTTGGCTGCGCCCGGAGCCCCAAAGGGCGTTCCGGCCAGGATCAGAACCCGCTGACCAGAGCCAGCCAGGCCATAGTCCATAGCCGATTTGACCGCATCGTCTGTCACGTCTTCCAGAGAGGCAGGCTCCTTGCCAAGGCGCGTCTCCAGGCCCCAGACCAACGCTAGGCGGCGGGCGGTCTCCGGCCTGGGGGTCAGAACCAGAATAGGCTTCAGAGGGCGCTCCCGCGACATCCGTCTGGCCGTGCCTCCTAGGGTCGTGAAGACAACAATACAGGCCGTTGACTGGGCTTCACCGGCCTTGCGGGCAGCGGCTACCAGGGCATCAGCATCGATATCATCCATACCCGCATGCTCGGCATCCATGAGGCTAGGCCAGATAGGATCCGATTCCACCCGCTCCATTATGCGGTTCATGATGCCGACAGCCTCAAGCGGGTAGTCACCAGATGCCGTTTCCGCCGACAGCATGAGGGCATCGGCCCCTTCATAGACAGCATTGGCCAC
>JBFZCB010000138.1:0-3734 GCA_041308165.1 Caulobacterales bacterium
GAGATCTGCCGATCAATCAGGGCATGGCCCCGCCTGGTCGCGTCTTCAACTCGACAAGCCGTTTGGACCGGTTCGGCCCCTCGTGTGGCAACGCTACAAGCCCGCACCGGTCATGCATCCACCCGTCTAAAGCGCCGCCGCACTCAGAATACGGCCATCCGAGCGGGACTGAACCAGTACCACCACACCCTCGCCCGTCTCGCCTCTAGGTGGCAGGCTGTAGAGGGCCGGACGCCCGGACCAGGCTCCCATCTTCTTCAATCCGCGGACCACATTGATGTGACGCACAGCCTGTCCGCGATTGTCACCGCCATTGACGGTCACCGTCTGCGGGCCCCGGGTAAAGGTCACAGCCCAGACATCTGCGCCCCCTGCCGGTACACGGCCGGAACCCACACCGACGCGATTGCCCGTCGCCCTGAACTCAATTTGCGCAGGAGACCCCGGCTCTGCGGCAGCGGCGTCCATAGCCACCTGCACTACGGGGGCCACACCCCCGGGCACCTGATGGTGCCCATTGATGACAATCTGGGGGGTATAGACGTTTCTGAGCCGCATGGCCGAGCGATAGGCGTTCTGGCGCTCTGCAAACTCGGGGCGGGCAAAGGTATCGGGCCAGCCCAGGTAGTCCCAATAGTCCACGGCATAGGTCAGGGCGATCACGCCGGGATCCTCAGACAGGGTCTCGACCACCCGGTTGGCCTCTGGACAGCCCGGACAACCCTGGGCCGTGAACAGCTCGACCACTATGGGCTGGACTAGAGGCACAGCGGGCCGAACCATTCGGGCCGAGGGACGCTCGGGATGCGCAAAGGCACCCACGGTCATCACCGCAGCCAGGCCAACGCCAGCCAATCCACCGATAATCGCCCACAGAGGTTTCATCTTGCCGACACTAGACCGGCCCTGTGCCCATGGCCCTTCATATCTGCGTGAGAGCCCGCGTGATCTCGCCGCCCAGCCTCTCTCGCTTACCGGCCGCAGGGCACCCCGTCGCTGATAAACGGGGCCTGCCCTGCGAGGCCCTCAGTCCATCAGCTGCTGGGCCAGATAGGTATAGTGACGCGCCCACCGCCTGGCATTGGCAAGCGGGTCGGCTTCGTTGGAGTGGCCCCCTGCCGTCTCTTCGTAATAGAGGCGGTCATATCCCATGGCCCCAAGGCGTGCTGCGAACTTGCGGGCATGACCCGGGTGGACGCGGTCATCGCGGGTATTGGTCGTGATATACATCCGCGGATAGTTGGCCTCGGTTCTCAGGTTCTGATAGCCCGAGTAACGGGCTATCCAGGCGGCCTCCTCCGGGATCCTGGGATCGCCATATTCGCCGATCCATGATGCACCCGCAGGCAGGTCGGGATAGCGCAGCATGTCGACCAGAGGGCTTTCGATCACCACCGCATTGAAAAGATCCGGGTTCTGGGTCACGGCAACCGAGGTCAGGACCCCACCGTTGGAGCGACCATAGATGCCGAGCCTGCGCGATGAGGTGATGCCCCTTTCGATCAGATCACGGCCAACGGCGGCAAAATCGTCAAAGGAACGCTGGCGATCGCCCTTGAGGGCCGCCTGGTGCCAAGCGGGACCGAACTCGCCTCCCCCGCGGATATTGGCCACCACATAGGCTCCCCCACGCTCAAGCCAGAGCTTGCCAAGCTCGGGCCTGTAGGTCGGGGGAAAGGAGATCTGGAACCCGCCATAGCCGAACATCAGCGTAGGCGTGGTTCCATCCAGAGGGGCTGCTCTTGGTCTCACGACAAAATAAGGCACCCGTGTCCCGTCCGCTGAGGTGGCCTGAAACTGCTCGACCAGGTGGGTTGAGGCCTCAAAACGTGCCGGCGCCGTGCGCAGGACATTGGCGCTATTGGCCCTCAGATCGACCAGGGCCAGGGTCGAGGGCGTAAGAAAGCCCTCGAAATTGTAGAACATCCGGGCAGACTTGCGGCTGGAGCTGCCCAGGTTGACCGAGACATTATCGGCCGCCGGCAACACGGTCCGCAGCCAGGGCCCCGAGCCATTGGACGTGAAGGCCACGATATGACCGACCACATTGTCGTAGATCGTCGCCACCACCCGGTCATCAAAGACCCGCACGGCATTGATGGACTGACGGGCGGTCGGGCTGACGATCACGTCGGCCTCCGTTGTCAGCCTGACCGGATCGCTCGGACTGCCCCTGGGTCTGAGGGTGTTGAGGCTGACCGCCATGAGGGAACCAGCCCTCCGCTCGCCATCCCCATAGAGAAGACCTGTCCGGTTCCAGGCCTCATCAAGGGTAAAGACAAGCCGTCCCCCCATCACGCCATGAACCGAGACCCGCTCCGGAATGGCCAGCTTGACCAGATTGCCCTGGTCCAGCCACCAGGTCTCTGACCGGAAGGTATCGAGCGGACGGTTGAAGATCACGGCCTGGAGATTGCCCTCCCCATCGCGATAAACGCTCGGACTGACCCCGTAACCTCCGTCCGCCGCATTGCCGCGAAACAGTTCGGCTGAAGCCTCCAGCGTGCTGCCACGCTTCAGCGCCCGGACGATATAGGGATAGCCGGATTCCGTCAGACTGCCCTGTCCGAAATCGGTTGCGACCAGAAGGGTTTCGGAATCGAGCCACTCAAGACGATGCTTGCCTTCTGCCAGGCTAAACCCGCCCTCCACAAAGGTCCGGCTCTCGGTATCAAACTCGCGCACAACGACAGCATCCTTGCCGCCGTCTGAGAGCAGGATGAGGCAGCGTGTCTCGTCTGGTGCCAGACAGTCTGCGCCCTTGAAGACCCAGTCCTTGCCCTCGCTCCGGGCCAGGGCGTCCATATCCAGAAGGGTTTCCCAAACCGGACTGCCACTGCGGTAGCTGTCCAGGCTTGTGCGCCTCCATATGCCCTTGGGGTTGGCCCCATCCTGCCAGAAGTTGCCAATCCCGTTGCCCAGGAAACTGGGTCCGGGAACCCTGTCTGTGGCCGTCAGTATGGCCTCGGCCTCGGCCCGCATCGTCTCATATCGGGGATCACCCGTGAGGGCCGCCAGGCTCCTGGCGTTCTCGGCGGCCAGGAAGGCCAGGGCTTCAGTGCCCTCAACCTCCTCCAGGGCCAGATGCCCGTCCGCTGCCCTGACACCTGCAGGCGACAGGTCGGCGGGCATGTGGGGCGGTGCCGTCTGGGCCACAGCCGGGGCGGCAGTCTGGGCCAGGGCCTGGGAGGGCAGGACCCCAGAGATCGCAAGGATGGGGGCACCGGCAAGGCCAAGGGCCAGGATAAGGGACTTCATGGTCGGGCGCTCCGCTACTCTTCCTGCCCGGAGGCATCCATCAGGCGACGGGTCAGATAGGTATATTCCAGAGCCAGCCGTCGCGCTGTCTCGCGAAGGTTGGCCCCGGCCGCATGCCCGCCATCGGTGTTCTCATAGAAGAGAACCGGATAGCCGAGTTCGGACAGACGGGCCGCGGCCTTGCGCGCATGGCCGGGATGCACCCGGTCGTCCTTGGTCGAGGTATGGATGAAGACCTCGGGATAGGGCTGACCGGCCGCCAGCCTCTGATAGGGAGAGTAGGGTTCAATCCAGGCCCTCTGCTCGGCGATGTCCGGATCGCCATATTCGGCAATCCAGCTGGCTCCCGCCAGAAGGCGATGGAAACGCAGCATGTCGAACAGGGGCACCTGGATGACGGCCGCATTGATCAGGTCAGGCCTCTGGGTCAGCATGGCCCCCATGAACAGGCCACCCTGGGATCCGCCCATGATGCC
>JBFZCB010000139.1:0-15108 GCA_041308165.1 Caulobacterales bacterium
GATCAAGACTGTCCGTGACGGTTTCAGGGACATCGAAGCGCTCGGCCCGGATCCCCGCGCGGATCAGAGCCGCCGCTGTCCTGTCTCCACCCCAGAGATTGGCCAGGACAAGGTCAGGTGAGAGTGCCACCAGCTCTTCGGTCGTACCGCGGGTCGTTGCAAAGTCCCGTGCGCGTTCAGCTATGGTCGAGCCGTAGCGGTCCCGGGAATAGGGGCTGAGGGCTCCAATCTGCTCTGGATCGGCAACTCTCAATAAGATGACATCCAGGCAGGGATTGAGGGAGACAATACGACGAGGGCGCGATGAGGCCCCGACAGGAGATGGAGCACCAGATGGAGGTGTCCCTGGCCGGGCCGCCAGCTGCGACGGGGCAAGGGATAGGGCTGCAGTACCCGCAACAGCACTGGCCAGACCGCCAGCCAGGATGGTCCGGCGATGCAAAGACGGCGGCAGAACAGGCGGGGCGATCGGCATGGCAGGCCCTTGAACGACAGACGGACGTCGTCGGTCGGGCGAACCCGCTCCCTCCGACGCACCCCGGCCGGATGAAGGACGACCGCAACAGGCAGGTCTCCTGACTTGCGGGTCATAACCGGGGCATCGCCTTCCCGGATCTATTCTACGGATCCAGTGGTCTTCGATGCGGGCTCGCCGCCTACAGTTGCGGGGGCAGTCCGGGCATTTCCACCCGAGTTCCCTTTTCATCCCCGAAACCGATAGCCTGGCCACGGAGAACCTGTCGCAGATCAAGCGTTAGTCGAGGATGCCGCCCGGGGCAATGGACGGCTTTCACCGCAGGCCGCTGGAGCCGGTTAGGTGTCAGCAGCGCCCGACCCCTTGCGACGGGGGCCATGGCGTTCGGTCAGGGGGTTTGCTCAGTCAAGGCCATCGGGGCTGCGCAGGGCCCGGGCAGCCCGACCGAGACGTTCAATCGCTTCATCAAGGACCGCGTCGGCCTTGGCAAAGCACAGACGGATGACCCCGACCGGTGGGCCAGACAGAAAGGCTGTGACGGGGATGGAGGCCACGCCGTGCTCTCTGACAAGGCGATCACAGACCCCAATATCGTCTTGGGGAAGACCGGAGGCCGTCAGGTCCATGCAGAGGAAATAGGTCCCCTCGCTCGGGGTTACAGCCAGGCCATGCTGTCTCAGACCCTGTGCCAGCCGGTCACGCGACCTCTGCAGCCCTGCACGCATGTCCATAAACGCGGCCTCTGGCCAGGCCAGACCCTGGGCCACAGCCGTTTGCAGGTTGGGAGGGGTCGTAAAGGTCAGGAACTGATGGGCCCTGGCCACGACATCGATCAGGTCCGGGGCCCCGCAGGCAAATCCAACCTTCCAGCCGGTCAGGCCAAACATCTTGCCCGCCGAGCCGATCTTGATCGTGCGGTCCGCCATGCCGGGCATGGCCAGGAGAGAGGTCATGGGGTGGCCTTCAAACACGATATGCTCCCACACCTCATCGGACAGGGCGATCAGGTCGTGGCGTCGGCAGACAGAGGCGACAGCGGCTATCTCTTCGGGTGTGAACACCCGACCGGTTGGGTTGTGGGGGTTGTTCAGTACAAGGACGCGGGTCTGCGGCGTGATTGCGGCCTCGAGCAGGGCCTCGGTAATTCGCCAGTCCGGCGGACCAAGGCGCACCGGCTGGACCTGGCCTCCGGCCCGTTTCACCAGGGGACCATAGGCATCATAGGCCGGTTCGATGACGATCACGCCGTCGCCCGGGCCAATGACCGCAAGGAATGCACAGGCTATGGCCTCGGTGGCACCGGAGGTGACCAGTACGCCTGCCGGTGTCAGGTCCAGGCCCTGGAAGCGCCCATAGTGGTCAACAACGGCAGCTCGAAGTTCAGGCAGGCCGCGCGAGGGCGGATACTGGTTGGAGCCCTCAAGGACGGCCTGGGCGGCCAGTTCCAGGAGGGCCCGTGGGCCGGGGGCGTCCGGAAACCCCTGGCCGAGATTGATGGCACCCAGGTCACGCGCAAGGCCAGACATGGCCTCAAAGACACTGACGCCCATGCCGGCATAGACCGGGTTCAGTCTTGAGGGGTCGATGGCCATCGCGGCGTCCTAGCGGCCGGTGAAGACGGGTTTGCGCTTCTCGACGAAGGCCGCCATGCCTTCCTTCTGGTCTTCAAAGGCAAAAAGCGAGTGGAACAGCCGGCGCTCGAACTGGACGCCCTGGGTCAGGGTTGTCTCGAGGGCCGCATTGACCATTTCCTTGTTGGCCATGACCGCCAGGGGGCTCTGGGATGCAATCCGGGCTGCGATGGTGCGGACCTCATCCAGAAGCGTCTCATGCGGGAAAACGCGCGAGGCGAGGCCGGAGCGTTCAGCCTCGGCGGCGTCCATCATCCGGGCGGTCAGGACCATGTCCATGGCCTTGGACTTGCCGACCAGGCGGGTCAGGCGCTGGGAGCCGCCGATCCCGGGTGCCACGCCCAGATTGATCTCGGGCTGGCCAAAGCGGGCCTTGTCCGAGGCCACTATGAAGTCGCAGAGCATGGCCAGTTCGCAGCCGCCTCCCAAGGCAAAGCCGTTGACTGCGGCAATGATCGGCTTTCTGAAGCGCGTGATCCGGTCATGTCCCTGGGCAAAGAAGTTGCTGCGGTACATGTCGGCATAGGATTGGTCCGACATCTCCTTGATGTCGGCCCCGGCGGCAAAGGCCTTTTCGCCGGATCCGGTCAGGACCAGGCAGCGCACGCTGTCATCGTGTTCGACGGCATCGAGAAAATGGATGAGGTCGGCAAACAGAGCCGAGTTTAGGGCATTGAGCGCCTCGGGCCGGTTCAGGGTCACAAGGGCATAGCCGTCGATGTGGCGCTCGATCAGCAGGTTGGCATAGGTATCGGCCATGGGCTCACTCCGGATTCAGTTCGGTCAGGGGCATAGACCGGACTGGAATCATAAAGCAAAGAACCGGAGCGCAAAGGGCTGCGGCGTCGAGTTGGCTTTGGCTGCACTTGGGCGTCGGGCGAAAACAGACGACGGGCAAACCGTCTCGGCGGAATCCTTCAGGTGCTTCGAGCAAGGAACTCGAAACCCTTCCGTTCGAGCCTGTCACGCGTTCATTTTGAATCTGCACATCGGTTTGAAAAAAAAGGCCAAAATACATTACAGATGTATAATCGACGGACAATCCAACATGTTTTGGGCTGGCGGATTGGCAAAAGGCTTGAGAACAGCATTCAGCCCATGAGCCTTTTGGGTGCCGCAGCCGTACTGGGTTTCCATCATCCTCCGGTCAGGGCTCCACGAACTTCCGCGAAGAACCCAAAAAAGGCGGCCCTGCGCAAAGCGCCGGGCCGCCGGGAGTTTGCAGGCTGCCTTGGAGGGGGTGGGCGGCCCGGACAGCAGACGAGGTGGTGGTTCCGGGCCCGCTCGACAGGGGGTGTGCCCGGGAACTGACCTCGTCCCGCCGTTTTACTCAGGCCGGATCAGAACTTGCGACCCACGCCAATGGAGATGACCCAGGGATCCAGGTCGACGTCGCTCTTGAGTGCTCCGTCATTGATCGAGGCATCGGTGCTGAACCAGACCTTTTTGACGTCCACGTTCAGGCTCCAGGGCCCTGTCAGTCCGATATCGGCACCCAGCTGGGCGGCGTAGCCAATGCCATTGTCCAGATCGACCTTGAAGCCGTTCCGGTCATCGCCACCATAAAAGATCATGGCGTTGATGCCAGCGCCGACATAGGGGCTGAATTTGCCCTCGGTCAGGGGACGGTATTGGACCGTAACGACCGGAGGCAGGACCCAGGTCTCATGGACGGCCACGTCCGTTGTTCCACCCTGGGCCCGGATCTCATGGCGGGTTGTGCCCAGTATGCCTTCGACCGCCCAGTTGTTGGTCAGGAAATAGGTAAAGCCCAGTGTGGGCATGGTGCTGTCGCCAACGGCAACATTGAGACCGCTGTCGGCACCCGCAGCCGTGGTGATGGCGGGATCAGTGTCAGAGGAGACATTGCTCACGCGACCCGTGACGATAAAATCGCCGGCCCTGGGTGCGGACCATTCAGTGCTGGTCTGGGCCAAGGTTGGGCCGGCCAGTGCGGTTGCCGCTGCAGCGGCCAGGAGGAGGGCTTTGGCTTTCATCTTTCGTATCCTCGACGCCGTGGCGCGCTAGGTGCGGCCGTCTGCGACGTCATGAGGATGGAGTTGCGCCGATCTGGGACTATTCGCTTTGATCTATCTCAATTCGGCGAGTGATCGGTTTCTGGCGTGCTCAAATGACGCGGGCATGGCGTTTTTGTTGCGAATCCACCCGAGGTTGGGCGTGGGGGTCGAAGGCCGCACAGACCGCCCGTACAAAAGGTCGGCCACGGGGGGTAACTGACAGGCGGCCCTGTGTGTCGATGCGGATCAGTCCATCCTCGACGAAAGGCTGAAGCCGGCCGGACAGATCCCCAAGCGAGGGAGGGGTTGCACCTTCATGGGCGATAGCGTGCCTGGCCAGAAGTTCGGGTGTATCCAGGGCCAGGTCGCACATCAGCCGTTCAATGGCCTCGCCGATGAGGCGGTCCTGGTCGCTCAGGACCACGCCACGGTGGGACGCCAGGTTTCCCGAACCGATTGCGGCCCGCCAGTCCCGCTCGACGGCGGTATTCTGAACATGGCCCAGGGGGGTGCGGCTGATCGCAGAGGCTCCAAGTCCGATCAGGGTTGGTGCCTCGTCGGTTACATAGCCCTGGAAGTTGCGGCGCAGCCTGCCGGCTCTGTGGGCCGCAGCCAGGTCATCATGGGGCAGGGCGAAGTGATCCAGTCCGATCTCGGTCCAGCCGCTCTCGGCCAGGAAGGCTTCGGCGGCCCGGGCCTGGGCGAAGCGGACCTCGGGTCCTGGCAGGTCCTCGTCTCGGATCAGCCTCTGGTGAGACTTCATCCAGGGGACATGGGCATAACCGAACAGGGCCAGACGCTCGGGCCTGAGGGTCGTGACAGCCTCGAGCGTATCGATCATCTCGCTCACACCCTGAAGCGGCAGGCCGTACATGAGGTCCAGGTTGATCGAAACCACACCCTGGGCGCGCAGGGCCTCCACCGCCCTCTGGATCGAGGCAAAGCTTTCGGGCCGATTGACGGCCGCCTGGACGTGGGGCGAAAGGTCCTGGACCCCAAGGCTGGCGCGCGTAAGGCCAATACGACCGCAGGTGGCAATGAACTCGTCCGACAGGACCTCCGGGTCCATCTCCATGGCAATGTCGGCAACCGGGCTGATCTCGAACCGGTCAGCCAGGCCGCCGAACAGTTTCATCAGATCGTCAGGCGACAGCATATTGGGAGTGCCCCCCCCGAAATGGATGGAGGCTATCGGTATGGGGCGCCCGGCCGCGGCCAGGACCAGGTCGGCTTCCTTCAGCAGCAGATCGACATAGGCGCTTATCGTCTCGGCGCGGTTCACCGCCCGGGTATTGCACCCGCAGTACCAGCACAGTCGCTTGCAGAAGGGGATGTGCACATAAAGCGAAGCCGCTGGCGTCAGCGGCGCTTGCGAAAGCCATTGAGCCCAGGTCGCGGCACCGACTTCTGCGGTGAAACTGGCAGCCGTGGGATATGAGGTGTAGCGCGGCGCATGGGTGTCATAGCGTGCGATCAGGGCCGCGACGCCGGTCTTGTCGGAAAAGGGATCGGTCATCGGGCGCCTCTGAAGGGTCTAGCCGATCTGAGGCCGGAGCTTTGAGCCCCGGCCTCGATGGGCTCTGTCAGTCTTGTGGATCGACATCAGCCTGCGACAGGCCTGTGTCGCCCTCGTCGAACAGCCGGAACTCGTGCCACAGGCCGTTCAGGACGCCGAAGCTGACGGCAAGGCCAAGGCCGAGAATCCAGGTAAAATACCACATGGTGAAGTCCTTTCAGTGGGAACTCAGTAGAGGTCCGGATTGGTCTTGAGATCGGCTGTCGAGGCGCGTCCCCACAGGACCTTGTAGACCCAGGCCGTGTAGAGCAGCACCAGGGGCAGGAAGATCAGGGTGCAGATCAGCATGATGAATAGGGTCAGGTGACTGGAGGAAGCATTCCACACTGTCAGGCTGGACTGGGGGTCAATCGAGCTTGGCAGGATGAAGGGGAACATCGACAGGCCGACCGTGGCGATGATGCCTGTGGCCGAGGCCGAGGACCCGCCGAAAGCCAGTCCTGGGGATCGCTTCCAAAGCCCCGCCATGGCGAGAGCGGCACCGGCAAAGCCAAGGACAGGGGCGATCATCATCCAGGGATAACGACCATAGTTGTCGAGCCAGGCTCCCGGTACTGCAGCGACCGCTGTGCGCAAGGGGTTGGAGACCCCATTGCCGTCGGTCACGCCCACGACGCTGAAGCCCAGTCCGCCAAAGGCGACATAGAGACCGCCGGCGGCGAACAGGATGATCGACAGGGCCCCGGCGATCGTACCATAGCGCCTTGCCCGCTCGACCACAGGACCCAGTTCGCCCTTGACCGAGATCCAGGCGGCACCGTGCAGGACCAGCATGGCAACCGACAGCAGGCCAGCCAGAAGTGCGAACGGGGTGAACAGTCCCAGCAGATGGCCTTCATAGAAGGACCGCAGATCCGTATCGAGCCTGAAGGGTGCGCCCAGCATCACATTGCCAACCGCGACGCCGAAAACCAGGGCTGGAACGAACCCGCCGACAAACAGGCCCCAGTCCCAGAAGGAGCGCCAGGTCTTTTCGGGCCGCTTTGAGCGGTACTTGAAGGAGACCGGGCGCATGATGAGGGCCGCCAGCACCAGGAACATGGCCAGGTAGAAGCCCGAGAAGCTTACCGCATAGACGAAGGGCCAGGCCGCAAAGATGGCCCCCCCGCCAAGGATGAACCAGACCTGATTGCCTTCCCAGGTGGCGCCGACGGTGTTGATCACCATGCGGCGTTCCTCGTCTGTGCGGGCAACGAAGGGCAGGAGGGCACCGACGCCAAGATCAAAACCGTCGGTGAGGGTGAAGCCGATCAGCAGCACGCCCAAGAGGGCCCACCAGATCAGCCTGAGGGTGGCAAAGTCGAGAGGCAGTTCCATAAGCGGATATCCTGAGAGATCTGGAGGCTTAGGCGACCGCAGGAGCGGGCGTCGGCGGAGCATCTGAAGAGGCGGGATCAGGGGCCGGGAAGGCTTCCTGCTCGGCAAACGGCCCCTTCTTGATGGTGCGGAGGATCAGGCTGACCTCGACCACGGCAAGGGCACCGTAGAGGACCGTAAAGCCGACAATGGTGGCCCATAGCTGGGGTACGGTGAGCGAGGACGCCCCAAGGAAGGTTGGAAGGACACCTTCGACAGCCCAGGGCTGACGTCCCATCTCGGCCACGATCCAACCGAGTTCGGCCGCGATCCAGGGCAGGGGCATGGCCAGGAGGGCCACCCACAGGAACCAGCGCGTCTCGTGTTTGCGCAGGGTGACCAGGACAAAGGCCGTCGCAAACAGGGCAATCATCGCAAAACCGATGCCGGCCATGATGCGGAAGGTCCAGAACATCAGGGGCACGTTTGGAACCGTGTCCCAGGCAGCCTTGCGGATCTGCTCAGGCGTGGCGTCACGGGGATCAGCGACATAGCGCTTGAGCATCAGGCCATAGCCGAGGTCATTGCGGTTGATCTCGAAGTCAGCACGGGCTGCCATATCTTCCGGATTGGCCTTGACCCTCTGGAGGGCGTCATAGGCCAGCTTCCCGGCTTCGATACGGGTTTCGGAAACGGCGACCAGCGGCAGGATCCCCTCGATCTCGCCATCGAGGCTGCGCGTTGCCATCAGACCCATGACCCAGGGCAGCTTGATCTCATAATGGGTCTCGCGGGCCTCCATGTCAGGCAGACCGACCAGGGTCAGGCCAGCAGGGGCGGGCTCGGTGTGCCACATGGCCTCGATAGCCGCGAGCTTCATCTTCTGGTTGTCGGTCAGGGCGTAGCCGGACTCGTCGCCGAGCACCACGACTGACAAGGAGGCGGCCAGACCAAAGGCGGCTGCAACGGTCATCGAGCGCTTGGCAAAGCCCTTGTGCTTGCCGCGCAGCAGATAGAAGGCCGAGACACCGAGTACGAAGACGGCCGCGATCACATAGCCGGCTGACACGGTGTGCACGAACTTGGCCTGGGCCACCGGATTGAGCAGGACCGCCATGAAGTCGGTCACCTCCATCCGCATGGTGTCCGGATTGAAGCTTGATCCAACCGGGTTCTGCATCCAGCCGTTGGCGATCAGGATCCAGACGGCCGAGAGGTTGGTCCCCAGGGCCACCATGAAGGTCACGAAAAGGTGGGTGACGGGCTTAAGCTTGTTCCAGCCAAAGAACATCAGGCCAACGAAAGTGGCCTCGAGGAAGAAGGCCATCAGGCCTTCAATGGCCAGGGGGGCTCCAAAGACGTCGCCGACGTAATGACTGTAATAGCTCCAGTTCATTCCGAACTGGAACTCCATCGTAATGCCGGTTGCGACACCCAGGACGAAGTTGATACCAAACAGAGTGCCCCAGAACTTTGTGATCGTCCGCCAGATCGGTCGGCGGGTCATCACATAGATGGACTCCATGATCACCAGCATGAAACTGAGACCCAGTGTCAGCGGCACAAACAGGAAATGGTAAAGCGCCGTCAGTGCAAACTGCAGGCGGGAAAGGTCGACGACCGCCAGGTCGATCATGGCATGGCTCCGGAACGGCCGGTCCAAAGGGAGCGGCTTTGGGACCGGATTAGAGCCTTGCCTGTCTGGCGACATTGATCTGGATCAAGGCCTGCGCGCAGATCCGGGCCTAGTGTGTGCGGCATGATCGGCAAGACAAAATGACCAGCCAAGCCATAGACTCCGGGCCGGACGCCAGAGCCTGGCTTAAATCCACCGGCACGGCAGCGCACCGTGAACGGCGGCTGGCCTCTGCCCTGACGCTTGCCGACATTGTTCCGGCCACCGGCTTTGCTGCAGGTCTTGCACTTTGCGTCCATGCCCTGACCCAGGGCGCGATTGCCCAGGCCCTGGGCTGGATCGCCATGGCCGTCGTCGCCATGATCGTGCGTGGGTTTCTGGCCCGCCAGGCTGCAGATGCAGGGATCGGAGCTGCGCTCCGCATCAAGTCAGACGTTCGCCGCGCGGTTCTCTATGACCTCTTCACCGGGCGCCGTACAGCCAGGGAGGGGATGAGCGGGGCCTGTGAGGGCGTTGAGGCCCTGGAAGGCTTCTATGCCCGATTCGATACAGCTAGGCAGGCCGCCGTCATCGTGCCGCTCCTGGCGATCGCCATTGTTGCTGTGGCCAGTCCGGTCACAGCCGGCATCCTGACCGTGACCCTGTTTACCTTCGCTGCCGGCATGGCCCTGGCCGGCATGGCGGCTGCCCAGGAGAGCCGCAACCAGTTTGCGGCCCTGGAACGGCTGTCTGGCCTGTTTCTGGACCGGGTCCGCAGCCTGCCCGTGATCCTGGCCTTTCAGGCCGAGGACCGATCCGCCCATACTGTGGAAAAGGCCTCCGATGAACTGGGCAGGCGGACCGGAAAGGTGCTTCGCATTGCCTTCATGTCGTCTGGTGTCATCGAGTTCTTCTCCGCCCTGGCCGTAGCCGGGGTGGCGATCTACTGCGGCTTCAATCTGCTGAAACTACTGCCCTTTCCGGTTCCCGAGCAGCTTGATCTGGCCCGCGCCTTCTTTGTCCTGGCCATGGCGCCGGAGGTCTATATGCCCATGCGCCGTCTGGCAGCAGCCTACCATGACCGCCAGGCCGCCGAGGCGGCCGCACCGCGTCTCATCACGG
Source organism: Caulobacterales bacterium (assembly GCA_041308165.1). Lineage (GTDB taxonomy): Bacteria > Pseudomonadota > Alphaproteobacteria > Caulobacterales > Caulobacteraceae > Brevundimonas. The sequence continues at coordinate 9,734 of JBFZCB010000139.1, forward strand.
CCCCAGCCCCGGTCGCAGCGCCCGAGCGCACCCTTTTGATCGATGCGCCCTCGATCCGGTTTCGCCAGGCGACAGTGACTTTCGGCCAGGCGGCCCCGGTGCTGGACGGCTTTGACCTGGAGGTTCGCCCTGGCCAGATCGTGGCCATCACCGGGCCCAGTGGTTCGGGCAAGTCCACGCTCTTGCACCTGCTCCTGGGTCTTGCCCCCCTGAGCGGGGGGTCTGTCGAGATTGACGGCTCGCCCCTGCCAGTGGAGGGCGGCTTTGCCGGTCAGATCGCCTGGGCCAGTCAGGCCCCCATGGTCGTGCCGGGCACCATCGGTGACAACATCGCCCTGGCCCTGCGGGGGGCCTCCACCCGCCAGGTTCTCAAGGCAGCTTCTGTGGCCGGTCTGTGCGGAGATCTTGACCGTATGCTCGATGAGCGGGGCGGTGGCCTTTCGGGCGGCGAGCGTCGCCGTCTGGGGATGGCGCGAGCCCTCCTGAAGCCGGCCTCTGTCCTCTTGCTGGATGAACCGACCGCCAATCTGGATCCGCAAGCCGAACAGGCCATGCTGCAGGTGATCAAGGCCGCAGCCGTGGGCCGCACGACCCTGATTGCAACCCATTCAACAGCTGTCATGGCCCTTGCAGATCGTGTGGTGCGTCTATGAGCCGGTCCACCAGATCCTTGTCCGTTGTCGGGGCCATGGTGGCCGAGCAGAGGCGGGCCCAGGCCAGCCAGCTGGCGCTGGCTGCCGCAGCCGCTGCGACTGTCTCAGCCGCTGCCGTCTTCCTTCTCGGACTGTCGGGCTGGTTCATTACCAGCGCGGCCCTGGCCGGGGCTGCAGGCTCTGCTGCGGCCCACGCCTTCAACTATATGATGCCCAGCGCGACGATACGGTTTCTGGCCATTATCCGTACGGGCTCTCGCTATGTGGAGCGGGTATCTGGCCATGAAGCCGCGCTCAAGGCGCTGGCGGCCCTGAGACCAAAGCTGTTCAGGGCCTTTGCCGCTGGCGATCCGACGAGGACCTTGGCCCTTTCGGCGGGCGAAGCCTCGGCACGACTGGTTCAGGATGTGGATGCCGTCCAGACGCTGTTTGTTCGACTGTCCAGTCCCTGGGCCTTTGCGGTGGGAGCCCTGGCCGCCATCCTCATGGCAACCCTGGCCTCGCCCCTGGCCGGTCTGGCGGTTCTTCTGGCCATGGGGCTGGCCGCGGCAGGGGCCGTTGTCATCGGCCGAAAGGCCGAGCCGGTCGGACGCCAGGTCCAGGCAGAAACAGGCCTCTTCAAGGCCCGATTGGCCAGCCTCGCTGGTGCCGCACCCGAACTCCGGGCCTATGATCTGGTTGACTGGGCCGTCGAGGAGGCTGCGGTTGCAGGCCGGGTTCTGGATGTGGCGCGGGCAGATCTGGCCCGCTATGCGGGCTGGATGGCCGCCTGGCAGGCGATTGTTCAGGGTCTGGCGGTCGGCATGGCCGTTCTGGTCGCTCATCCGTCGGCCCCCGCCCTGGTTGCACTGGCCGCCCTGGCCGCCGTAACGGGTGTTGAGGCTGCGGCGGGCCTGGCGGGCGCACTTCGCGAGAATGGCTCGGCCAGGATGGCGGTTGAGCGGCTGGATCAGCTCGCCGCCGCGGACCCTTCGGCCGGTACCGGTCGGCCCGAGGACATGAGCCTGGCTACGGCAATCTTTGGCGGTTCGCTTTCCCCCCCGGCCAGGGTCGGGATCATCGGGCCGTCAGGATGTGGCAAGACAAGCCTGATCGAGCGCGCCCTTGGCCTGCGGTCCGCAATCCCGGGTGAGTGGCAGGTTGGAGGCTGCGATGCGGCCGATCTTGTACCCGGCTCGGGACGCTTTCTGTTTGCCTATGCGGCCCAGGACGTAAGGCTTCTGGATGGAACGGTTCGCGAGAACCTTCGCCTGGCGGCCCCGGGTGCGGATGATGACACCCTCTGGGCCGCTCTTGACGATGCAGCCCTGTCCCTGCGTTTTCGTCTTTCGGCCAAGGGTCTTGACACTCAGATCGGGGTCAATGGCGAGTGCCTGTCCGGTGGCGAGCGCAGGCGGCTTGGCCTGGCCCGGGCATTTCTCAGGGACGCACCCTGGCTGGTCCTGGATGAGCCGACCGAAGGTGTGGACGCCATCACCGAGGCCAGGATCCTTGAACGTCTGGATCGGCGTCTGAGTGATCGCGGTCAGGGCCTGATTCTGATCAGCCACCGCCTGGCCCCCATGGACCTGTGCAGCGTCATCAGGCGAATGGGTGAGGCCGCGGCAATCACCAGGGAAGTTGAGCCGGCTCAGGGGCACCGCTGATCCCTATCGGCGACCGGCACTGGGCCGCGGGGGCAAAGAATTGGCACCGGGACAGGTTTCGATTGAACCGTTCTGGCCCCTTGCGCCACCTATGTTGCAATGACGCAGCCTGACATGAGCCTGGATCGGACGACGCGCCGTTTGCTCGACGAGTACCTCGTTGTGGCAGCCAGGGCAGGAGACGCTCGGGCAATGGGCGATCTCATCCGGCGCTGGCAGCGTCGACTGGTTGCCCATGCCTGGCGTCTGACCGGAGATGACGAGGCTGCACGCGATGTGGTCCAGGCGGCCTGGCTGGAGATTGCACGCGGTCTTGGTAGCCTGAAGGATGAGCGGGCCTTTACAGCCTGGGCTTACCGGATCGTTTCTCGACGCTGTGCCAGGGAAATCGCCCAGCGGCGCGCGCGTCGCGACCTGGCTCTTGCGATTGAGGCGGAGCCGGCGCTGGCCTGGACCATGCCGGATGTCGAGATCCACGATGAAACCCGGCGCCTTCATATTGCTATGCGCGATCTGCCCGTCGCCCAGCGCGCCGCTTTAGCCCTGTTCCATTTCGAGGGGCTCAGCATCGCCGAGATCGCAGTTGCTCTCGATGTTCCAGCGGGAACGATCAAGACCCGCCTCATGCATGCCCGCCGTACCCTGCGTGCGGCTCTGGAAGGAGATACCTATGCCTAAACCAACGCCTTCAAGTGACGAGAGCCTGGATCAGGCCATTGAAACCGCCCTGGCGCGGGAAGACCGCGAGCTGCTCGAGCGCATCTCGGGGGATGCAGGTCACATCGAACAGAGCCTGTCGTTGTTTCGCGGACGTACGGCCTGGGTCAACGGTGTGGTCTTTGTCAGCCAGGCGGTCCTGTTTGCAGGCGGGATCTGGAGTGGCTGGAACTTCTTTCAGGCTGAGACGGCATTGTCGGCCCTGCACTGGGGGCTGCCCTCAGCGGTTCTTCTGATCATGTCGCTCATGCTGAAACTGGCACTCTGGCCCGTCATGCAGTCCAATCGTGTTCTTGTAGCGATCAAGCGACTTGAAGTGATGTTCGCCCAGAACGCCGGCCAGGCCTGAACGGCTCAGGCTTCGCCTTCTGCTATGGCTCGCAAACGTTCCGGGGCTTCGATGCGCAGTTCGGTGAGCGAGAGGAGGCGAATGACGCCGGTCGTCTTCAGACGGGAGAACACCCGGCTTACGGTCTCTATGGTCAGGCCCAGGTAGTCAGCAATCTCGGCCCGCGTCATGGGCAGGCGGACGTGGTCCTTGGGGCCCGGCCGGCAGGGATCGTGGGCTGGGAGGTCAAGTAGGAAGGAGGCAATGCGTTCCTGGGCGGTCTTGCGGCCCAGGAGAAGCATCTGCTCTCCGGCTGCGGCCAGTTCTCTTGTCACCCGATCAAGGAGAGCGGCTTCCAGCCTTGGGCTCTCGCGGGTCATGGCCAGGTATTGTGCGCGCTTGAACCTGCAGACCGTCGCGGCCTCTATGGCCTCTGCTGAAAATCCATAGGTCTCACCCGTCGCCAGGCCTAGGAAATCACCGGCAAACAGAAAGCCGGTGATCTGGCGGCGGCCATCTGGCATCAGCCGGTAGACGCGTACCGATCCCGAGGTGATGTTGAAGAGATGACTGGCTACGTCCCCCTGACGAACCAAAGAGTCGCCGGGACGCAGAGACAGTCGGTCTGCCATGGCGTCCAGTCGGCTGAGGTCATCGGTGTCGAGGGACCCGCAAACGCTGAATTGGCGAGCACCGCAGGTGTCGCAGGCATTCTGCTGGCGACGTTCGACGCAGCCTTCGGGGAGGACCTTGATGTCAAGCAAGTCAGGAGAATGCCCCATGAGCACAGTCTAGGCTCTGACCAGGATACAAGCAATGCGGCCAAATGGGGACTTGCCGGAACTAGGCAGGGCCTTGGGCACCGTCGATCCCAAGCTTGCATTGACGTCACGAGATGTGGCGGACGAAGAGACAAGGCCATCTTTGACAGCTCAGCCAACGCTTGAATCGGGACCACATATCTCTGTCTTCCCCGCGGAGATAATCGGACCCTGACTGCGATCTCAGAAGTCATTAAGATACTAAATTGAATACATTTTCATGTGGTGTGTTCCCGATTGGCCGATCACCAATTCCTAATTGGCCGATCACTCAATCCCGATTGGCCGCTATTTGAATCCCGATTGGCCGGAGATTTGGAGATGTTTCCGCGATACGCCGCAGATCGCGCCCGGATGATTCTGACCGACACGCCCGTCCTTGGTCTTATCGGTCCGCTCCAGTCAGGCAAGACGACATTGGCACGGCAGATCGAGCCCACCAGGCGCTACATCACACTCGATGATACCAATGTACTGGCGTCTGCACTTGCAGATCCTGTCGGGATGATCCGCAGTCTTGATAAGGCAATAATCGACGAGATCCAGCGTGCACCGGCTCTGATGTTGGCGATAAAACAGTCTGTGGATACCGACCGCAGACCTGGCCGGTTTCTGGTGACGGGGTCGGCCAATATTGTCACCGTCGGCGGCATTCATGATTCAATGGCGGGGCGCATCGAAAATCTGCGGCTGCTTCCTCTTAGCCAGGATGAACTTGCGAACCGGGGCGCAGCGTATTTTCTGGACAGGCTGTTTGCTGGCCGGTCATTTTCACCAACCGAGACACAAGGCGATCTCGTCGAACGCATTCTGACCGGCGGCTATCCCGAGGTCGTGGCACGTGAGGATAGTCGTAGGCGCCGTGACTGGTTGGCAACCTATATCGGTGTTCTGGCCGAGCGTGATCTTCCAGACATAGCCACTATTGAGCGGGCCGCAGATATCCCAAGATTTTTCAATCTTCTGGCTATGCTGAGCGGTCAACTTGTCAATGCGAGCGCGATGGGAAATCGGCTCAAGATCGATCGCAAGACCGCCCTGCGCTATCTCGGTTTGGCCGAGCAGTTGTTCATCGTGCGCAGCCTTCCGGCGTGGTCAGGCAATGCGCTCAAGCGACTGGTTAAGGCTCCCAAGCTCCACTTCGTTGACAGTGGCTTGGCCGCCGCCCTGCGCGGGGCGACGCCGGAACGGATCGAATATGATCGTACGA
>JBFZCB010000140.1:0-4508 GCA_041308165.1 Caulobacterales bacterium
CATGAGGACAGCGCCGGCTCCACATCCAGCCTCAACGACACTGTGAGCAGGTTTTGCGTTCACAGCTGCCGCCAGAAGGGCAGCATCCATTCCTGCGCGATAGCCGTCTCTGGATTGAAGAAGCCTCACCCTTCCGTTCAACAGGCTACTTTCTGCCACACCTGTTTTGCAGGCAGAGGTGTTATCGATATCTGTCATTCGGCTTGACCGCTCATGGTCCGATCACCATTGTCCGCCTCGCCGCATTGCAGCAAGCCGTCGTCGCGAAATTCGGTCCCCAAGGGTCCGCAAAAGCGCCAATCAGCAGAGAGTTTCTTGGAAGCCGCCAACCTGATCCCCGCCCGATCGAAAGGCGATGTAGAGCCCCTTTTGCGGCTGGCCGCTAACGATATGAAGCTGGTCGACGCGTTGATCGTATCGCGCATGCGCTCTGAAGTGCCTGTCATTCCGCTGCTTGCCGAGCATATCGTAGCTGCAGGTGGCAAGCGATTGCGCCCCTTGCTTGCTATAGCAGCCTCGAGAGTGGCGAACGGTTCAATTGAGAACCCGGTCAAACTTGCGGCTGCGGTCGAGTTCATACACACCGCGACCCTGCTGCATGATGACATTGTAGACGCATCGGATCTGCGTCGTGGCAAGGTCGCTGCCCATCTGATCTGGGGCGCTCCTTCTAGTGTACTGGTCGGTGATTTCCTGTTTGCACGGGCCTTTGAACTCATGGTCGAAACCGGCCAGATGCAGGCGCTTGGCATCTTAGCCCACGCCTCGGCTGTGATCGCTGAAGGTGAGGTTTTACAGCTCACACGGGCTCATGACCTGAACCTTGACCAAGAAACCTATATGAAGATCATCTCGGCCAAGACGGCTGAGTTGTTTGCCGCCGCTGCTCAGGCGGGTGCTGTCGGCGGCGGACTGGATGAGGCAAGCTCGGATGCATTGCGCGCCTATGGACTGAGCCTGGGCATGGCTTTTCAACTGGCTGACGATGCGCTTGATTACGCCAGTTCGTCAAAGGCCCTCGGAAAGAACGCCGGGGATGATTTCAACGAAGGTAAGGTCACGTTGCCGCTGCTTTTGGCTGTGAGCCGCACGCGCGGGAGCGAGGACGCTTTTTGGGATCGTACGGTCAATCAGGGTCAGAGATCCGAAAAAGATTTTGACTACGCAAGAGGGTTGATTGTCTCGACCGGTTCGCTTGCATCGACGATCGATATTGCCCACGACTTTGCAAACAGAGCCAAACAGGCCCTGGCGGGTCTACCGGCGGGGGAATGGAAAACCGCGCTTGAGAACCTTGCCGATTTTGCGGTTAGCCGTACCGCCTAGGCTGTTCGACACACCAGTCGACTTGCAGGCCCCCCCAAGGCCATGGCCAATGACCATCCCGGCTTTGGGCCAGATAGCCCCGCCCAAACCCGACCCTCCTAGCCAGGGGCGCGTATGTCGGCCAGGGCAGAACAATTCCCAGGTCCAAGACTGATCCCGCCGCCTGTTAACTTCACCCAGCCGGTTTGATCCGCTCGTTAAATGAAACCAGAAGCTTATTTCAAGCTGGCACAGAAACGTTGGATGCGGCTGCAGGCTTCGGCCAGTATGGTCTCGGATGTTGCATAGCTTATCCGGAAGTAGGGGCTGAGACCGAATGCGGAGCCCTGGACGACGGCAACCCCCTCGGCTTCAAGCAGTTCGGTGGTGAAGGTATCGTCGCTGTCGATCACAATGCCGGCAGGTGTGGTCTTGCCTATCAGTCCCTCGATGGAGGGATAGACATAGAAGGCTCCTTCCGGGTTGGGACACCGGATTCCGCTTGCCTGGTTCAGCATGGATACGACGAGGTCGCGACGTGACTGGAAGGCATCATTGCGGGGCTTCAAAAACGCTTGTGTTCCATTGAGGGCCTCAACGGCTGCCCACTGGCTTATGGAGGACGGATTCGACGTCGTTTGGCTGGCAACCTTGCGCATCAGGTCGATCAGGGGCTTGGGACCGCCTGCATAGCCAATCCGCCAACCCGTCATGGCATAGGCCTTGGAAACGCCGTTCACTGTGAGCGTGCGGTCATAGAGATCCGGAGCAATCTGGGCGATCGTAGTATATTCGAAATCGTCGAATGTCAGGTGCTCATACATGTCGTCCGTCAAGACCCAGACCTGCGGATGCTGGCGGATCACTTCAGCCAGGGCCTCAAGTTCCTCACGGGTATAGGCCGCGCCCGTTGGATTGGAGGGGCTGTTCAGAATCAGCCACTTGGTGCGCGCCGTGATGGCTGCAGAGAGAACTTCGGGTCGAAGCTTGAATCCATCCCGCTCTTCGCCAGTCACGAACACAGGTTCACCGCCGGCCAGCAGGGTCATGTCGGGATAAGAGACCCAATAGGGGGCCGGGATTATGACCTCATCTCCGGCGTTGAGCGTCGCCAGCAAGGCATTATAAATTACGGGTTTGCCACCCGATGCGACATGAATCTGGGACACATCGTAAGTCAGGCAGTTCTCGCGGGCGAACTTGGCCACGATCGCTGCCTTCAGCGTCGGCATACCGTCTGCATCCGTATATTTCGTCTCGCCCCGGCTGATGGCCTCTATTGCCGCTGACTTGATGTTCTCAGGTGTGTCGAAGTCAGGCTCTCCAGCCCCCAGTCCGATAACATCACGGCCCTGCGCAGCCAGGGCTCGAGCCTTGGCACTGACTGCAATGGTCGCAGACGGCTTGACACGGGCAAGGGCGGAAGATTGCAGGCTGGACATCGGAATCCTGTCGGACTTGGAAGGTTTTTGCGGGAAGGGCGCGTTTCCATACGCTCAGGCGTGTGAGAGGGCAACGCAGCCAGTCTCGCAAATGCACAAAGTCGATGGTAATCCCCGCCACCATGCAGCGATTGATCGACTTCATCCTGAACATGGAGGCTGCGCGCTGGCGGGCGCTCTTGGCGACGCTTTTGCTGCTCGGCGGCATTGTAGCTGTCTTTGCCTTTGGCAAGTCGCAGCTGGCGCTTGGTGCTGAGGCGCAGCTTGAGGCCTGGCTTGGGGGCTTTCGGGTTGGCCCATGGGCACTGGGCGCGACCGTCATTGTCTTCGCGGTTTCCGCCCTTCTGGGGGTACCACAGTTCATTCTGATCGCAGCCTGTGTGGTCGCCTTTGGCCCCTGGTATGGGTTTGTGTTCAGCTGGCTGGCGACCATCATATCGGCAGCGCTGACCTACTGGATGGGCCGAGGGCCTGCAGCGAGGGCTCTTGAACGGTTGGGCAGTCGGACCGTCAGCCGCATGAAGCGATTTGTCGGTCGCAATGCCTTCTCGGCCAGCTTCATAATCCGCAACGTTCCCTCCGCGCCCTTCATTGTCGTGAACATGGCCTTTGGAGCGGCCAGGGCAGACTTTGTCGGCTTCATCGCGGGGTGTTCGCTCGGTATCTTGCCCAAGACAGCCCTCGTGGCATTCTTCGGGGGATCATTCATGGCGGCTGTCGAGGGCGATGGCGTCTGGACCTCGCTCATCCTTGCGGGTGTAGCTTTCGCCTGGCTTGCCGTGATGCTTGTCGTCCGTGAACTTGTCAGACGGCGTGGAGCCGAGAGGCTGGAAGAGGGCGGGGCGGATTAGGTCTGAACGATAACACGGGGCTTTTTGCGATGACCCTGCAGCTTTTCTCATCTTCTTTGGAGACAGGCGGACAGGCTTTGCCTCTGTCGCTTCACGGGATCTTCACCGGAAAACATTTCGCCTGTGAGGCGAAGGGGTCGCGGGTTTGTTACTGGCACAGGATCGCTGAGCGGCTGCAGGACCTTATGAGGGCTTGTATTCAGCCCGGCATGCGGGCAAACGAACCTCAGCCGGCCATAGGCGGACGATTTTGATACAGCGCGTATGGGGATGCGTGCGGTGGGGCGTCGACCGCAGGGCCAAAGACAATCGACGCGCTCGATCAAATCGTTAGACGGTACAACACCCCAATGAGCTTTTCCCTTTTCGGTGCCATTTCCAACGACATCGCGATGGATCTCGGAACGGCCAACACCCTCATTTACATGAAGGGCAAGGGCATAGTTTTGAACGAGCCCTCAGTCGTTGCCCTGCGAAACGTCGGTGGCCGGAAAATTGTCCATGCTGTCGGCATTGAGGCCAAGCAGATGCTCGGCCGCACGCCAGGCCATATGGAAGCCATCCGTCCCATGCGTGACGGGGTCATCGCCGACTTCGAGGTCGCGGAAGAGATGATCAAGCACTTCATTCGCAAGGTGCATAACCGCAAGGGGTTCGTGAATCCCAAGATTATCGTCTGCGTTCCGTCTGGAGCCACGGCTGTCGAGCGCCGGGCCATCAATGATTCCTGTCTCAACGCCTCAGCGCGCCGGGTAGGCCTGATTGACGAGCCCATGGCGGCGGCGATTGGTGCAGGACTTCCAATCCATGAGCCAACCGGTTCGATGGTGGTTGATATTGGGGGAGGGACGACCGAAGTGGCCGTTCTGTCACTGTCCGGTATCGTCTACTCCCGCTCGGTGCGCGTGGG
>JBFZCB010000141.1:0-3143 GCA_041308165.1 Caulobacterales bacterium
CGCAAAGCCTGCGCCAGGTCTGGATCGGCCTCGATCATGATCCCGTCTGGATGAAGCTGGCAGGCAATCTCCCCGACCTCATGGCCCGTTGCAAAGCGGATCTCGGCACCATCATCGGCGATAGCGAGTTCGGGCCTTCTGATCGAAAGCCAGAGCTTCAGCGGGCATTGCTCAAAGGCCGTTATCCTGGACTTGGAAAGACCATAGGGGTGAGAGCGAGCCATTGCCACGGCTCAGGAACGCTCGGGAGCCGCTGCCGTGCCAGCCAGCAGGCCGCCATCGAGATTAAGCTCGGCTCCGGTCATATAGGCCGCCTCGTCGGAAGCCAGCAAGACGGCCAGGGCCGCCACTTCCTGCGGCTGTCCGAACCGCTGAAGCGGCGTCTCTCGAACCAGAGCCAGCATGCGGGCCTCGCGCTCAGGGCCGTCTCCCAGCATAGGCTCCCACATCGGTGTCAGGATCGCAGCCGGATGAATGGAATTGCAGCGGATCGCCAGGCCCTGACCTGCGCAATAGAGTGCCACCGTCTTGGTGTGGTTGCGGATGGCGGCCTTTGACGACGCATAGGCCGCCGCTTGCGGAATGCCGACCAGGCCCGAGCGGGACGACAGGTTGATGATGGACCCTGTTCTGTGCCGACGCATGGCTCGGATCGCGTGCTTGCAGCCCAGGAACACACCGTCCAGATTGACCTCGTGGACGGCCCGCCAGTCCTGAAGGCTGGCCGTCTCGGGGTCATGGGCTACAGGTCCAGCCTCGAAACCCGTCACCCCGGCATTGTTGACCAGGACATCGACCCGACCCTGGGTGGCCAGGACCTCATCAATGACCCTAACCCAGTCGCTCTCGCGCCGTACATCCAGGCTGCAATAGGTTGCTTGCTCGCCCAGGCCCAGCGCCAGGCTCTCGCCGGCTTCATCATTGATGTCGGTCAGGATGGCCGAGGCACCTTCAGCAATAAAGGCCGCGGCAATAGCCGCGCCAATGCCCTGCGCTGCTCCCGTAACCACGCAGACCTTCCCACTGAGCCTACCCATGCCATCCCTTCTATGCCGAGGCTACCGATGCCTGGCCCGATCGCTCTGTGCAATACCACCCGTGCTGGCTTCAATATCTCGGGAACTGTTCGCTCTGAAACCCTCAATCGGGATGGGTCAGCCCGCATACCGCAGCTTGGCTTCCAGCACGAGCCCGGCCTTGACGAGATCAGTCCCCAAACGGATGCGCATGGCTTCCATCAAACAATGGCCAGCCGGGATTGACACTCCGTCGCCCAACGCACGCCATTCCCGAGCCCAAAGGGCTACGGCGGTGATGACAGAAAAAACGCCGGATCCCTTTCGAGATCCGGCGAAGCACCGACGAGGGGGAAAAAGCCGCGTCAGAAGGTGTAGCGAATGCCAAACACAAACTGGCGTCCGGTATGGGTGTAGGCATTCAGCCTGTTGTCACTGTCGACATAGAGATCTGCATACTCATCTGTGAGATTGAGCATCTCCAGGCTTGCCCGCAGATTGGGGGTGAGGCTGTAGGCGACCTGAGCATCGACATTCAGGCTTTCATTGGCGCCCTGGACATCATTGAAATCCGTGCCCGGGACGCCCGTCAGGAAAGCATCCCGGTAGGCGACGGATACGCGAGCGCTGAACCTGTCATCCTCATAATACAGAGTGCCATTATAGGCGTTCTTCGAGAGCCCCACGAGGGTTGCGTTGACAACAGGCGCACCTGGTGTTGTGGACGTCAGGTACTCAATGTCAGAGTTTACATAGGTATAGTTGGCCAGAAGCCCGAAGTTCGACCAAAAACCGGGCAGGAAGTTGAAGGGCTGCTGCCAATTGATCTCGAGCCCCGACAGTTTTCCTCCGTCAGAGTTGACGGGACGCGTCACAGCAAAAACCATGTCTGGGGTAGCAACCGTACCCGCCAGCAGGGAATCAGGCAGTCCCAGGGTGTTGAAGACGGCTTCGGAACGGAGCGTCTGAACGAAGGTATCGATGTCCTTATAGAAGACCCCTGCTGCCAGGATCCCACCAGATTCCCGATACCATTCCAGGGACAGATCCAGGTTGGTTGACTTGGTAGGATCAAGGAAGGGATTCCCGGACGAATAGTTCCGGTTCGCACCCTGAACCGTGACGCTCCCTCCAGGCGACAATGACCCAAGACCCGGCCTAGAGATGGTCTGGGCAGCACTGATCCGTCCGATCAGGGTATCGGTGAAGTCCACCGATAGATTGGCTGACGGAAGGATCATGTCGTAGCTGTTGTCGACCGTCACAAAGGTCACAGTCGAGCCCACGACTGCGTTGCCGCCAGATTGCTGATCCGTCTGGAACCAGCGCACACCCGCATCACCCCGCACGGGTAGTCCAAAGGCTGTGAACCTGAAGTCAGCCTGGAGATAGGCACCCGAAGTTTCTTCAATAACCTCGGCACGAGCTCCCCTGTTTTCGCGCAGGGCCCAGATTCCAGTGTTCGAGTAGATGTCATACTGGGCTATGTACTTGGCCAGATCCGGTGCCAGCCACCTTTGGACACTGCTGTCAGCCATGTTCAGACCGGCATTAAAGTTGAACGTGCGTGACAGGGCCGCAATGTCTGCGCCCGCCGCAATGGCCGGGACATTGGACGTGCTGGTGCGTTGGCGCGCCGAAGAAGAATAATCAAAGCGTCGATAGTCTATGCCCGCCTTGATCGTGAGGTTCTCGGTCAAATCGTATTCGCCGACGACCTTGTAGGTCGTGAAGGCATTGCTGACCTCCTCGGGCGTCAGTCGAACCTCCGAACTGCCCGGAACGGATGACCAGGCGCCCGGATCCGTGGCATCGAAGTTCAGATTCATCTGCATCATCCGCTCACGGAAGTCGTAGACGAAGTTGTTGCTGTCGATGCGTTCGAAGGTCACCGTGGTTGCAATAGGATCTTCATAGAGAGATTCAGAACGACCCGCGGTCAGACGAATACGCGCCCGGTCGCTGAAATCATGCTCCAGGCTGGCTGTCAGCTGGTGGAACTCGGTGTTGAGGGCATTGTCACTGGATTGGGTCCGTAGATCGACGCGGTCGATCCGGGCCTGAACCAGGTTACTTCCTTCCACAATCCCTTCGCGGATGATGGACTGGGGCTTGCCTGTACCTGGG
>JBFZCB010000142.1:0-5675 GCA_041308165.1 Caulobacterales bacterium
TCTCAGAAAGCCTTGGTCCCTCCTCCAGGGCCTTTGCTGTCGCCTATCAGTTGGGCATTGCCGAGCATGGACAGGCCCTCAACGCCCTTGTCCGGACCTCGGGCATAGACGATCAGACCGGACAGAACCTGCTCAGGGTCGCACTTGGCAATACTCTGGCGGCGGCAATCCTCATGCCCTACTCCGCCTTCTACGCAGCTGCAGAGGCCACCGGTTATGACCTGACACATCTGCAGGCCAGATTTGAAGTGAGCTTTGAACAGGCGGCCCACCGCCTGACGACGCTTTCGCGCCCCACCGCGCGCGGTGTGCCTTTTTTCCTGATGCGTGTTGATCAGGCTGGGAACACCTCCAAGCGGTTTGCCGCAGCCCAGTTTCCCTTTTCTCGCTTTGGTGGATCCTGCCCACGCTGGCGCCTGCACTCGGCCTTCAGGACGCCAGGCCGGATCGTGACACAGATTGTTGAGACGCCTGCCCAGGACGGAAAGCCTGCCCAGCGCTGGTTCACGCTCGCCCGAACCGTCAACCGACAGGGCGATGCCTTCACAGGCGAGGGAAATGACCTGGCCATTGGTATTGGCTGTGAACTGCGCCATGCCCACCGTCTCAGCTACGCCCGCGGTCTTGACCTGGCTAGGCCTGAGGTCACCCCGATTGGCGCAGCCTGCCGACTATGCCATCGCCATCCCTGCACCGAGCGTGCGGCTCCACCTTTGGACAGGTTGATGACGGTGGATGACTGGTCCAAGTCTGTCAGCCCCTATCCCTTCGGGGCCTGAAAAGCGAAAAGGGCATACAGCCTGCCTTGTGCCCCGGGAACGGCACTCAGGCTCAGCTCCTCTGCAGTGCCCGCCGTGCAGCTGCCAGTTCCTGCTCCATTGCAAGTTTCAGCCGATCGGGCGCGATGATCCTTACCTGGTCTCCCCAGGTGAAAAGATGCCAGGCCAGCTCGCGCATGCCCGAGGCGGTGAACCGGACCGTCACGCCGCCATCGGACCTGTCCTCAAACGTCTGTGTAGGATGCCACCGCCACCCCCGTGCCTCCATGGCGCCCTGCGGCGAGACATCGAGCACCACCTCCTCGATCTGGTCCTGATAGATACCGAATGACTGGCTGGCGAAGGCAGAAAGATCAAAGCCTGCGGGTGGCGCGGCCCTGCCCTCCTGCACCTCAACCGCACTCATCCGGTCCAGACGGAAGGTCTGTATCCGCTCACTTTCTCGATCGGCAGCAACAAGGTAGTTCGCCCGACCAAACATCAGGCCGCAGGCAGCCACTGAACGCCGTCGCGCCTCGGCTCCTGGACGTGAATAGGTAAATCCCAGGGGGGATTGAGCAAGCACGGCCCGCCTGATCGTAGCCAGGACAGCCTCATCGGCCGAAGGTCTAGGACCCGCCTGAACGGCTATGGTCTCGGCACGAACGAGGGCCTCAAGATCCGGTGCGAGACGGTTAAGGGTGGTTGAGCGCATCGCTGACTTGAGCTTTCTCTCCAGACCCTCAAGGGCGGCCGCCCTCGCCTCCTCACCGGTCCGCCTCAGTCCCTGGGCCGCCTTTGAGAGCTCAACCAGCTCGGTCGTTGTCGGGGCCTGCTCAAACCCGGACAGTCCGCCCCTGATCCTCCATCTTTTGGTCGGCGGGTCGGACACCTCTTCAGTCGCCGGGAAAAGAGACAGAACGGCATCGCGAAGACGCTCTGCCGTCCGGCGGCCAACGCCCATTTCATCAGCCATCTCATTCAGCGTCAGCCCCTCGGCGGAGGCTGCCAGCCGCCGGGCCAGATCAATGACCATCGCGGCCTTGTCATGCCTCATCTCAAACCTCCCGGTACTCAGCAAAAGCACTACGACCAATAATGACGCAACAGTGAGGCATGGTTTCATTGTCGGCAAGTCGGCGGCTGCCGATATCAGTGCCAATCAACAGGAGACTTACCATGGCCCACATGATCGCTTCACGCCTGGCTCCCACCCCATTGAGAGCACCGATGAGTGTGGCGGATGGGCGCTACCTGATCGTGCCTTGCGAAGCTTCGGGCTGCAGTGATCTGGCCATTATCTGGGACCGGCTTGAAGAACAGGTCGTTGATGTCATCACTGCAGCAGCCTCAAGCCATTACTCGGACGAGGACATGCTGTGGGACGAGTGGCGCACCGAGGCTGCTGGAAGCGATTTCGCAGACCCGTTCCGAATGGCCGCATAGGACTCAGGTCAGCTGGGACCTGAGTTCAGGACCAGTCTGGAGAGCCAGAACTCATGCCGAAACCCTCTTGGGTTTCGTCCAGTGATCCACCAGCCGTTGTGTAGGTTTTTCAACGAGATGATGAGCAAGGACAGCCAGAGCCGTGATTGCGACAAGCAGGCCGATTGCAAACAGATCGTTCAGCCAGACAGATCCCAGGTCAATACGTCGCCCGCCGGGCAACAGGTCAGCCTTTCGCGCAAAGATCATGACTACATTCACAACGAACATGTGGACCATGTAGATCGCAAATGACCATCGCCCCAGGGTCACCAGGGGCCTGGCCTCAAGCCATTTCGACACGGTGCCGTCCTGGCCTGCAAACACCCACACACTCACAACAAACAGCACGGTTACCCACACAGCCGCAGGCCCAGTTGCCCAGGCTATAAAGAGACCAATCAGCAGCAGGGTCACGATCTCGAGTGCTGTAGCCGCAAAGCCCTGAAGCCTTGGAATCCGTGTCCAGAAACCCTGGATCAGGCAACCAAGGAAAAATCCGTAGATGGCCCGGGCAAAGGCATAGTCATGCGTGGTGTTCATCCACCGGGGGGCCTGGGTCACCACAATCAGCGCACCGGCAATGGCCATCAGTGCCCCCACCCACCGCCATACTCCCAGGGTCCTGCCGGGTAGCAAGGTCAGCAGGGCTGCAAACAGCACATAGCAACCAACCTCCACACTCAGGGTCCACGCTGGCCCGTTCCAAGTCAGGCTCTCATGAACATTGAAGGCCTGGATCAGCAGCAGATTGGTCCAGATCGCTTCAACCGACCGATCCCCGGTGAATGGCGTGACCGCGTCGAACGATGTCCACAGGCGCACAAGCTCGAGAAGGACATAGGCCACAAGCATCAGGACGTGCAGGGGCCAGACCCGGCCAAGTCTGCGAACCATGAACCGCCAGATGTCGTGCCGGGTCTCAAGCCTTGAACTGTAGGCGTGGGCGATCACAAAGCCCGAAAGCACGAAGAAATAGTCGACAAAAAGATAGGCGTGCTGGATCAACCCCCAGTCCCGCCAGTGACTGGCAACCGGCATGTGAAACAAGACAACAAGGATCGCACAGATTCCCCTGAGGGAATCCAACGCCTCGAACCGGACATGAGCTAAAGGACCAGAGGTCGGGGATGGCGAGGCGTCAGAAGTGTTCACGGGCGCCTGATACAGCGACTGCCAGACGTGCGATAGGGGGCTTGGGCTTCAGGGTGCAGGCCGCACTAAAAGACAGGACACGGCTGGAGGCGCTGTTCTCTGGGTACCCCCATCACAGCCGCGCGACGCTATGCGACCACTAGCCTAGGCCGCACCCTTCAGTTCAGTGGCGTGGGGAGGATAGGGAGCCATTGCCCTTGAACTCGGGGGTTCCTTCGCAAGCGTGCTCGCAAACCCGTGATTGACGTCCCGATGGTGAGCCTCGTCAGCCCTTACGGCCAAAACCACGTCTCTAAGCGTCGCGTCTTCAGGCAGTTTCCAGTAATGGATAGCGATTGCGGGAGCCGGGACGTTGGGCGATCGTCCCTCGTCGATCTCCTTGAGATAAAGCGTGTAGCTGATGACAGCCTCTTCCTCGAAATACCCGACCACACGGTGCGCTGTGCGCGCCGATACGAGGTAGAGAAGAAAGAAGCCCACATAAAAAATGGCCTGCGCCAACTGAATGACCAGCCTTTCGAAATAGGTTGGTCTGGCGACCTCAATGAAGGTCATGAGGTGCATGCGCTCGTTTTCGGCCTCTTCCATCAGGGTCCTGATCCAGCCGTCGTCGTCCACCATACGGCGCAGGCATGTCAGATGCTGTATCGTTGCACCCACCATGCCCGGTACGGCGGCAACCGTTTCCAGCACTATGGCGCGGTGCCCGTACCTTTTGGCGAAAAAGGTATCGGCACTGAAGCGTAGAAACTTGGTGAACCCCATCGCAAAATGGTCTGAAAACCCTTTGGGCGTGTGGTGGACGATGGGCTGGATAGCCCGCTCCTCCGCCAGGGCCCGGTCATCGGGGGCGAGGATCTTGTTAGCCATTCAGTGTGTCCAGAGGCGGAGGCTCGCGAAGCGAAAGCCGTACCCTGCCCGGTCGTCCTGTCGAAGACGCCCCTGATCAGAACGCTCCGTTTCCCTATGACCTATGGCCACCTCGAGCAAGGCCCGTCTTGTCGCATCACGCAGGCGGCGACCATCCAGGAGAGGCCAAAACAAAGCTTGAGAACTGAAACCCTGGAGCCACCGTACATCCCATCAATGACCATGCGCCAAGACTTCTGGCCGCCTGCCACGCTCCGGCCGGTACAACGGCCTGCTTGACCTGGCCCTGCTTCATATCGTCTCCAAGCAGAATTATGCGCACGCCCGCCTGGTCCGCGATCCTCAGTTCCAGGGGATCGCCCATGTAGTGGTGCCAGATCTCACCGGCATCGACCGAGTGCCAATGAGAAGCCTCATGCTCTGCAAGGAGATAATAGATGGCCGTCGCCACAGAGCGTCCGTCGATCGTCTGGTCATCGCGGAAGGTTTCGCGAAAATGTCCGCCTTCGGGATGCGGAGAAAGCTCAAGCCACTCTACGATCTCGGCCGCCGTAAACGTCATTGATCCGTCCAGAATGACGGGTGCCCGACCAGAGGCAAACACCCGAATAAAACGTGACACTGGCCGTCAGGACGCAGACCTTGGCGCCTCTATCGGGATCAGCCAATAGCCGCCAACGTCCAGGCCTGGGGTCATCAAGCGATCTGCCTGAAGCCTCAGAGGCTCTTTACGATCCCCTCGACCATCTTTTTGGCATCAGCAAACAGCATCATCGTATTGTCGCGGAAAAAGAGTTCGTTCTCCACACCCGCATAGCCCGACCCCATACCGCGCTTGATGAACAGAACGGTCCCCGCTTTTTCGACGTCAAGCACAGGCATTCCAAAGATCGGTGACTGTGGATCCGTCTTTGCTGACGGGTTGGTCACGTCGTTGGCTCCAATAACAAAGGCCACGTCCGCAGAAGAGAATTCGGAGTTTATGTCCTCCAGCTCAAAAACCTCATCATATGGCACATTGGCTTCCGCCAGCAGTACGTTCATGTGGCCGGGCATGCGTCCTGCCACGGGATGGATCGCATACTTGACCTCAACACCCTCAGCCTTGAGCTTGTCGGCCATCTCACGCAGCGCATGCTGGGCCTGGGCCACGGCCATCCCATAGCCTGGCACGATAATGACCTTGGACGCATTCTTCATGATGAAGGCCGCGTCCTCAGCCGAACCCTGCTTCACTGGACGGGTTTCCCTGGCTCCGCCAGCACCCGCCAAGGCGTCGCCGCCACCAAATCCGCCCAGTATCACCGACACAAACGAGCGGTTCATCCCCTTGCACATGATATAGCTCAGGATGGCTCCCGAAGACCCCACAAGAGCGCCTGTGATGATGAGCGCAATGTTCTCGAG
>JBFZCB010000143.1:0-3158 GCA_041308165.1 Caulobacterales bacterium
ACAAGGACTAGTCCTCCTTCTTGCATCCGGCCGATTAGGGTTCCAACGCGACCCTGCGGGGTGGCACCGTGGGTCTGGGGTGCTGGGCCGGGTGCGGGGGTTTGAGCCGCGACGGGTCCAGCGACCATCAGGGGAGTAGCCAATAGGGTGGCGGCCAGGTGCAATGGGGCAAAGACGCGCATGTGAGGTCTGTCCTTCGGGGGATGGGATTGTGAGGCCGGCCAATTTGACGGCCGAACCGAGTCTGGAGGAAGGGATCAGGCGGCCTCCGCGACCGGGCCCCAGTGAGGAAAGGGATCGGGGAGCTTTTTCCAGCCCTGGGGGCCACGTTCCATCTCGAAGCGTGTGAGAAGCGCCTGGTCGAACATTGAGGTCAGGAGATCTCGGTTCAGGCCTGCACCGATGATGACGATCTCCTGGCGTCGGTCTCCGTAGGGCTGGCACCAGACCGCCTCCAGGGATTGCAGCCATTCGGTATTGTCGTCTGGCCAGCGCTCTCTGGGTACGGAGGCCCACCACAGGCCACCCCATTCGTGCTCCGTGACGGCCCCTGCCTGGCTCCATGAGCCGACATAGCCCATCCGGCTGGCCAGCCAGAAGAAACCCTTGGAGCGCCACACACCGGGCCATTCCTTCTGGAAGAGGTCGTAGAGGCGTCCCGGATGGAAGGGGCGTCTGGCCTTGTAGACGAAGCTGGAGACGCCGTACTCGAGGGTTTCAGGGGTGACCTCGCCGCGCAGGGCCTGGCTCCACCCTGCGGCGGCTTCAGCCCTGTCCATATCAAACAGGCCTGTACCCATCACTGCAGACAGAGGTACGCGACCGCGTTCAGCCCGCTCTATCCGGGCCTTGGGATTGAACTGGCGCATCATGGCCTCGAGCAGGCCGAGCTCGCGCTCTGACATCAGGTCTGTCTTGTTCAGGACGATGACGTCAGCGAACTCGATCTGGTCGACCAGAAGATTGGCGACCGTGCGTTCGTCGTCTTCTCCGAGGTGTTCGCCTCGGGTCTTGAGGCGATCAGTAGAGGGATAGTCCTTGTAGAAGTTGAAGGCATCCACGACCGTGACCATGGTGTCGATCTGTGCCAGGTCGGCCAGGCTAAAGCCGTCCTCATCGCGGAAGTCGAAGGTTGCGGCGACAGGCATGGGTTCGGAGATCCCGGTCGATTCGATCAGCAGGTAGTCGAACCGCCCCTCCCGGGCGAGGCGCCCCACTTCCTTGAGGAGGTCTTCACGCAGGGTGCAGCAGATGCAGCCATTGGACATCTCCACCAGGGTCTCTTGCGTGCGTGACAGATCAGCGCCTCCGCCTTCACGGACGAGAGCCGCATCGATGTTCACTTCGCTCATGTCGTTGACAATGACGGCGACCCGGATCCCTTCGCGATTGGATAGGATGTGGTTCAGAAGTGTGGTCTTACCCGCTCCCAGAAATCCCGACAGAACGGTGACAGGCAGTCTGGTCATTTAAACCCCTCGACGATGACACAAGGTCAAGCTTATATGTTACGATATAACATCACAAGGGCTGGCCATGAACCGTCTATCCAACCTCTGCGTCATGGGAGATGACCCTGCCATCCTGGCAAGGCTGTCAGAGCCTTCGGTTCGTCTTGCGATCTGGACCCGCCCCAATCCCTGTCGTCTGGAAGGCTACCCCAGCTTTGCCAGACCTGAGCTCGATGAACTGTCCTGTCTTCCTGACTGGCTGTCGGAGGACATCAGGCGGCTTGGGCGGCTTTATCAGGACATTACCGAGCAGGACTGGCAGGTCAGACTGGAAACGGCCAAAGAGCGAACCTGCCCGGCCTTTCATGAAGATGCCGTTCGTCTGAGGTTTCTTGTCACCTACCGTGGTCCTGGCACAGAGTGGACGGCTGATGTCGATCGACAGGGTGTGAAACAGGTCCCTCCCGGCGCTGTGGCGGCCATGAAGGGCAAGGCCTGGCCATCGCAGGACCGGATCCTTCACCGATCGGCCAAGGCCTCTGCTCGCCGCCCTCGCTGGCTCCTGGCTCTTGATGCGGCAAGGTGAGACGCATCGGTTCGAATGCCCGGGTGGGTATCTTCAGGCAAGCAAAAGCAATGAGCGGTAATCAGTCGTAACGGGACAGCCGCCAGGGGCGATTCTAGGCTTTGGCCTGCGCTCCTGATTACCGTCCCTGCCGGTTCCTCTGCAGGCCAGACGGGCCGGTTGACGGCCGGGGCGCGGAGCGCCGTCATGACCCTGGAGGATGATGCAGAGCCTTGGCCGTCTCGCCTGCCGATGAAGACCCGGCACGACAGCGAGACGAAACCTGGATCGACATTGGTTGGCGTAGTGAAGGGGGCTGCTTCGTCCATGACCCCTCGCGAGCGTGCGCGGCACTTTCAGTCAAGTCCGGCCATAGGCGTGAGTCCCCGTCCTGGCAGGACAAGGAAGTCCAGGGCGCAGGTTCCCGGTGTGCCTGGCGGCTCCCAGCAGAGGGTCATCGTCAAGGCTCGCCAGGTCAGCATGGGGCCGGCGGGTGTTCGGGCCCTGCTTGCCCATATCCGCTATGTCGAACGTGAGGTTGGCCAGGAGGGGGTCAGGGCCAATCCCTTCTTTGACCAGACGCGCGATGAGGCCGATGCTCGAGGTCTGGCCGCGCGCTGCGAGGGCGACCGGCATTACTACCGCATGATCATCAGTCCCGAGAACGGTCGTGACCTGCCCGATCTTAAGGCTTACATCCGCAGGCTCATGCAAGCGCTTGAACAGGACCTGGGCACTCCGCTGGAATGGGTCGCAGGGACCCACTACGACACGGGTCGCCCGCACCTTCATGTCATCGTCAGGGGCCGCAAGGCGGACGGCAAGAGCCTGACGATCCCGGTGTCCTATAGGTCCGGGGATATCCGGGCCCGGGCCGAGGCGCTGGCAACCGACAGTCTCGGTCCCAGAAACACTCTGGTCGAGACGGCCGCTCGTGACGTGAAGGCCGACCGGTTTACCCCCATGGACCGGGTCCTGATTGCGGCTACGCGGCTGGGGTGGCTTGAACTGGGTGACGTAGATCAGGCCCTTCACAGTGAGGCTCTGCGCCGTCTCGTTCATCTGGAGACCCGGGGGTGGGTGGTTCGCCAGGGTCAGGAGCGCTGGCAGGTGCCGTCCGATCTGAGGGCCCAGCTACAGGC
>JBFZCB010000144.1:0-12152 GCA_041308165.1 Caulobacterales bacterium
CGACATGACGGTCATGCCGTCAAAGACAATGCCCTCAAGCGCGGCAGCGGCGTCAGCGACAATCTTTCCCATTCGCGTCCTCTACATTTCATCTCGTGATGAATATTGAACTGCCCTCATAGCTATCAGATCCTATAGCGGCAAGCCGTTAGGATAGGAGACAAAATCGCTCCTGGGCGACGGACATGGACCCAAGCTTGCGGCTCCATCTTGATGAACCCGGGCTCCAAGCCGATCGGAGATCGAGATCGCCGGTCGCCAGTTGAGAGCGGCTTTGGGGATCGAACCCTGCCAGACCACTCCAGTCTGGAAGAGTAACGGCAAGTTTTGTCAAATCCTCACGCTAATCGGCGATAACCTTCTCTCATCGGGTCCATTAATCGAAGATCGATATGGGAATCGGCCGAATTCCGTGAAATGCGGACGCCGCATCATTTTCTGGCGCAGCCCGGACCTTCTGTCTCATGATCTTACCCCTATCCATGCTCCTCGGACAGGTCAGCCTGGCCTCGCTTCCCACCGCACAGGGAACGCGGCCGCCAGATGCGGTCAGTGAGATTGTAGTGACGGCACAGCGCCGTGAAAGCCGTCTGGAAGGAACGCCAATCTCGGTCACCGTTTTGTCGTCAGACACTTTGGAGGATGCCGGGGTTGGCGATATCAAGGCGTTGGCGGTTTTGACGCCTGGGCTGCTGGTGGCATCCACCTCCAACCAGTCCTTCACTACGGCCCGTATTCGCGGCATCGGGACGGTCGGAGACAATCCCGGCCTGGAGAGTTCAGTCGGTGTTGTAATCGATGGCGTATTCCGCGCCCGCAATGGCGTATCTCTTGGTGATCTGGGAGAACTGGACCGTATCGAGATCATCCGGGGGCCCCAGAGCACACTCTTTGGCCAGAACACCTCAGCGGGGGTGATCAATGTGATGACGCGCCTGCCTTCGTTTGTGCCGTCATCCGCCATCGAGATAACAGCCGGTGAACACGGCACGCGGGGCGGGGCGATCAGCCTGAACGGATCGCTGGTTCCAGAGAGGTTGGCGGGCCGTGTTTATCTTGCCGTGCGTCGGCGCGATGGTCTTTCAGATGTCAGGGTTGGCAGTGGTCCGCGTCAAAGCCGGGAGGATCAGACCGAGGCCTATGAAACGCTTCGAGCCCAACTTCTCTTCAGACCTTCACAACGGCTAAGTGCTCGTCTGGTTGTGGATTATAGCCAGCGAGACGAGCAGTGCTGCACCGGGGTCCAGACGGTTGTCGGGTCAACCCGAACGCTTCTGGAGCTGCTCGCGCCGGATGGCGGCGTGGCGGCCATTCCAGATCCCTGGTCTCGGGTAGCCTGGTCTAATCGTGAAACGCGAACGCGCATTGAAGACCGCGGGCTGGGTCTGCATCTGGTAGGTGAAACCCCCTGGGGAAGGATCACCTCCACGACCGCGGTGCGCCGCTGGCACGCCAACCTGTCTCAGGACTGGGACTTCACCTCCGCCGACCTCGCCTATCGGCCCGATGACGGATCATGGTCCAACCGATTTGGTACGCTGACTCAGGAACTGCGTATTGACGGTTCGGCAGGTCGGGTCGACTACAGTCTTGGCGGCTATGCGGCCCATGAACGTCTGTTGCGTCGTGACAGCCTTTTGTACGGCTCAGGATATGAGACCTATGTGTCGCGGCTGTTGTCGCGCAGTACGGCGCTTCCCCTGGGCAATCCCGCTCACATTGCCGCACTGACCGGTCTTGCACAGGGCAGCGCCTATGTGGCCGGGGAGGGCCTGAATGATCGGTATCGCCAGTCGGCCAGTACCCTGGCCCTGTTTGGTCAACAGGCCTTGTGGTTGAGCGATGGCCTGTCTCTTACGGCCGGTCTGCGCTGGACCCGCATCGAGAAGAGCCTTGTGGCTGAATATGAAAATACCGATGGCGGCCGGGCCTGTGCGGCGGCATTGGAGCGCTCCATTACCAGCGCCACGCTCTGCCTGCCCTGGTCAAATCCTGCCTTCAATGACCGCAGACACACCGAAGTCACGGCGGATACAGCCTGGTCAGGAAACGTCCGGGCTGAGCATAGGATCGCGCCGGGTATATTGACCTATGTCTCATGGTCCCGGGGGCTTAAAAGTGGCGGTTTCAACCTTGACCGTACCCAGACCGGCCTTGTTCCGGATGCGAGCCTGGCCTTCCCCGCGGAAAAGGTCGAAGCTCTTGAGGCTGGCTTGCGTTCAGCCCCCTTTGCCGGACGCCTACAACTAGGCCTCTCGGCCTTCCGGCAGGACTATCAGGACTTCCAGTTGAATACCTTCATTGGCACGACCTTTCTCGTGCGCTCCATACCCGCTGTTGTCGCCAAGGGCAGTGAGGTCGAGGTAACGGCAAGGCCTTTGGACGGGATAAGTCTGCAGGCGGGCATCATCTATGCCCAGACAGAGTACGGCCGTGCACCTGTTGCCGGCCTACCCTTGCTTGCGGGATCACGCCTTTCGTTTGCACCGCTCTGGTCAGGCACTCTGTCGGCAACTTTGGACAGGCCCCTGTTTAACGGTCTGAACGCGAGGATCATGTTCGCTGCCAAATACAGTTCGGACTACAATACGGGATCTGATCTGGAGCCTTTCAAGGTTCAGCCAGCGCACTGGACGGCCAATGGTCGGCTGGCGGTGTCTGGGCGACAAAAGGCCGTGAGTGTGGAACTGTGGGCGACCAACCTGTTCGATCAGAGATTTGTTCAGGTCGCCTTTGGTGCACCGTTTCAGGCGGGCACGACGGGGGCCTTTCTCGGGGCCCCCAGGACATTGGGGGTGAGCCTACACTTAAGGCGATAGTGGACTTGACCAGACAGGGAACTGCAGACCGAGGTTGACCGCCTGTGTCCGGCCGCTTTAGCCTGATCCCCGGCGTGCCGTTTTGGCCGGTTCCTGGGGTATTGTAATGCGTTTTCGTTCTTCGCTTCGGTTCGGTTCGGCTCTGGCGTCGCTGGCGTTCGCAGCGGGTATCGTCTCCTTTTCGGCCCAGGTTCAGGCCGCGGTTCAAGCTCAGGCTCCGGTTCAGGCCCAGGCTGCCCAACATGCAGCTCTGCCCTATCAGCAGCCTCCGGCCCCCATTCCCGCCATTCTGGACGCAGCCTCCAGCCCCACGCCCTCGATCAGCCCGGACCGCACGACCCTTGCCCTGTTTGAACGCTCGAGCCTGCCACCCATTTCCGAGCTGGCCGAACCCATGGAGCGGCTGGCCGGATATCGGATCAACCCCCGCAACAACGGCCCAGCCAACAGTCGCGCGACCTGGCTGACAGGACTTAGCCTTCAACCCATTGAAGGTGGTGCCGTTCGCCGGATTGAGCTTCCCCAGGGTGCCCGTTTCCTGACACCCTCCTGGTCACCCGATGGTAAGCAGATTGCGATCATACTGGACAGGCCAGACGGGCTTGAGCTCTGGGTCGTTGATGTCGCTTCTGGCACCGCTCGCGGTTTGACGCCGGCCCGGGTCAATGCCGCTATAGGATCCGGATTCACCTGGCTGCCGGACAGCTCGGGCCTTGTTGCTCGGATGACACCGTCAGATCGCGGGCCGGCTCCGAATGTGGAGGCCGCGCCGACAGGCCCGATCATTGAGGAAACGATAGGGCGCGCGGCACCTGTGCGTACCTACCAGGATCTTCTCGGCGATTCCGGCGACGAAGCGCTGTTTGAGCACTATTTCACATCCCAGCTCGTCCATGTCCCCCTGAGTGGTGCCGCGCGCAATATAGGGTCGCCCGCGATACTGCTGGGGGTCTCGACCTCGCCGGATGGCCGGTATCTGCTCCAGACGCAGATCAAGCGTCCCTACAGCTACAATGTCCCGGCAGCGATGTTTCCGGCTGAAGTGCTTGTGACGGACCTCATGGGGCAGGTCGTTCACAAGGTGGCAGACCTGCCGCTTCGCGATGATATTCCCTCGGCCCGCGACGCGGTTCCAACCGGTCCCCGTTCAGCTCAATGGCGTGATGATGCCGACGCGACCCTGGTCTGGGTGGAAGCGCAGGATGGAGGTGATGTTCGGCGTCAGGCTGAGGTCAGAGACCGTGTCTTTACCCTGGATGCGCCATTCACGGGCCAGCCAGCCACTCTGATTGATCTCTCTGACCGTTTCGGTGGTGTGGCCTGGGGAGATGCGGATACGGCTATGGTGATCAGCCGCTGGTTCAACAGCCGGCGTGAGGTTCGTTACGTTGTGAATCCCTCCAGACCGGGCACTGCACGTGTCCTGCTCGAGAGAAACTATCAGGACCGCTACAATGACCCGGGCTCCCCACTGATGGAGACGAATGCACGGGGTCGACCCGTCATGCAGTTCATTGACGGCGGTCGTCGCATTCTGACCGAGGGAAGCGGCGCAACCCGCGAGGGCTCCTATCCCTTCCTGGCCGCTATGGATCTGGAGACAGGCGAAAGCGAGCGGCTTTGGACCTCAGCGCCGGGTGACTATGAGACGATAGTCGGGACGCTGGATCAGGAAGGGCGTCGTCTGGTGACGCGCCGCGAAACCCGGATGGATCCTCCAAACATCCAGATCCGTGATCGCACCACGGGTAATACAACGGCCTTGACCCGCTTTCCTGATCCCGCCCCTCAACTGGCGAACGTCCAGCGTCGCCTGATTACCTACAGCCGCTCCGATGGGGTTCAGCTTTCCGGCACACTCTACCTTCCAGCCGGCTATGATCAGGCCCGCGATGGCCCGCTGCCGCTGGTGATGTGGGCCTATCCGGCTGAGTTCACCGATGCTGCAGTCGCAGGACAGGTGGTCGATACGGACAATCGCTTCGTCAGGCCCGGCGGCTCCAGCCATCTCTTTCTGCTAACACAGGGATATGCTGTTCTCGACAATCCGACCATGCCGATCGTTGGTCGGGATGGGGCTGAGCCTAACGACACCTATATCGAGCAACTCAAGGCCAGTGCCGAAGCGGCTGTAAAGGCCGTAGTCGACCTGGGGGTTGCCCATCCAGACAGGATTGCTGTGGGTGGCCACTCATATGGTGCCTTCATGACGGCAAACCTTTTGGCTCACACCGATCTTTTCAGGACCGGTGTGGCGCGTTCCGGGGCGTATAACCGAACGCTCACGCCCTTCGGTTTCCAGGCCGAACAGCGGACCTATTGGGAAGCCACAGAGACCTACAGGGAGATGTCGCCTTTCACCTATGCCAACCGGATCAATGAGCCTGTGTTGTTGATCCATGGTCAGGATGATGACAACTCCGGAACCTTCCCCGTTCAGTCCGAGCGCTTCTATGCGGCATTGAAGGGCAATGGGGCGACTGTGCGCTATGTGGTGCTGCCCTTTGAAGCCCATGGGTATCGGGCTCGGGAATCCGTCGGTCATACCCTTTGGGAGACGGTGCGCTGGCTGGACCAGTATGTGAAGAATGCTCCACCGCGATCATCGGCTGCGCAATAGGTCGCACGTCAGCCTCAGTCTGCTGCATTGCAAAATGTCCGCCCGTTGCAGAGAAGGCTCTGCATTGGCGGGGATATGATGAAGTCTGATCGGATCATGTTGGGTCGGTATGCCATGGTGGGCCTGGGCATAGCCTTGGGGTGCGTCCTGCTGCCGTCGATGGCCCAGGCTGGCGCCTTGCGCCTGGGGGCGGAGAAGGCTCTTGTGCCAGCGTCCTCGTCCCTACGAAGCCAGGTTGAGCCGTCTCCAGAAGCGCGGCTTGTCTTTCCTGCCGACTTCTTCACCGCATCCCAGCCCATCACCGCGATGGACATGCTTGATCGCGTGCCGGGATTTGTATTCGAAGGCGGCGATCGTGTCAGGGGCCTGTCTGGTTCACAAGGGAATGTCCTGATTGATGGACGGCGCCCGGCGAGCAAATCCGAAGACCTGTCCAGTGTCATCCGGCGCATAGCCGCCAGCCAGGTTGAGCGGATTGAACTCATTCGGGGCGGCTCTGCGGGGATCGACATGCAAGGTTTGCCTGTCGTCGCAAACATCATCCGACGACAGGGGGGTGCGATCGAGGCAGCTGTCAGCACCCGAGCCGAGAGACACGAGGATGGACGCTGGGCGTTGGATACCAGTCTTGAGTTCAGCCGCAGTCTGGCAGGCGACAGACGTTTTGAGGCCTCTGGGGAGGTCTACAGCTATGTGGATGACGACGCAGGTGACGGTATACGAGAGCGCCGCGATGTTTCAGGCGGGCTCGTGCGTGCCAGTCGTGCTGATCAGACCGGAGGCGGGGAAGGGGCGCGCCTGACTGCAGGCTGGCTGCAACCGCTTGCCGGTGGTGAGCTCTCAGTCAATGGTCTGCTGTCTGCTGAACGGTATGACTGGAGCCTAGAGGAGCGCCGCAGTCTTCCCACTGTCGGCATGGCCAGGCTTGACGAAGTCGAAGATGAGCTCGAACTCGAACTTGGTGTCAACTGGGCACGCGAGCTCGGTTTTGGCCGGCTTGAAGTCGTGTTGCTCCAGACCCTGGGTGACGAGGATCTAGAATCCACAGCAGCCAGTGATACTGGGCGAGAGACGTTTTTGAGTGACGAGAGAACTGGCGAGAGCATAGGCCGCCTCAATCTGGCCAAGACGTTCTCCCCCCAGCTCACCCTAGAGGCAGGTCTTGAAGGTGCCTTCAACTGGCGAGAAGGCCGGGCGAGTGCGCAGCAGGACGGCCTTGATATCGTGCTGCCTTCATCGGAAGTGCGTGTGGAGGAGAATAGGGCTGAAGCCTTGGTCGTGGCTTCATGGCGGCCGTCTTCACGCTTATCGCTTGAGGCGGGACTAAGGGTTGAAACCTCACGGCTAGGCCAGACCGGCCAAAGCCGGACCGTTCGGGAACTCACCTTTGCCAAGCCCCGATTGAATCTGGTTTGGATCCCGGATGGGCTCAACCAAGTGCGGATGCGGGTGGAGCGGGAGGTTGGACAGCTGGACTTCGGTGACTTCATCACCTCTGCCAGCCTTGATACAGGGGTGGTTTCGGCGGGAAACGCTGAACTTATGCCGCCCGCCAGCTGGATAGTGGAAGCGGTCTATGAACGTCGGTTCTGGTCAGACGGAGCCTTGACCCTCAGCGTTTCGCACCAGGCCATTGAGGATGCAATCGATCGTATTCCGGTTCGAACCCTCAGCGGCATATTTGATGCTCCGGGCAATATCGGCGACGCCGAGCGTCAGGTTGCACAGATCCGCTTGACCCTGCCCCTGGCCAGGCTCGGCCTAGAGGGAGGCCTGCTTAAGACCGATCTAGAGTGGATCCACACCGAGGCCACGGATCCGACGACAGGTGAACAGAGAGCCATGTCAGGCTTCAGCCCATTTGACGCTGATTTCGAGTTTACTCATGACCTGCCGCAGCACCGCATGAAGTGGGGGATTTCGGCCTATTTCGGTTCAGAGGAGCGGGACTTCCGGTTTGACCAGATCTCGCGCGAACGGTCCCAGCCCTGGTGGTCGGCGTTCGCTGAATGGCAGGCTCGACCGGAACTTGTCGTCAAGCTGGAGGTCCAGAATATTACGGGTCGGGCCCGTCGCTTCGAACGGGTGATTTACGATGGACCCCGTGACACCGCGGCCATAGGTTTGAATGAGCTGCGCCGTCAGAGTTTTGGCCCCTATCTGGCCCTGCGTGTAAGACGTGCTTTCGGTTGAGACACACGGTTCAGTCAGACGCTTTGTGGATTTGATCATGGGGCTGGATTTGTGACCGGGCTGACCTAGCCACTCTTGCGTTGGCAGAGTGGGTCGGTTTGAGCAGTTTTTGATCGTTTCGCGCCTGTTCTGACGCAAAATGAGCCTGAGGTTGAAGAAACTGTTGCCCAGACGGTCGCCTCTCGGTTCGCTGCGCGTTAGAAGCCCCTGTCCGTCGGGACGGATCAAGGAGATTTCGCGATGAACATTCTGCTCAATACCGCTCCAACCTCTGCTGAAGACCGTTCGCGACTGATGCAGGATCCCGGCTTTGGGCGTGTTTTTACAGACCACATGGCAACCATTCGCTGGACGGTGGCGGAGGGTTGGCATGATGCCAAGATCGAAGCCCGCAAGCCCTTCCAGATCGATCCGGCTGCAAGCGTTCTGCATTATGCTCAGGAAATTTTCGAGGGCATGAAGGCCTATAAGGCTGGAAACAGCGTGACGCTGTTCAGACCCACGGAGAATGCCCGCCGGTTCAACGAGTCCGCTGAGCGACTGGCCATGCCGACGCTGTCAGAGGCCCTGTTCATTGGCGCGATTGAAGCTCTTGTCCGAACGGACCGCGACTGGATCCCTGAAGGTGAGGGGAGCCTCTACCTGAGGCCCTTCATGATCTCGACCGAAGCCTTCCTGGGGGTGCGGCCCTCCAATGAATACCTCTTTTGTGTGATCGCTTCACCAGCAGGCGCCTACTTCAAGGGTGGGGCCAAGCCGGTGAAAGTATGGGTATCTGATGAATACACACGCGCTGCTCCTGGTGGCACGGGGGCGGCCAAATGCGGTGGCAACTATGCTGCAAGTCTGGTCGCCCAGGCCCAGGCCGTGAAGAATGGTTGTGATCAGGTAGTTTTTCTCGATGCAACCGAGCACCGCTGGGTTGAAGAACTTGGCGGCATGAACGTCTTTTTTGTCTTTGATGACGGTACGATGCGCACGCCTCCTCTGGGAACGATACTTCCCGGTATCACGCGTGCTTCCATCATCACGCTGGCAAGGGACGCTGGCATAGCCATAGAGGAAGCACCCTATAGCTTTGAGGACTGGAAGGATGATGCAGCCTCCGGCCGGCTGAAGGAGGTTTTTGCCTGCGGCACCGCAGCTGTTGTCGCAGCCATTGGCGAGATTCGATTCACGGGTGGTGTGCGGGTGATCGCAGACGGCCAGGATGGGCCGCTCACACAGCGCCTGCGCTCGCAGCTCACAGGTCTGCAGCGAGGCACTGTGGCTGATCACCACGGCTGGCGTCATTTTATCGACATGGGCTAATCCGGTAGTTCTGCGCCTTTGAACTATGCCTCTTGCCGCCGGCAGATTTGCCGCCCGGGTAAAAAAGTGGAGCGGGTAGCCCGGTTCCTGTTCGCGGGGTCCAGGTCGCAGGTCTGAAGTAAGCGTGCCTATGTGAAACCCGAATGGCCACCGTTAAACCCTGGTCGGTCATTCTCACGGGCTGGTCAGTATTGCTGACAATACAGGTGAGGTGGCGATCCCGGAGGGACTCGAACCCCCGACCTCTGCTTTAGGAAAGCCTTGCTCTATCCGGCTGAGCTACGGGACCGTTGAGGAGCCTGTAGCGTCAGAAGCGGCGCGCCGTAAAGTCGCGGATCCACTGAAGTTGGGATTTCGGCCATTTCTTCACCCGTGAGCTGGCTGGGGAAGGATGACGGTTGTGGTTAATGGCCCTTAAGATACAATATATTGTAGGGAACAAAGACCGAATGAAGCGATGTCAGTGATTCGGTCCTGATTCGTTTCATGCCTGTTCCAGGTTCACATACTGTCGCGTTAACGCTTGTCAGGTTGAGCCTTTCGCCCCTGGCGGGGAACCCATCAATGAGATGTGCGCTTCGGAATCGGGGGTAGATGGCGGCGCAGGTCGCCGAAGCGGAGGCAGACGGTATGGCGCGGCTCCCCATGGGTTTTATGATCATCCTGTTCTGGACAGGTCTGACCAACGGGCCCGCGGGCGCAGCCCAGGGTCTAGATGACCCCGGCCAGATCCTAGCCGCGACTGCCCAGGCCGAGGCGCAGGCTGTCGAACAGTGGCTGCTCGACGTTGCCGCCTGCGAGGCGGGTGACACCTGGAAGTGTGCCCCCGTTCTGTACTGATGGACCGGGATGGGCCTAGTGGCCAAAACGGCTTGCCGTAGGGCGATTCCCCCCCCACCTTGCTACCATCATGAGCGACCGCGCCACAGGTCAGGCACCCTCCCGCGTTGTTGCGGTCCTGGGACCCACAAATACCGGCAAGACCCACCTCGCGGTCGAGCGGATGCTCGGGCACGCTTCCGGAATGATCGGCCTGCCGCTGAGGCTGCTGGCGCGTGAAATCTATGAGCGGATCGTCAAGCGCCGCGGCAAAGCCTGTGTCGCCCTGATCACCGGTGAAGAGAAGATCATCCCGGACCGGCCACATTTCTGGGTCTGCACCGTCGAGGCCATGCCCTTGGAACGCGAGGTGGAGTTTCTTGCGGTTGATGAGATCCAGCTGGTTTCAGATCCCGAGAGAGGCCACGTTTTCACCAGCCGTCTCCTGCACGCACGGGGCCGGTACGAAACGATGTTTTTGGGTGCGGGTACTATGGCACCCCTAATGCGCAGCCTTATTCCCGATCTGGAGGTGGTCACGCGCGAGCGTCTGTCATCACTGACCTATGCTGGGTCCAAGAAACTGACACGCCTGCCGCGACGCTCTGCTGTGGTCGCCTTCTCGACCGAGCAGGTCTATGCGATCGCAGAGCTCATCCGTCGTCAGCGAGGCGGGGCGGCGGTCGTCATGGGCAGTCTTAGTCCCAGAACCCGCAATGCACAGGTAGGCTTGTTCCAGTCAGGGGAAGTGGACTTTCTCGTGGCCACCGATGCGATCGGCATGGGATTGAACATGGAGGTTGACCATGTCGCCTTTGCGGGCATTCGCAAATTCGATGGCCAGCGGACGCGTTGGCTGCATGCACACGAGATTGGACAGATCGCGGGTCGTGCTGGACGACATGTCCGGGATGGAACCTTTGGCGTGACAGGCGAGTGCCAGGACCTGGATCCAGACCTTGTAGAGCAGGTTGTTGAGCATCGCTTTGATCCGGTGGAAGCCGCAGAATGGCGCAACGCCCGGCTTGATTTTGATACCCTGCCTGACCTGCTGCGTTCCCTTACCCAGACCCCTGGCCTGCATGGCCTAAGACTGACCCGTCCGGCCCTTGATGAGACCTTGCTGCGGCGGGCCATGCAGGACGACGAGATCAGGCGGGTCGGACGCTCCCGGGGGACCATTATGAGACTGTGGGACTGCTGCCAGCTCCCCGATTTCCAGAAGACAACCCTGGACGAGCATGTCCGCCTGTCGCGTGACATCTTTCATGCATTGACCGGAAAACGGGGCCGCTTGGGCCAGGACTGGATGGCTCCCAGGCTTGCTGAACTGGATCGTGATGACGGTCAAATAGACCAGCTTTCAGCCAGGTTGGCCGGTGTAAGAACCCTGTCCTACATCGCCAATCGGCCGGATTGGGTTGAGGGGGCCAGGGCCTGGCGAGAGCAGACGCGGCAACTCGAAGAGAGACTGTCCGACGTCCTGCATGAGCGGCTGACGGCCAGGTTCGTCGATCGCAAGACGACAGCTCTCATGCGATCGCTCAATGACCGCGAGGCCAGTTCGTCCGATGTCGCGGCTGATGGAGTGGTGACGGTTGATGGACAGACTGTCGGCCTGCTTGAGGGCATCGGCTTTACCCCTGAGGCCGGTGGATCGGCACTCGCTGACAGAACACTGAAGACAGCAGCCCTGAGGGCGGTCGGACCAGAGGTGGCGCTTCGGTTGGGTCGATTGGCGGCTGATGAAGATTCGTCATTTTCTGTCACACCGGATGGCGAGGTGCTGTGGCATGGCAATCTGGCGGGCCGGATCATCAATGATGAGCCGTTCAATCCGCGGGTCCGGCTGATCGGCGATCTTGGCCCCAACTCAACACGGGATCGAGCTCAAAGGCGTCTGGAAGCCTGGCTGGCCACAGAGTCGGGTCGGGCCCTTCGTGACCTGAAGCGGTTGAAGCAGGCCATTGAAAGTGGAGCGCTCAAAGGGCTGCCGCGAGGGATTGCGTTTCGTCTGCTTGAGGCTGGCGGGATTATCGACCGGCGTGACATAGAGCGTGATCTGGCGTCACTAAGTCAGGCCGAGCGGCGTACCCTCAAGACGTTTGCCATCCGGGTAGGTGTTCATTCAGTCTGGCTTGCTGGGGTGCTCAAGCCCCGCGCTCAGGCTTTGGCCCAGGCCTTTGTCGCAGGGGCCCCCTTTCGGGCACCGGTTCAGCCTTCGCCAACGGGGGTCGTTGCGTCAGTCCAGCCTGCACCTTCAGCGAGGGTGCTTTCGGCCTTCGGCTTCAGGGTGGCCGGCCGCTGGCTGGTGCGCGTTGAGACACTTGAGGCGGCGGCGGAACGTAGACGTGAAGGCAAGGGTCAGTTGAGCGAGGCCGCACTCCTGG
>JBFZCB010000145.1:0-4014 GCA_041308165.1 Caulobacterales bacterium
TACTGGGCCAGTCCATGAAGCTGAAACGGGTCGTGGCTGAGCAGGGCACTGAGATCATCGCGACTGATCCTGCCGCTGGCAATCAGCACACCCCCTGTTCGCGGAATCATGGGGCCTGTAACCAGGAAAAGGCCGGAAGCAATGTGGGTGTCCAGCCATTCCCGGTGTTCTGCCCGGCGGGCATCAATCTGGTCCATCGGAGCGGTATAGGAAATCGTGATTACAAACATCGAACCGCTCCGGAGGGCCTCGTCAAAACCCTAGTAGCCGGATTCGTCCTTTTTCAGGCAAGGTGCGGGACATCGCGCGACCTTGACTTTCAGGGACGATGATGCGCCCTTCCGCCGCTCCTAATTCCCGCTGTTTCACAGCCGCTTTCAGACGATCTTCATATGCACGCCTATCGCTCCCATACCTGCGGTGCCATTCGCATCAGTGACGCCGGAACGACGGTGCGCCTTTCAGGCTGGGTTCATCGCAAGCGCGACCATGGTGGTCTGCTCTTTATCGATCTTCGCGATCATTACGGGCTGACCCAGCTTGTCTTTCACCCTGACACGCCGGGCTTTGCCGCGGTCGAACGCGTGCGGGCTGAAAGTGTGATCAGGGTTGATGGGGAGGTGGTGGCCAGAGAGGGCTCGACCATCAACGCCAACCTGCCAACAGGGGAGGTCGAGGTCAGGGTCAAGGCCGTTGAAATCCTTTCAGAGGCTGCAGAGCTGCCGCTGCCTGTGTTTGGGGAGCCAGACTATCCTGAGGACATCCGCCTTAAACATCGCTATCTCGACCTGCGCCGAGAGACCCTGCACCGCAACATCGTGCTTCGATCAAAGGTCATCCACTCGATCCGGCATCGTATGGTCGATCAGGGTTTCCTGGAATATCAGACCCCGATCCTGACCGCGTCGTCGCCTGAAGGGGCTCGAGATTTTCTGGTCCCGAGCCGGCTCCATGCGGGCAAGTTCTACGCTCTGCCCCAGGCCCCGCAGCAGTTCAAACAGCTTTTGATGGTCTCTGGTTTCGATCGCTACTTCCAGATTGCACCATGCTTCCGTGACGAAGACCTACGCGCCGATAGGTCGCTTGAGTTCTACCAACTTGATGTCGAGATGAGCTTCGTCACCCAGGAAGACGTATTCGCGGCCATCGAACCGGTCATGCATGGCGTTTTCGAAGAGTTTGCGGACGGCAAGACCGTGGATTCATACCCCTTCGTTCGTATCCCTTATCGCGAAGCGATTGCCAAATACGGCTCTGATAAACCCGACCTGCGTAATCCGATCGAAATGCAGGACGTCAGTGTCCACTTCCGTGACGGTGGCTTTGGCCTGTTCAACAAGATTCTTGCGGCTGATCCCAAGAATGCCGTCTGGGGTATTCCAGCGCCCAAGGGAGGAAGCCGGGCCTTCTGTGACCGCATGAACAGCTGGGCGCAGGGTGAAGGGCAACCCGGACTGGGCTACATCTTCTGGTCAGAAGACCAGGGGGGATGGGGCGGGCCGATCGCCAAGAATCTTGGGGCTGACGCAACGGCTGAGCTCATGACCGCCCTCGGCCTGGGGCAGGGTGATGCGGCCTTTTTTGCAGCGGGTGATCCCTCGGTCTTTTACAAGTTTGCTGGCAATGCCCGGATCAAGCTCGGCCAGGATTTGGGATTGATTGCTGAGGATTGTTTCCGTTTCTGCTGGATCGTCGACTTCCCCATGTTCGAATGGAGCGAAGACGAGAAAAAGGTCGACTTCAGTCACAACCCGTTCTCCATGCCTCAGGGCGAGATGGAGGCACTGGAAACAAAAGATCCTCTCGATATCCTCGCCTATCAGTATGATATCGTCTGCAATGGTTACGAGCTTTGCTCGGGTGCCATTAGAAATCATAAGGCCGAGATCATGCTCAAGGCCTTTGAGATTGCCGGTTATGATGCTTCGGTCGTGGAAGAGCAGTTCGGAGGCATGCTAAATGCCTTCCGGTATGGGGCACCACCTCACGGCGGTCTTGCCCCCGGCATCGACCGTATTGTGATGCTGCTGGCCAATCAGGTCGCCATTCGTGAGGTTATTGCCTTCCCCCTCAATCAGCAGGGGCAGGATCTACTGATGTCTGCGCCGGCCGTGGCTCAAGAGCGGCAGCTCAAAGAGCTTCACATTCGCACAGCCTTGCCTCTCCGATAGAGGTAAGGGTCAGAACGGCGGCCATAGGCTGGCTATGTCCAGGGTTTGCGCGCTTATATGTTTGTGGGCGTCCCAGGCTTGAAGCGCCTAGGTCGTATGCATCTAATAACGCCAAGCCTATCGCGAGGGGATTAGCCTTTCTCGTCAAGATGGGGTTCAGTGGCTGCTGATGACTGGATCTCGATCTGCTCACGGCTGACGAGGACTAGCCACCGCCGGAGGAGCGGGTGGCCTAGGTGGAGCCGTTCTCACGGTTCTACGGCTGCGGCAGATCCCCGGCTGGATGCCCCTCGGCAATCTTGTGGCTTCGTCAGCACAGGCCTGGGAGATCTGGGCCTGGGTCAATCCTGTTACAGTTGAGAGATCCACGCCGCGAATATCCGTTCTGCGCAATGAGGCTCCAGCAAAGCTCGCTCGACTGAGATCGGCTCGCGAAAGGCGTGCGCTATCGAGGTTCGCACTTCGGAAATCGGCGCTGCTGAAGTTGCCTCCACTCAGGTTGGAAGCTGCCATCTCGGCGTCTCGGAATGAGGCTTCACGTGCATTCACATTGACCAGCGACGTTCCAAACATTTCAGCAGAAGCAAAGCGGGTGCCGGACAGATTGGCTCCGTTGAAGTTGGCTCCATTGAGCTCGGCCGATGAGAGACTAGCACGCCCCATGTCAGCGCTCGCAAACAGGGCACCACCGGATTCAACGCCATTCAGCGCCGCGCCAACGAACACAGCGTTCGAGAAGTTTGCACCACCCAGTTCGGCTCCGCTCAGATCCGCGCGGCTGAAATCGCTGGAAGAGAAGTTCGAGCCGGTCATTTCGGCTCCGCGCAGGTTGGCTCCGACCAGCGTAGAACTCAGGAACGTTGCACCCACAAAAGTTGCGCCCGACAGGTTGCGACCCGAGAGCTCGCAGCGGGTACATGACCCCCCCAGGGTAACGAGGCGAGCGACCTCTCTGTCCTGGAGTGGCCTTTGCGCTTCGGCCATGGCCAGCCGCGAGCCGAGACCCCAAAACGTCACGGCGGTCGCAATAAGGCAGCTGATGAAACGTAGGTTCCTGATCACACCGCATCCATGACGCCTGGCCTCGTGAATACCTACTTAAATCGCAGTAAGGATCGTGGCCAAAGCAACGCGATCCGGTTCAGCAAGGTGGAATCGTGAACCGTCCAGGCAGAAGGGTAGATTCATCGCCACACGCCCTGTTAAGCTGGGACTGACTTAGTCCAGTCGCCCTTGTCAGTCGGGCCCCTGAAAAGTTCACGCCATTCAGCCTGGCACCGGAGAAGTTTGCGCCCACAAGATAGGCACCAACAAGGTTTGCGTTGGTCAGATTGGCCCCTGAAAAGCTGGAGCTTGAGAGCACGGCACCATAGGCCTCGACATCGCGCAGGTCTGCACGGTTAAAGCGTGTCCGCTCCATAACAGCCAAACTCAGGTCTGCCTGGCGCAGCCGAGCGCCCGAAAGGTTTAGCCCGCGCCGTTCAAGACCCGACAGGTCTGCCTGGAACAGGTTGCAGCCCGGGCAGGCAGCACCGCGCCTGACGCCCTCGATCTGAGCTGGATTCTGTGCCAGTGCAGGGGTCGTTTGTGTGCCCAGAAGGGCCAGAAAGACAGTCAGGATAAGGCGCTTCATCACAGTCAGACTCCAGCTGGTCGAACCCAGCCCTGAAACAAGGGTCAAGACAGGTCTAGGTTCATCTCCTTACAATCTGCTGAAGGAGCGCCGGACACCATCGACGATCCAGGTTTGGGCGGTCAGGAAATGTTCGTCGGCGTAAGGCTCTTGATAACCCTAGGGCTGGCAAGGTTATATTTGGCATATCTGATTGGTGTCAGATAAGGG
>JBFZCB010000146.1:0-3146 GCA_041308165.1 Caulobacterales bacterium
CCCAGACGCTGACCAAAGTTGGCCAGACGGGCCGTACCGCCCTCGAACCAGTAGGTCTTGGTTGGATCAACCGAATAACAGGCTGCAGCATTGACGGCTGTACAGGACTGGATGGGAACCAGTGGGTTATTCAGAGCTGAGGGCTGCTGGTTGTTGGCAATCGTGAGCGAGCCCCACCGTGGACGGTCCAGGCGACGCATTTCATTGCTAACAATCAGGATGGAATCGAGATTGCCATCAAAGTTCGGACCAATGGCTGGTGACGTTGGATCGGCATCAATGCCAAAGATCGTCGGCGAACGCCGAATCCAGTCAATGTCGAGCGACTCAACGGAATCGATCTCTTCGTGCTCAGCGTGCAGATAGACGTTGAGGCGATCATCAAAGAAGTTCTTGCCGATCAAGCCCGAGATACGCTTGGATTCCTGACCATCCTCGTTGATCCATGCATAGTTGGCATCGATCTCTGCGCCTTCATAATCCTTGCGCAGGTTGAAGTTCAGGACGCCGGAAACAGCGTCAGCGCCGTAAACGGACGAGGCACCACCGGTGACGATCTCGATGTTCTCGATCATCA
The DNA here is from genome assembly GCA_041308165.1 of Caulobacterales bacterium. Lineage (GTDB taxonomy): Bacteria > Pseudomonadota > Alphaproteobacteria > Caulobacterales > Caulobacteraceae > Brevundimonas. Next base: position 578 of record JBFZCB010000146.1, read on the forward strand.
GGCGAGGAATGGTGTCGATATCAACAGCCAGCGAACCCGCGCCGGAACCGACGTGGCGCAGGCCATCAACGAGCGTGAGCGTGCGGCCGGTACCCAGGGTGCGAAGGTTTGGAAGCGACAGACCGCCGTCGTTCAGGCCCGAACCCGTGGTGTCCGAAGGCACCAGGGAGTTGGACAGGGCCGGAATGGTGGCCAGGTAGTCGATCACCGTCGACAGACCGGTCTCGAGCAGCTGTTCGCGCTGGACCTGGATCAGGGGCGTCGGTGCGGTGGTCGGGTCACGACGGATACGTGAACCGGTAACGATGACCTCTTCTACGACATCTGCGCCTGGCCCGGAAGCAGGTGCAGTCTGGGCGAATGCGGGGGCCGACACGGCAAGGACGCCTGCCAGGATCGTGGTCCCGAAAAGATAATTGCGCTTCAAATTCATTTTGGACATGGCCCCAACCGTTGAACTGCGATCGCACTCCGAAGGGAGTCGGAGTGCATCTTGCCTTTCCGATTAGAGGATTATCGGCAAGCAGCAACCTTTGGGGCGGCATTGAGGCCACTTCCCGACCTTTCTGTTACCAGTAAGTCACAGAACCAACACAAGGGCGGGACGAAGACGTGACAAGGATTAGCCTGGCCTTTGGGTTGGTGGACCAATCGAGCCCCCTGCGGTCCCCGCACAAGGGTCCCTCCTTATCGGTCACTTGCCGGACACGTCGCTTTCTTGCCTAGGCCTAGTTCGGACTAGAGGTTTTCGCGAATCCAGCCTGCAGCCCGCGCGACCAGATTGCCCCTGTGCACACGGGGTGCATCCGCAGCCGTAATGGGGCGAGCCATGAGCTTGCGCGCAGACACGGCTTCTCTTGGTCCGTAGGCTGCCCTCAGCAATACTCCTGCAGAAGCACAGAACGCGGGCCCAGAAGCTGCATCCGCCAGGTGCGGGGCGCGCTGTGGGCGACCCAGTCGAACAGGCCGGTCAAAAACACGAATGGCCAGTTCACGCACCCCATTGAGCTGACTGGCCCCGCCGGTCAGGACAATACCCGCACCATGATCAAGGCCGGCACCTGAGGCTTTGAGACGATCGCGCAGGAGCTCAAGGGTTTCCTCGACCCGAGGCGCAATGACTGTCTTGAGCATGGCGCGGGGTACAACGACGGGCCCAGCGGACGGATCTTCGCCCCGAGCCGGTGCCTCAAGCATCTCGCGGTCTTCATTGGGTCCGGCCATGGCTGAGCCATGCAGGGTTTTCAGACGTTCAGCTCCCGCCTTGGAGGTGGAAAGCCCCCTGGCAATGTCAGCCGTAACGTGATCGCCGCCTACACTCAGGGACTCTATATGCAACAGGGACTTTCCGCCCCAGACAGCCGCACTGGTCACGCCACCGCCCATTTCGATACAGACGCATCCAAGGTCCATCTCATCATCCTCAAGGGCGGCGAGAGATGATACGACCGGCGCTGCAGCCACGCCCTGAAGATCAAGGTGAGCCAACTCAAGGCAATGCCCAAGGGCAATAAACGCGCCTTCCGCCATGGAGACGACAAGAAGGTCCAGGCCAAGCGTATTGCCACGCATGGAACGGGGATCATGCACGCCGCGCGCGCCATCAACCGACCAGGCAATGGGCAGGACATGAATAGGGCGTCGGTCGGGCAACCTCAGGCTGGCAAGGGCCATGCCGATCGCCCTGGCTAGGTCTGCATCACCCACCGGATGGGCACCCAGAGAGACCCTGGCCTGAAGCCTGTGGCTGCTCATCTGACCTATGGCCGTAGTGACCACCACTCCTGACACAGGACTGCCCGCTGAGCGTTCGGCACGCTCGACGGCATGGCCGATCACCTGGGCCGCTTCATCCATATTGATGATCGAGCCGCCCCGTATACCACGCGACTGCACGTGACCGGCACCAGCCACCCTTATCGTCCGGTCAGCATGACGCACGCCTTCGGGCTTCATGATGAAGCAAGAGACCTTGGACTGCCCCAGGTCGAGTGCCGCCACTACAGGAGCGCGCGCTCGCGATGGGTCTACTGAGGCGGGACCTTTTCGAGTTGTCATTGTCTTGGGGCCCTGCATGATCAGCCAACAGCGGGGGAATTGGCAACGGGCGGCCTTGCCCCCGGCCTTACGGCAACAGTGTCAGAAGCGCGCAGATCAACGCGCGCAAATCCCAGATCTAGGAGGCGTTCGCGCTGATCGAGGGCATCGAGCCGGATTAGGGCAGATTCCTGCCCGACGGCCGGCAGCTGTATCAGGCTTCCGTCCTTCAGCCTCAGATCCCAGCGGCGCTCGTCGACCCGCACAAGGGCGTCAACGCGCCCCATCAGTCTCGGGCGCTGCGCCAGGAGTGGAAGCAGTCCGGCAGCGGCCGTATCAGCCCCCTTGCCGACAATCAGGGGCAGTTGAGGATATCGTCCAGGGTCTGCCCCCTCAATGATGCGGCCTTGGCTGTCTATGACGCTGGCCTGCCCGCCTGTCTGCCAGACAGCGAGGCGGTCATGTTCGATCACGTCTATAACAAGTGTATCCGGCAATAGTCGCACGACCCGGGCCTCACGGACCCAGCTCA
>JBFZCB010000147.1:0-13144 GCA_041308165.1 Caulobacterales bacterium
GCTCCTCTGCGTCGCTCAGGAGTACGATCAAAGGTCGGGATATGGGGCCGCGAGCCTTGATGGCGCGAACCGTTTCCAGAACGGCCGCAACCCCGGTTGAGTTGTCGGCTGCGCCCGGCGAAGTTGCCGTGCTGTCATAGTGGGCCATCAACATGACGGCGGGGGCCTCATTATCGGCCTCAGGTCCGCTCGCAGGCAGGATCCCTATGAGGTTTACAACTGGACTTGATGGATCGAGACCCCAGCGCTCCATTCTCTTGACGGCTTCAGGCGAGAGAACTCCCGACTGGCGCTCTGGAGCCAGGTCCAGGGCCTGCAGACGTCCGAAAAGATAATCCTGAACGCGCTGATGCTCTGCGGATCCGACGGGATGAGGCGCTCTTGAGATCTCCTCAATATCGACCATGGCGCGCCCGGAAGAAAAGGCTGTTTGGGGCGCTCCTATAGGTTCAGCCCTAGGCACTTGCAGGGCAATAACACCTGCGAGCGTGGCCAGGAGGAGGGCTACAAGTCCCAAAACAGCGGGTAAAGAGGCCTGTGGCTGGCCACTGGGGCCCAACCAAACTCTATCGGCAAGGCCTACTACGGCATCCGACCGTCTGAATGGCATCTTCATCCCAACCCTCCCCAGAGCCAATGGAGCTTACGGGGGCAAGGGGCCGGATGTCACGCATCTTGAACGTGGTGACCTGGGTCAGGCGGCACGAGAAATGGACGCCGGGGACTTGACGAATAGTCCCTTGCGACCATTCACAGGCCTGAAAGCCACACTGTCTCCTTCTAGCCGTTCATCAGCGCCAACAAACAGACACCCGTCGTCGACCAGTCGCCGCTCGAGCGCCTCGATGACAGCAACACGGCGCAAGGGCTCCATATCTTTCAGGAGATAGCGACAGAAGATGACGTCAAAACGCGGACCATCTGTGGGTTCGTCCAGGAGATTTGATCGGTTGAACTGAACCGCCTGTCGAAGCTCAGCCCGGGCAACCCAGTGATCATCGAGCGGCTCAAACCACCGCAGCATCGTTGATGCGGACAGCCCTCGCTGGATCTCAAAGCCGGTGTAGGCACCGGCACGGGCCCGTTCTATCGCCTTGAGAGAGAGGTCTGTTGCAACAATCTCGACATTAGCCTGAGCGTCACGTGCGGACATGGCCAGAGAATAGGCTTCCTGACCGGAACCGCATCCTGCGGACCAGACGCGCACCAGCCCTCCTGGCCGGGCCATGCCGATTGCCGGAAGGAGCTCTCGCGAAAAAGACTCGAAAGCCTCACGGTCGCGACGGAACCAGGTTTCACTGTTCAAGAGCGTCTCGATCACGGCCCAGGCCAGTGAGGCCACCGGCTTGGTCCAGAGGTTGTCCAAGAGGGCCTGAACCGAATCAAAGCCTTCGCGACGGGCAATAGGACCAAGGCGATGTTCGGCCAGATGCATGCGGTCGCGTGTGAGCCTGAAGCCCGCACGTGTGGCCATAAGAGCCTGCAATCTCTCGAAATCCTCTGGTGTCATGGCGACTGTTGCCGTTAGACGGCACCCACCTCCGCAAGCTTGGACTGCAGAATTTCGCCATCAAATGGCTTCATCACATAATCGTCTGCGCCCGCAGATAGGGCTTCAGCTATGCGCTCGGGAGCCGTTTCGACGGTGCAGAACAGGACCTTTGGCACCTCACCACCTGGCAGTGTGCGCAGACGCCTGAGAAAGGCCAGACCATCCATCACGGGCATGTTCCAGTCCAGCAGAACCACATCCGGCATTGCAGACCCACACCAGGCCAGTGCTTCTGCGCCATCCGCAGCTTCGTCGACCTCGAACCCGAGGCCCTCGACAATTCGGCGGGCAACCTTGCGGATGATCCGGCTATCGTCGACGATCAGGCAGGTCCTGGGATCCAAGAGCAGTCTCCGGGGCCGGGCAATGGAAATCGCGCCCGCTCCCCCATCATCGCAGTGAGGCGGTTAACGAGCCGTTGGCGTTAAGGTTTCCATCGTCAATCAGCAGGGAAGGGTGGCCGTGAGGATGACCTGCCCTTCCTCAACATGCAGATCCAGTCGCCCCCCAGCATCACGTGCCGTAACCCATAGCCAGTAGGGTTGAATCCATTGTCCTGTCAGCCCGTCCGTCAGACGCAGGCCCCGAAGGCCGGTCTCTGCTTCGGGCTTTAGCCGTGCCCGTGCGCCCTGGGCGGTTCCCCGCAGGACCAGACTGTCATGAGACCGATCTGCGGTTATGACAGCGGCTCCTCCTGACGGCAGGGCCCCCAGGGTCAGATAGGCCAGATTAACGAGTGTCCGAGCCGCAGGTTTGTCGAAGTGGGTCTGGGGCACCTGCCAGTCCATTGTGGCCCGGCCGCCCTTGACCAGCCCTTCCACAAGACCTTTGAGCTCGGAGCCTGAGAAGCTTTCGTTGGAGGCGGCTGCGCCGAATGCCACACGCGCGAAATGGACCAGGGCGACCATTTTGGCCGCGCTCTGTGAAACCAGATTCAGGGCGTCTTCACGCATATCCTGCGCACTGGGATCATTCATCAAATCCAGACCCTGAATGATGGCACCGGCAGGACTTATGAAATCATGGCACAGTTTGGCGGCGACATAGGTTGCCAGTTCAGTGGTCTCAAATGGCAGTTCGGTGCCGGTTTGGGCAGCATGGGTCATGGGCGCTCTTGCAGGGCGGTCGCGATCAGAATCCAAGCCTGAGGTGATTTGCAGGTTCGCGAAACCGGTGATTTCAGCTAACGGACCCCGATGGTATCCAAGTCCCTTGTCCGTGATCTCGCCTCCGGCGAACTTCACGACCTTATCGCTGACATAGCTGAAGATGCGTCTCGGCTGATTCTCCCCTACTGGCGGTCAAATGTTGAGGTGAGGACAAAGGCGGACGAAAGCCCTGTCACACTCGCAGATCAGGAGGCAGAGGCCCTTATCCTGGACAGGCTCCTTTCCCGATGGCCGGGCGTTCAGACCGTTGCAGAGGAGGCTGCGGCCAGAAACGGCTTGCCTTCATCCGCCGAGGCCTGGTTCTGGCTGATAGACCCGCTTGATGGGACGCGCGGGTTCATCAGCGGCAAGGATACATTCACGGTCAACATTGCCCTGATCCATGAGGGCTGGCCTGTTGCTGGCGTCGTCAGTGCGCCTGCTACGTCAACAAGCTGGAGGCTTGGACCTGAAGGTGCACAGCGCCGGGGGTTTGGTGAGGCCTGGCGCTCGGTCGGGGTACGCGAACGGCCATCGGATGGCATTGCCATCCTAAGTCACAGCGTTACCGACATTGAGGCCGAGCGCCTTATGAAACAGCATGGGTGTACGCGCTGGCAGGGTGCGGATTCCTCGATCAAGTTTTGCCTGATCGCTGAAGGTCGCTTTGATGCCTATCCGCGGAACAACCCGACCCATGAGTGGGATACTGCAGCGGGTCAGGCTGTACTTGAAGCTGCTGGCGGTCGTGTGCTTGGCCCCGATGGCAAGAGACAGGCCTATGGCAAGCCGGGTTTTCGAAACGGTGCTTTCACAGCCCTGGGCGGATAGGTTCATGATGCCGGTGTGCGTCAGGCAAGGCCATCAGGCTGGGCCCTGCACTGCGGCCTAGACTCGAGCAGAATGGCGATTACGGCTCGCATTTCGGTGCGGTTCAGGGCTTGAAGCCAGAATAGCTGTTGAATTGCAGACCTTTATGCGGCCTTATTGATCGGACCAGCGTCCAGGCATGAGCGCTTCGGCGCGCGCTGCAAGTTCCGGCAACCCCCGATCTCTAGCAACTTCGGCGGCTTCGAACAGGCCGAATCCCGAAAAGGCGGGTAAGCGGCCTGTCAAACGGGCTTTGGCAAGATCCAGTTGCGCCAGGGCGACCTGGTCCACAGCCCAGTCCAAATCGCCAGCATCCGTCAAATCCACACTGGCCGACCGGCCATGTGAAAGGCTGAGACGTGCGATGATCGCCTTGCGAAGGGTGTCCAGGAGCGATGTATCGCCTGCAGCCACGGCCCTCTGGATCTCGACTTCCAGGCGCCGATCACGCGCGAGGGCTCCAAGCAGAAGGCCCTGACCCCCACCGAGTGTTTCAGCCTGACGCAGGTTGGCCAGGGGCACGAGGCCATGGTCTGCAGATCGTGAAACCTGGATGGCTATCCAGTCCAGAGGACTATGGTCAGGCGTAAACTGTTCGGCAGCGCTGTCGAACAGGTCTCTGGCCTGTACGCGCGCGATCTCGTCGCCGGCGAGACTTGCCAGGGCAGAAAGGCCGGCAGCGCAGAGCGAAAGGGCGCGTGAACGACTGAGGGGCAGACGATCGGGGTCGGCATTGGCCACCAGCTGGCGAAGCTCATCACCCGCCTGGTCTAGCAAGGCCGCATCGCGGCGCATGACACCATTTTCCAGTGCCAGTGCCGCGCGTTCGAGACGCAGCTCTGCAGACGAGCCGGCTCGCGTGGTGTCTACGACCTGGATGGCAGCGTCCATCAGAGCGGCGGCACGCAGGAGCACGACCTGTTCATCAATGAGACGAGCCTGGCGAAGCCGGAGCCGGGCATGGAGTGCTGCCAGCCAGGCCCCTGTGCACTGGCGAATACCGCGATCGTTTATCAGTTGTTCTGTGGGAGCCTGTTTCAAGGCCTGGTCGAGAGTGACCCTTCCACCGCAAAGGTCAAATCGGGTCATCAGACAAAGAGACGCCTCAATCTCGGCCCTGATCGTCTCCTCACGCGTCCTGGCGGCGCGGATAGCATCCTTGGCCGCACTGGCGGCTCGGTCCAGGCTTTCCCGAGCGCCCGTCCTGCGTGCATGCTCGCGCCAGAGCATCGCGCCCCGCATCCAGTCCTGAAAGGGTTTGGTGCAGGATACCCGACCGGCATCGATACACTGGCTCCTGGCTTCGCGAGCCAAAAGTTCGGGACCGACCAGCTCCAGCCAGCCAAAATCCTCCGCCTCCTCCGAGCTCCGGAAAAGCTTTCTCAGTCCTCTGCCGAAATCGAACATTCCCCTTGTCAGCCTTTCCCCCGTCCCGGTTCGGGACTGGCGCAGTGTCCATCTCAGCTCTGATGCAAGCAAAGCGCCGGTTCCAAGAGTCTGGCTTTTGACCCCAAGGTGGCCAGCAGATGTGGCCGCCGGTCCGATAGCTGCCGCCAGCGCGGGGGCCAGTCTCCAGTCCGAGAGATGGGGATCAGACATGTTCCAATAGTCCCGGCTTCCTGTTTCCTGAAGGGCCGTCAGCCTGAGCCTTGTTGTCAGGCGCGAGCCTAGCCTGCCGCAGGCAAGGCCTGCGAAGAGACAAGTGGATCATGGCTATGGCGACAACACAATATGCCCGGTTTCTAGAGAGGAAGCCCGCATTGGGATTGCGGTAAGACTACCGGGCGATCAGGCCGACAGCTCCTGATGACCCAGAGATTCCGAGGCCGATCCACTCAAGGGCTGGTGGTCAGACAAGAGCGGGCGGCTGGGGACGCTGCTTGAGGAGAAAGGCGACAAGGGCGAGCGCGCCCATAACGGTCCCTCTGCCGAGCAGCATGGGCCATCTGGCAGGCCAATCGGCCGTCGCCTGGACCTGCCAAAGCCGCCACGCTTGCTGATCAAGAGAGCGGGGCGCGGCGTCCCGCAGCCTAGCCCGGAGATCGACCCCACTATGCCGAAAACCTTCCTCCTCTCCTCCATCCTGGCCCTAACGGCCCTGACGTACGTTGCAGCGACACCTGCCTCGGCTCAGACAGCAGCGTCCTGGCAAGCCCCCCGTGCTGGTGACTTTCTGGTTACGGCGCGTGCGACCGTGGTGGCCCCCACTACTGAAGACCGCGTCCTGACGCGTGCGGGTGCAGACGCGGGCCTGCGTGTCGATGTGTCCGATGACTATATGCCCACCCTGGGCTTCACCTATTTCTTCACCGACAACCTTGCCGTCGAGGCCATTCTAGGGGCAACCCAGCATGAGATCCGTGCCATTGGCGGGGCAACCAATGTTGCCGTTCATGACACCTGGGTGCTGCCACCGGTCGTCACAGTTCAGTACCGCCCTCTCACCGAGGGACGGATCAGCCCCTATATTGGAGCTGGATTGAACGGCATGATCTTCTTTGAAGGCAAGAACCGGAACGGCTTCAATGTCGATCTTGAAAACGGCCTGGGCTATGCCCTGCAGGCAGGTGCGGACGTTGGCCTCACGGGGCCCTGGAGCGCCAACCTTGATGTCAAGAAGGTCTTCTTCAATACGGATGCACAGATCAATGCTGGCGCATTGCGCTCCGACGTCGATCTGAACCCCTGGGTAGTCTCGATCGGCCTCAGCCGACGCTTCTGAGAACCCTGATGGGCCAGTGACAAACGCCCCCCCTAGGCACAGGCCCAACAGGTTGAGGCGGAGCTGATCACCAGCTCCGCCTCTTGTCTTGTGCCGCCGGGAACGTATTCAGCCTGTCCTGCCAAGGACCACAGGCCATCAGCCCCGTTCCTTGGTTTTCAGGAAGCGCACCTTGGGAAACCGCTCTGCCACATAGCCCGTTTCCCAGCTCGACTTGGCCAGAAATACCGGAGATTGATCAATATCGACGGCCATCTGGGGGCGGTATTTTCCCATGAAGTCTTCAATATCCGCCTTGTCTGCACCGTCAGCAGGCAAAATCCATCGGGCTTCGGCGTAGGGACTGGGTTCGAAGAGGACATCGAGGCCATATTCTTCGCCCAGCCTGTCGGCCATGACCTCGAACTGAAGCTGGCCAACGGCGCCGACAATGAAATCGGATCCAAGCTCTGGACGGAAGAGTTGGGTAACGCCTTCCTCTGCAAGACCATCGAGAGCTTTTTTCAGATGCTTGGCCTTGAGCGGATCCTTGACCCGGACCCGCTGAAGGATTTCTGGGGCGAAGTTGGGCAGACCCGCAAAGCGAACCAGACCGCTCTCCGAAAGGCTGTCGCCGACCCGAAGGACGCCGTGGTTGGGTATGCCGATGACATCGCCGGCAAAGGCGTCTTCAGCCAGCTCTCTATCTGAGGCAAAGAACATTATGGGTGCATTGACCGAGAGCTGTTTGCCGGTGTTTTGCACCTTCAGTTTCATCCCCCGCTTGAATGAGCCCGATGCCATCCGGAACATGGCAATACGGTCGCGGTGGTTGGGGTCCATATTGGCCTGCACCTTGAAGACAAAACCCGTGACCTCATCCGAACCCGGCTCCACGAGCAGGTCGACCGGAGCGGGGGCATTTCGGGTCTCCGGAGGCGCTTCCTTTCGCGCCTTCATGACCTTGGGAGACGGGGCCCAGTCTCCAATGGCCTTGAGAAGCTCATCGATGCCGAAGTGCCGCAGCGCCGATCCCCAGAGTACGGGTGTCATGTGACCTTCTAGAAAGGCCTCACGATCAAAGGCGGGATAGCCTCCTTCCACCAGTTCAGCAGCCTCGCGCAGCTCGGTCAGTTCGCCAGGCTCAAAATACGCTGAGGCCGCATCCAGATGCAGGGCCTGCGGGTGTCCCGCATCCTCCACAGCCCCCGGAACCTTGCGTGCATAGGGCTGAAACCGTCCGGTCCCGATTTCCACCATGCCCCTCAGTCGGTTTCCGCTCTGCGCTGGCCACCATATCGGGGCCGGATCCAGTTGTAGCCGCGAAGCGATGTCATCAAGCAGGGCCATCGGATCCTGAGCTTCACGATCCAGCTTGTTGATAAAGGTTATAATGGGGATGTCGCGCAGGCGGCAGACCTCAAAGAGCTTGAGCGTCTGAGGCTCGATACCCTTGGCCGCATCCAGAACCATGATGGCACAGTCGGCTGCGGTGAGGGTGCGATAGGTATCCTCAGAAAAGTCCTCGTGCCCGGGCGTATCGAGCAGGTTGAACATCTTGTCTTCGTGTTCAAAAGTCATGACGGAGGCTGAGACGGAGATTCCGCGCTCCTTTTCGATTTTCATCCAGTCTGACTGGGTACGCCGGTTCTCGCCGCGCGCCCTGACGGCTCCCGCAGCCCGGATGGCTCCGCCTGCCAGGAGGATATGCTCGGTCAAGGTTGTCTTGCCCGCATCTGGATGGGCGATGATGGCGAAGGTCCGGCGCCGGCCAGCCTCCTGTGCAACTGAGAGTTTTGACATGGGCCGGGGCGTTAGCCCTGATCGGGCTCCATCGCAATGTCTGAACCACTTTCGCCCAAGACGGTGCGGATTGTGCCAGGCTTAGGTTGCCCGTGCCGTGTTGCGCCTTATCGGCTTGGCCTACACGTCGTGAGGGTCATTGGCCCAGGGCAAGACCGGTTTTGCCGCCGTCTGGTTATGGACGGGCTAGGCAGGGCCCCTGGCATTCCCTCGCCAGACCGTCCTCACCCCAAAACGACAGGAGTGGCCCTGAAGACCCCGCTTTCCTCAGTCCGAGATTCTGGTGTCTTGAGCCTCGTTATCAATGACTTGGCTGGTGCCTTCTTCACTAGCCTGTTCGGCTATTGGTCCGTCTTCTGAGGGCAGGGCAGGCAGCCCGGCCTTTTCCCTGGCCAGGGCAAGCATTCGACGGACCTCATTGACCCCTTCGCCGCCATGAGGATCATTGGCGATCGGCGACAGGAGGCTGATGGCACTCTGAGGATCATCCCGGTTTATGAGGGCCTGAGCGGCCAGAACTGTAAGTGTCTTTACCTGTGGAGCGAGTGCCCTGCCCAACAGCAGGGTATCGAGGTCGTTGTCGGTCGGATAGGTGTCAGATATCCGCCGTGACCTGTCCAGAGACAGATACAGACGGTAGTCCAGGGCATCGAGCTGATAGGCCCGGGCTAACAAAGACCTGGCCTGACCGAACAGGGTGCGATGCCGGTCCGGATCTTCCTGTTTGAGCGTGTCTGCCAGATCCATAAGGGAAACCGCCTTCATGCGCAGGTTCAGCGGGTCTTGCGGCTGTAGGGCAAGGCTGGCCTCCAGAACCTGGATCGCTTCCGCGGGCTGCTTCATATCAAGATGGGCCTGTGCCAGAACCCTTGCAGCCCAGGGGTCACCGGGATGGCGTGATGCAGCCCTCCGGGCCTCAGCCAGATTGCCAGCGCGAAGGGGTTCGGGGACGTACCTTGCCAGCCTCAGGTCCAGCCAGATCAGATCCCGTGCCGATGCCGGCAGACGTGTGATCGTGACATCGGCTGGAGGAGACTCGCGCTGTTCAGGCCTGAAGCTGATCCGTCCCAGGTAGGTCTGTACCTCGCGCTGCAGCTGTGCCGGCGTGAAGCCTGTGGCAGGAGCCAGGGAAGCGACCGGATCGCCCCCGCCCATCACAGCCGTCAGATAGCGCCCCATGGCGGCCCGCCGTTCATTCGTGCTGAGAAAATAATGTGTGAGCGCCCAGGACTGAGCGTAATAGAAATGGCTGCGATCACCGAGTTCGGATGCCCTGGAGCGGAGCAGGGTTTCCATAGGCAGCCATGCATTTTCGCCCATGGTCAGCGAGTTCATCCTGCCAGGGCTATGCAGGCCGACCCGCATCCGGTTGGGTGTAAGATCTGCTGTGGCGAAGAACTCTGCAAAACCCTCCACAAACCAGCCCGGATAGGATCCCGGTAGATACTGGTACATGAAATGGTGAGCGTACTCGTGAAAGAGGATGTGATCGTTCTCGGTTCCACTTCCGCCCGTGACGGCAAAGATCCGTTCTTCGCCAGCGGTATAGAAGCCCCCCACATTGGCCGGCAGCGAAGGAACGATCTGGCGCATCTCTTCGCGTCCATCGGCGAGGTAGATGGTCAGCTTGGGGGCCTTGACCCCTTCCGAGCGAGGCGGAAACCAGATTCGCAGCAGTGAATCGAAGCGTTCGACCTTGCGGGTATAGTTCCGGATCGAGGCTTCGCTGGTATTGCCATAGACAATGAAATGTTCGCTTTCGGCCTTGAGCCAGTCGGCTCTGACCGGCCCAGCGAAAGACAGGGCTAGGCAAAGGCAGGCTGAAGCCGCCCAGATTTTCAGCGTGTCCAACATCTCCAAGCCCCCCATTTCGGCTGCGAGCGATCAAGCCCATAGTGTAGGGCGCTGCGCAAGCCTCCTTTGTGCCCCAGGGTCTGGCTCCGGGAGGGGGCGTAAAGCCTCAGATCAGGCGGCCATGCGATTCCAAACGACGCGGTCTGCGGCAACCGGTGTAAGGGTCCCCAGGTGATCACTGGCATTCAGCTGGTGCATTACAGCCTCTGGCAGGGCGCAGAAGCGAGGCTCGACAAGCTCGGGTGCACAGTCGCGGGCGGGCGCTGCAAACAGGGCGGCATTCACTTCGGGACTCCGATCGGCAATGAGCCAGGCCAGGCGTCGCGCCTTGTCTGGATCGTTGCGATGCAAAAGCGGGTCCTCGGCAAACAGTTCACAGCCGAGCTCGAGAATGTAGTCGAAGTCCAGTCTCTCGAAACGGCGTGCATCGATGGCCGAAACCGCTGAGGCCTCGTCGAGATCGAAAACAACGTCGTTCAGAAGGAAAAGCATGGACGGCTCCACAGACATCGACCGAAACAGTCGACATCGCCAAACTATCGCAGGTCGCTTGAGGTCCCGTTCACGAACGCGGTTAAGGAAACGTGGCCAAACTCATCGTCCGGGAGGGGGCGGTCCCTGTGTCGGCGCATCGGTCCGGCTTCTCAGGCCCCCCAGACCCTAGCCTGCTGGCAGTCCTGGCCTTTTGTCGTCGTCGACAGCCTCGGTAATGAAGTGGCGACCTTTCTGGTCTTCGATTTCAACCACCCAGATGTCCGGATCGAACCCGCTCTGACGCTCGATGAAGGTATCCAGATCGGATTCCCTCTCGCTCCTTAGGGGCTGTATCCAGAGGCGCTCACCGTCCGGACCAAAGGCTTCTGTAAACAGTCGTGCCTGCCGCAGGGTTGTGTCATAGGCCTTGACGATAACGGTGCCGGCCCTGAGATCACCCTTCCTGACGACCGTGGCATTGGCCCCGCCGATCTCTGCGCGACGGATCAGTGCGCTCACCCACAGGTCGCTGGAAAGAAGCAATTGGGTAACCCTACTCGGAAACGGGACCGGAACCCTGATGGTTGTAGGGTTCTGGCATGATGATAGGCCATTTGCCCATATCCGTAAGCGCCAATCGACACTCCCGTGTGTCTCGTCGCCTTGTGCCTACAATCGCCCTCGCAGCCCTGTTGGGAGCGAGCACGGTTCCGGCGGGAGCTTCGCCTGAGGCGGCCGCGGCTGTATCGAGAACCTATTACGAGCGGAGCTTTGTGGTCGAGGCGGATGCAAGATGCCGGCTTTTCACGTCTGATCTCGGCAAGGCGCTCGCAGCCAGTGCACTGCAGGCACGCGGAGCAGCGGCTAGGGCGGGCGCAAGCGAAGCCGACCTTTTACAGACCCTTCAGAATGCCCGGGCCGGCGCCGCATCAACGGCCTGCCATGACCCTGAGCTCTTGGTCGTTCGCGATCGTGTCGCCTCTGCCTTCTCTGCGTGGACCGCTATGCGCCAGATGGAGTTCCCAGGTACCAAGGGGGCATGGAAGGCCGATCGAACGGCTTTTGAGACAAGGGGCTGGAGGCTTGTCCAGACCACCAAAACGGGTAGCGCTGCAGTGGGGTTTGGTCTGGAAGCCGACAATGCCGCTCAGGAAAACCTGGCGGTTGTCGTCTCTTTCGTAGGCCGGTCTCGCCCCTATGCTGTACGTCTGTCTCTTCGTGACCCCGAGCGGGCACCGCACCCGTGGCTTGGCACCGAAAGTGGAGGGCTTCCACCCGAGGCCGCCCGAAAGTCCTTTTTTGCCGCCAGCCAACGACAGGCCGAACCGCTCCTACTGTCTCAAGACCACGAGCAGGGAGAGGTCTGGGTCTTTCCCCTGAACGCAGCAGATGCCCTTGACGATCTGGACCCCAGGGAAGTTTTTTTGGTTGAGTTTCTGTTTCGAGACGACAGTGTAGCCAGGGCACGTTTTGAGGCTGGTGACTTCGCAGCGGGGCGTGCCTTCACAGCCATGGGTCCGGTCTGATCCGCCCGACCTAGCTCTTAATATCTGAAGCGGCCGTCAGGGGAATGATATCTGGCCCGCCGTCCAGTGACAGGGCCTTCTGAATTGTCACGACGGGAAGTCGAACTGTCACGGCCGTGCCTTCGCCCAGAGTGCTGTCGATGGTCATGCGCCCGCCATGCAGTTCGGAAAGGGAGCGCGCAAGCGATAGTCCAAGACCCGTTCCCTGTGCCCTCTGGTCGACACCCCCAGCCTGTTCATAGGGCTTGCCAAGGCGCTTGAGATCCTCCGGTGCAATGCCCAGGCCGGTATCTGAGACTATGAGTTCCAGATAGGGTCCAATGGCCTCCAGCGTGGCCGTTACCGAACCGGCTGACGGCGTGAACTTGATAGCATTGGACAAAAGATTGAGCGTAATCTGCTGCAGGGCACGGCGGTCTGCATCGACTGTGACGGTCTCTGCTGGAAGAACAGCTGACAGCAAGACGCCCTTGTTTGTTGCCGAAAGCCGGACAAGAGCGACTGAGGCTGAAACGGCTTCGCGTGCATCAAACGTCTCGACCGACAGCTCATAGCGCTCGGCCTCAATCTTGGAGACATCCAGGACATCATTGATGAGCGCCAGAAGGTGGCCGCCGGCCTGGTGGATCGAGTCTGCATATTCCGCATAACGATCAGGCAGGGGACCAAAGAGACGGGTCCGCATGATGTCTGAAAACCCGAGCACGGCATTGAGGGGCGTGCGGAGTTCGTGGCTCATATTGGCAAGGAAACGGCTTTTGCCTTCATTGCGGGCGACAGCTTCCGCGCGTGCCATTTCCAGTTCATGCTCGCGGGCAAACTGGGAGGTTCCGTCAAATGCCTGTGCGATGAGGTGGTCGCAGGAGCCAGAAGGATCCATGCGGCGCACGATCAAGAGAACCCTTCGATCCAGAGCCTGCCTTGGCGAGAAGGCGATCTGGAGACTTTCTGATCCCTCTGGAGCGGCAGCGGCCTTGGACAGGATCGACAAAAGCTCGGGGCGATCAGGGGCGTGGACAGCCGCAAGGAGGCCGTGATCCAGCAGAGATCTGCTGTCCAAAGCCGGCGGAGGGGTGCCGTAGGTTGAAAGAACCCGTCCCTTGGATGTCATTTCCAGCGTCAGGCCTGGTGTGTTGTTAAGCAGTGCGAGGGCGCGCTGTCTCGCTGTCCTGGATGCACTGAGGGCCTGTTCGCGGGGCCGCCAGGTCCAGGTGAG
>JBFZCB010000148.1:0-4522 GCA_041308165.1 Caulobacterales bacterium
CATACATCTCCTCGATGACACGCAGCTGGTCTTGGGGCGACCGGATCATGGCGTCCAGGAAGGCGTCGGTCCAGCGACGATAGAGTTCGACCTGGTCTTCAGGAAAGCCGAGCGCACGTGCAGTCACCCTGGCCGGCACGGGTTTTCCAAAAAGAGGCTGAAGGTCGCCTGAACCCAGAGCCTCGAAGGCATCAATCACATCATGGGTGATCCGCTCGCAGTCATCGGCCCACCGCTTCACGCCGGCTGGCGACATGTAGGCATTGTAGAGACGTCTGAAATCACCGAAGTCGGGAGGGTCTTGATTGAGCGCGATACAGTGCTCCATCGGGGCGAGCTGGCTTCCCCAGGCCTTGGTAAAGGTCTGATGGTCTTCCAGCACCGCCTTCACATTCTCCAAGCCTGCCGCGTAATAGTACTGGCCGCCCTCGGCCTGGGCGACGCCATACTCCCGCAACTGGTCATGAAAAGCCGGGCGGTCCGCAAGGGCCTGTGGCGACCTGGGGTCGACGACCTTCATCATCATCCTATCCTTTACCCAAAGCCCCTGAAGGCGGCATCCTGGACCGGGGCCCTGATTGCCGAGCGACGCATGAGAGTGTGACATGGCCCCTTTGGCAATGGGCCTTCCCGTCTTTGGGCGGCCGGGCAGGCTTCGCATTTGTGATAGTCGGGGCTTTGCCTCGCATTTCCAGGGAAAGACGCTAGAGACCGGCTATCTCAAACCCAAGCCAGGACCCGGACCCATGCTCCCATTCGTAGAGGTTGAACGTCGAGGCCGGGTCATGGTGATCACGTTCAATCGCCCCGAGACGATGAACGCCATAGGGACACATCAGGACTGTATGGACCTGGTCGAGGCCATCGAGTCCCTCAGTGATGACCGTTCGATTTCAGCCGCAGTCATCACCGGATCGGGCAAGGCTTTTTCGGCCGGCGGCAATCTCAAGGCCATGAAGGAACGCAACGGTATCGGGCCACTCGAGCAGCCGGATTCGACCCGTCACAACTATCGTCGTGGCGTGCAGCGCATCGCCAGGGCCTTTATGGACTGCGAAGTGCCCCTGGTCGCTGCCGTCAACGGGCATGCCGTCGGGCTGGGCTGTGACCTTGCCTGTCTTTGCGACATCCGCATTGCCGCGGAAAGTGCGAAGTTTTCGGCCAGCTTCATCAAGGTCGGTATTGTGCCCGGTGATGGCGGGGCCTGGTCACTTCAGCGCGTCGTGGGCTACCCCAAGGCTGCCGAGATGTTCTTTACCGGCGACCGCTATTCGGCCCAGGAAGCGCTGTCCTTTGGACTGGTTGGCAAGGTCGTCCCCGATGACCAGCTCATGGCTGAAGCCCTCGGCCTGGCCGAGCGTATCGCTCTCAATCCCGCACGTGCGCTGCGCCTGACCAAGCGACTTCTGCGCGAGGCCCAGACCCAGGGCATGTCGGAAATCCTCGAGCTCTCAGCGGCCTATCAAGCGCTGGCCCATGAGACCGCAGATCATGCCGAGGCTCTCGATGCCTTCCTCGAAAAACGTGATCCCGTCTTCAAGGGCGACTGACACGGATCCAGTCCGCAAAACCGAGCTGGCACTGCCAACTTGACCTTTGCCGTCTCTGGTCAAGGGCTGCTCGCTGGCAGGGTCAGCTGGAGGCCTGGCCCTCACCAGTCTGCAGTTCCCAGACTGGGGGTTTGCCCATGCTCGCCGCCATGAGGGCGGCCAGAGCCGATCCGATGCCCAGTCCGATGAGGATCGGGATGTAGCTTCCGGCCGTATCGAACACGGCACCGGCCACAGCAGACCCGCCACCCACACCAATACCATAGACGCCCATCAGCCCACCAAACAGGACGCCATAGCTACGCAGACCGAAGTACCGGCTGGTCATATAGGCGACCACATCAAGCTCGGCTCCGATCCCGAGGCCGACGACGGCTGCGATCAAGAAGGCTGCCGGAAGGCTTCCATCGAAACCCAGCATGGCCATGCAAGCGACAGCCATGACCGTAAAAGCTACTCCGGCAACCAACGGCGCTGGCAATCGGTCAAACAGAAGGCCCGTCCCCAGGCGGCCAACGATCATTGTCGGGCCTATCATCAGGGCCGCAGACGCCGCCTGCGCAGCGGTCAGACCATTATCGATGAACATGGGCTGGAGATGCAGCAGGAAGAGCCCGACCGTGGAGGAGATCACCAACAGTCCGATGCCCAGGCGCCAGAAGCGGGTACTTCTAAGGGCCTGACCTGCGGAAAGACCGGGAAGGCTGGCATTGGCTGCACGACGTGAGGCCTGGGTCTGCTTGGTGCCGCCAGCTTCCCGAAACAGAAGAAGGCTGGGTATCAGCATCGCCAGGCTTCCACCTATGGCGAGCACGAGGAAGGTGCCGCGCACCTCTACGAGCCCCAGCAGCACCAGGACCAAGGAGGGCATTATGGAGGCCATTATGCCCGAGCCTGACAGGGTCAGCGCAATCGCAAGCCCCCGATTGACATTGAACTGACGGACCACGGCCATTGTCCAGACGATCGGCCCGACCAGATAACTGCAGACAGCAAACAGAACACTGACCGCATACCAGGTCCACAGCCCCGGACCGGCCAGGGCAAAAAGAGCATAGGAGGCGCCGAAGGCCACCGTCCCCGTGAGGACCACGGGTCTTGGTCCGAACCGGTCTGCAAGGGCTCCGACCACAATATTGCTGACCGGTGCCAAAAGGCTGGCAATGGTCAGGCCAAGGGCAACCTGGCCGCGTGTCCATCCATAGGCCTCGGTCAGGGGAAGCATCATCGCCCCCATGACAGGGTAGTGCATACCTGCGATGGCGACCCCAATGGTGGCACAAAGGACGATCGGCCAGCCGTCTTTCCACTCGGCTGAGCCAGAGGGTTTTACTGCAGGACTGTCCATGATGGCGTCACTCCGAAGTGTCCGGTCTGTCAACCGTTGGGCTGCAGCGGATCGTCTTTGAGCTATAGTCAGACCATCCCTCCGGCTCACAGACCATCTGCCGTCAGGCCGAAATCGCATTCGCGATTATCGCTCTGCTGATGACTGAAGGACCCCTCCTTTCCCGGGCTCGACAATCCTGCCTGTCACGGACAATGGACGTACATCCCGTGCCACACCAGGAAGCGCAGATGACAGAGGCCGTCACAGAGATAAAACCCGATGAGCAGTTCGCAGCCTTTCTGGCCGAGGGGCGGTTCATGATCCAGAAAGGGCGCAGGACCGGCACACATGTGTTCTATCCTCGTGCGGTCGCTCCCGGGACGGGCGAGGATCTGGACTGGGTCGAAGCGTCTGGAAACGGTACGGTCTATTCGACCACGGTTGTTCGCAAACGCCCTCCCGAGCCGGCGCTGAACGTCGCCCTCATTGATCTGGCCGAGGGCCCGCGAATGATGAGCCGCGTCGAGGGTCTGGATGCCGCAGACGTCAAGATCGGCATGGCGGTGTGCGCCCGTATCGTTGAGGTCGATGGCGAGCCTCTGGTCGTGTTCGTCCCTGCAGGTTCGTCTGACGAAAAAGGTGCGGCATGAGTAGCGGAGCCTTCCCGCGCGGTCGCACAGCAATCGTGGGTGCAGCGACCTTTGGAACAGGTCGCGCGCCCGGTTACGAGCCCAATGACCTGGCCGCAATCGCGGCCCGAAATGCCCTGCGCGACGCCGGCCTGACCTTTGCCGACGTCGATGGTCTGTTTTACACCCACAGCTCCGATACCTTCGGCGGTGGTACGAGCCTGGCCCAGTATCTGGGGATCAAGCCCAAGTTCATCGACAACAGCCGTCCGGGCGGTAGCACGTTCGAGACCTATCTGGAGAAGGCGGCCTGGTTGCTGGATGCGGGACTGATAGACTGTGCCCTGATCACCTATGGGTCGAACCAGGCTTCGGCGGCCGGCAGGCTGGCCCGTACCTCGCTCCCCTGGCGCTATGAGGCCCGCTATCAGCCTATCGAGCCGGTCAGCAGCTATGCCCTGGCCGCAGCGCGCCACATGCATGAGTTCGGAACGACACGGGATCAGCTGGGTGCTGTGGCTGTGGCGGCCCGCCAGTGGGCCATGCTGAACCCGGAAGCCTACAAGCGAGATCCCATGAGCCTGGACGATTATCGCGCCTCGCGGCTGGTCTCGGATCCTTTATCGGTACTGGACTGCTGTCTTGTGACCGATGGGGCAGGTGCCATCGTCATGACCCGCTCAGATCGGGCTGCCGATCTTGCCAAGGTACCCGTCAAGGTCCTGGGAGCAGCAAGTGCAACGACCCATGCCAATATTTCGTGCATGCCGGACCTGACCCGTACGGCCCTGACAGAATGTGCCCCCAGGGCCTTTGCGGCTGCCGGTCTTGGCCCTCAGGACATGGATGTGGTCGAGCTCTATGACGCCTTCACCATCAACACGATCCTGTTCCTTGAGGACATGGGTTTCTGTCCCAAGGGCGAGGGGGGGCGGTTTGTGGAAGGTGGTCGGATTGCCCCCGGGGGTAGTCTGGCTGTGAACACCAACGGGGGAGGGCTGTCGTGCACCCAT
>JBFZCB010000149.1:0-2577 GCA_041308165.1 Caulobacterales bacterium
CATCCCCTTCTGGCTCAAGGATCTCGTTCAGATCATCGGCACGCGGGTCGTTCTCGGTGTTGCCGAGGCCTTCATCATGACCGTGGCCACGGCCATGATTGCCGACTATTTCAAGGGCGACCGGCGCGAAAAGTGGGTTTCGGCCCAGGTGGGTGTTGTGGCTATCAGTGCCATCATCCTCATCGCTGTCGGTGGGGCCCTGGGACAGGCTCTGGGGTCTCGCGGCCCCTTCCTGATGTACCTTCTGGCCATTCCGATCGCGCTGCTGGTCACCCTCTTCCTGTTCGAGCCTGAACGTCGCGAACAGGTCAGTGGTCAGACCGGGAAGCTGCCCCTGGCGCGTATCCTCCCGCTCCTGGGCATTACGCTGATTGTCGGCGTCATGTTCTACACCACCATCGTCAAGCTCGGGGCCATACTGGGGCTGACCGGAGAGGTCTCGGCCGGGCAGATCGGCATCATCGGTGCCTTCGTGAACGCCGGCGTTGTCGGCGGTGCCATCCTGTTCAGCCGCATCAAACAGGCATCAGGACCTCTTCTCCTGGTCATCGGAATGGGTCTGTTTACGCTCGGCTATGCGGGCATGGGGCTCTCCGGCGGGGTCTATGTCACCTCGGGCTTTGCCATTGTCGCGGCCCTGGGGGCGGGCCTGCTCCTACCGACCCTGCTCAACTGGGTGCTCCAGATCCTGCCTGAGGCCGTGCGCGGGCGGGGCACGGGACTATGGACGGGCATGTTCTTCCTGGGTCAGTTTGTGGCACCGATCCTGGTTTCAGCCGTGCAGACCTCCGTCGGGGGCCTGGCCAATGTGCTTCTCATCTGGGCTGTCGTCGCTGGTCTGGGGCTGCTTCTGGCTCTGCTCCGGGTCCGGGGCGCTCCGCCGCTGACACAGATCCAGCCTGGCTCCTGATCGGCAGGAGAAGGATCAGGAGACCCGTTTGACCATCCTTGTCACAGGCGCAGCAGGGTTCATCGGCCAGGCCCTGGTGCGTCGGCTGGCGCTCGAAGGCCACCCCGTCCTTGCCTTTGATCGCCAGTTCGAGGGGGTGGACTATCCCTCGGGTGTCGTCCGCCTCGAGGGCAATCTCACCGATCCGTCCTGCCCGCTTTTTGATCTTGTCAGGGGGGTGAGCGGGGTAGTCCATCTGGCCTCCCTGCCAGGCGGAGCCGCCGAGGCCGATCCGGAGGCTTCGCAGGCCGTCAATCTGGACGGCTCACTGGCCTTGATGAGGGCGGCCGCACAGGCACCCTCGCCGATCCGCTTTGTGTTTGCCTCCACCATAGCGGTCTTGGGTGATCCGCTGCCGGCTTCGGGCGTCGATGATGAGACCCCTGTGCACCCTCGACTGGTCTATGGCCTGCACAAGCGCATGGTCGAGATCGCGATCGAGACCCTGACCCGGCGCGGTGAGATCGATGGTCTGGCGCTGCGCCTGCCGGGCGTTGTGGCGCGACCGGGCGATGGGGCAGGTCTCAGGTCGGCCTTCATGAGTCGGATCTTCGCGGCCCTGTTGAAGTGCGAGGATATGGTTCTGCCGGTCTCACCAGAGGCCCGGATGTGGATGATGTCCGTGGACGCCTGCGTGCATTGTCTCAGCCATGGGCTCGGTGTCGAGGCCTCCCGGCTTGGGCAGGAGCGCGTCATGACCCTGCCGGCATTGCACGTCACCATGGGCGATCTGGTTGAGGCCATCGTCCTGCAGACAGGGCCAGGTTGGTCCCGGGTAAGCTACGAACCGGATCCCTCGCTCGAAGCGGCCTTTGGAGCCTATCCGCCGCTCCAGACCCTTCTGGCCGATCGGGCCGGCTTCATCCACGATGGCTCGCTCGAGGCCCTGGTTATGAGGGCGATTGCGGCTCTCGACTGACAGGCTTGTGGGTGCGCTTCTTCCTTATTGACCCGGCCGTCGTCAGTATGATCCCGCAGCCTGCGAACAGGATCGCGCTCACCGCGAAGAAGGCCCCGAGGGTGGCGCTGATACCCGCTGCAATCCCGAGGCCCAACTCCAGGGGCCGGGTGGATTTCTGGTCTGGGCGCACAGTCAATCCTTTCCAGGGCTTGGCCAGTGAGGCGCGGTGGAAACAGCCATGGCAAGGTCACTCCACTCGCAAGGCCCGTCAAGCCTGGAGACCGAAAACCGGGCAGCGAGGTGATAGGCCAGACCCGGTTCGATCAGACGCGATGCCTGCCCGGTTCCATGACCTTGGCCCTATGATTTGAGGGCTGGTGGCCTAGGTCCAGTTGTAAGCTAGGGGCAGTTCGCGGAAGGCAAATCGTTCCAGGTGCTCGGCTATGACCCCCTGCATGCGCGTTTTGGCGGCCTCGTCCGCGAGCTCGACGGTAATGGTCAGAGCATCGTCTGCTGCACTGAAATGAACCTGGCCTCCCGGCAGGTTGGCCGTGCCGGTTGTGCCCTCTAGGGTGGTCTCGAACCGGTGCGACCAGTGCTTGCAGAGCTGGGTCATGTATTTGGTGGCATGGGCGGTCATTACGACAGCAGTGGTCTCGGTCATGGCGTTCTTCTCTTCTTTCGGTGTGGAGCGCTCACAGGGGCAGGCCGATGTAGTTTTCCGCGA
>JBFZCB010000150.1:0-3013 GCA_041308165.1 Caulobacterales bacterium
ATGGTGGAGCCCAGCTTCTTCGTGGGACGCCCTATATTCCGGCGTCGATCACCGCACGTCGCCTAAGCGCTACCTGCCCCGCTAACGCCGAGTATTTCTGAAACTACGGGAATAGAGGCTCGGTGCGCCCGTCCCCCCGGGAAACAGGCTTGCTTCATGCCAGGAAAACAGAGGTGGCCAAGTCCAGAAAAACGAAGGGCCCGGGATTACCCCCGGGCCCTTCCTTGTCTTCACGATTGCGGTGAGCAATCAGGCGGCTTCGGCCTCGGCGTCCTCATCAGCAGCCTCAACAGCCGGAGCGGCTGCCTTCTTGGCGCTAAGCGACTTTGCCAGCAGCTCTAGCGCCGCATCCTTGTCGATACGGTTCGAAGCCGCCACTTCACGGGCCATCCGATCGAGAGCCGATTCATAGAGCTGGCGCTCCGAATAGGACTGCTCTGGCTGCGTGTCGGCGCGATAGAGATCGCGTACAACTTCAGCGATAGAGATCAGATCGCCGGAGTTGATCTTGGCCTCATACTCCTGGGCACGACGCGACCACATGGTGCGCTTGATACGGGCACGCCCCTTCAAGGTCGTCAGGGCCTTGGTCACGACATCGTCAGCCGCCAGCGAGCGAAGGCCCGCCGTCTTGGCCTTCTTGGTCGGAACCCGAAGCGTCATCTTCTCGTGGTCGAACGTGACCACATAAACTTCCAGCGACATGCCAGCGACTTCTTGGGTCTCGACTGCAGCGACCTTACCGACGCCATGTGCCGGATAGACGACAGCATCGCCAACCTTGAACTCCAGACCGGTCTTGTTCGTCATGTCATTCCTTTCCCGGCACAAGCATCAGTCGAAACGCGGATACATCTGACGAAAACAGGTTCTCACCCCCAGACGCTGTGTGCACCCGCGGCGATGTCATCCTGAACGTCAAATATTGAAACGGATCACCCAACCTCTGGCCGATCCCACCTTCAATGGGTGGGATTCTGTCGCAAACTCGGGCGGCGCACGAAAAGTGCCGACCGCCCGATCCAATGAAGGGTTCATAGCACAAAAAGACGGTAATTCAAAACGTCCTGTCCGGGATCTTTCTCCCAGAGGATCGGAGAGCAGGCTCCAATGCCTATGGCCGACCAAGCAGACCCCGTTGCGGACCGCTCAGGAACCCTTGCCTGGGCGCGGACTGAAGTATTTCTCGAACTTGCCCGTCTCGCGTTCAAAATCCTCCCGATCCGCCGGAGGCGTGCCCTTTACGGTGATATTGGGCCAAACCTTTGCATACTCTGCATTGACCTGAAGCCACTTGCCATCAGGCTCGTCCTCAGTGTCGGGCACGATGGCATCCACGGGGCACTCAGGCTCGCATACGCCGCAGTCAATACATTCATCCGGAGCGATGACGAGGAAGTTCTCTCCCTCATAGAAACAGTCGACGGGGCAGACCTCGACGCAGTCCATGAACTTACATTTCACGCAGGCGTCGGTGACGATGTAGGTCATGGTGGAAGGCAGGATCCTAGGTGGAAACAATCAGGCCGTGGAAATGGCCCCAGCCCGCTGCAGTGTCAACCGAGCGCTTCTGAATACGGACAAGAGAAAAACTGCGTCCTCGACGGAGCAAACCCATTTGCATCAGTTATGATTACAGATACTGAATCCCTATTTGAGCCGAGGAGCACAGCCCTATGTCGTTCAGCCCTTCACTTATCCGTCTTGCCACTGCCGGAGCTCTTGCTCTTTCCCTTGCTGGCGGAGGCGTGGTCGCGCAGGCGGCCCTCACAAAGAATCCAGCAGAAGTTCAGGCCGGGACCTACAGGCTGGACGCCTCACATGGCAAAATCACCTGGTCAATCGATCACATGGGATTCTCGACCTACGTCGGGCAGTTCATCAATGTCTCCGCAGACCTGACACTTGACCCGGCCAATCCGGCGGCCAGTAGGCTCACGGCGAGCGTCCCGCTCGCCGACGTGGCACCCAATGACGATGCGCTGAAAGCCCACCTCCAGACGGCGGATTTCTTCAACACCGCAGAGTTTCCAACCGCCACCTTTACCGCAACATCCATTGTGGTTGACCCAGGTGACACAAGCCGCGCCGATGTGACCGGAGACCTCACCTTTCACGGGGTTACCCGTCCCGTAAGCCTGGACGTCAAATTCAATCAGGCGGGCGTCTTCATGGGCGGCCCCTACAGGGTCGGGTTTGATGGCAAGACCACCATCAAACGCTCCGACTTTGGGGTCGACAAATACCTGCCCCTTCTCGGAGACGCGGTTGAACTTCACATAGAAGGCGAGTTCATCAAGATCCAATAGCCAGCCGATCCAAGCCAAGATGTGAGTGCGACAGCCTATCGGGCCGTGCCGTACGTCCGGGATCTTTCCGTGAAAAGAGGCGGGCTTGGTTTGAAGTCGAAAACGTCTTTCGTCGTCTTGAGCCCCTTGGGCGCGAACACACTGTGTCTGCATTCAGGGGGTTATGTCAGCTGTGGCTGACCGGTGACTTCAGGCAGATCCTCAACAGGTAGGAAGGAATAGGCCAGACCAAAGCGGTTCGGGGCAAAGGTGGTCAGACCGAGCTCTCAGGTGAACGGCCTTCGGGCAGTTCGGTATAAAGTCTGCGAGCTTCTTCGGCAGGGCCTCGCCTCTCTCCCAAACCTTCTATTCGCAGCCAGATCACACGGCTGGAGTTCACAAACGTCAGCTCGTCACCGCGATGAACCTGGCGTCCGGGCTTGTCTACCCGTGTCTGACGACCCTGATGCGTCAATCGTATCGCTCCACGCTCGACCATCTCGACAGCCAGGGCCCGCGTCTTCACAAAGCGGGCGCGCCAAAGCCATACGTCGATCCGACAACCATTGGTCACGAGGCTGGAGGTCACGAGGCTTGGGCCACCCCTTTGCGCCGCGTTCGCCTGCGCCCTGGAGGCACACCAGCGGGTGCAACCGCAAGCTCGGCCAGTCGCGCAAAGGGAGAGTCCTTAACGGCCCGGACAGACTGACCCCTGTTGTCTGGCC
>JBFZCB010000151.1:0-2623 GCA_041308165.1 Caulobacterales bacterium
GAATATCTGCAGCTGAGGCTGGACAGATGCAGGCGCAAGGGTGGGGGGCAAGGGAGGGGTCCGCGAGGGGGGCTCGACCACCGTAGGCCTTCTTCTGGCCTGGCGGGCGTCTAGGTCGTCAATGTCCTGTGTCGTGGCTCCAGAGGCCAGGATGATGTCCATGGCCCGTCTCCATTCTAGGGAGTTTTGATCGAGCAGTGGGCGGGCCCTGAGGGCAAACTGTGTGGCCTGATCGCGGTCACCGATGGCAAAATAGACTTCGGCAGATGCCAGTCTGGCCTCTCCCTCCTTGCCCTGTGTGGCGTAGGCCTGTGAAAGCAGACGCCACGCCAGACTGTTGGCGTCTTCGCGCGCGACCGAGCGTTTGAGTTCATCAATCGCCCTATCAAGGTTGGCCGGGTTATTGGTTTCGATCAGAGCATGCGCCAGATTGATCCGAAGCAGGGGGGCATCCGGCTTTAGAGTGACGGCTTTCTGATGGGATTCAATCGCGTCACCTGGCCGGCCTTCCTCAAAAAGAATCTGGCCACGGAGTTCCCAAAGATAGGGATTCTCCGGCTGCTCTGAGAGGAGTGCATCAACTGAAGTAATAGCCCTCTCGGTCTGGCCGTCTCGGTAGAAGGCAATCGCTCGTGCGTACCGTGCCGCGAACCCGGGATCACTTTCTGCATAGGTCCTGAGCGTAAGACCTGGCGGCGACATGAAGGCGTGGATCTTGGCCAGCATCAGGGCATGCTGCGCCATTCTCTCGGGACTGTCCGTTCGACTGTAATTCGAAGCAGCTTCCACGGGCCGACGCAGGGCCTCGATCCTCTGGCCCGAAAGGGGATGGCTGCGAAAATAAGGAAATCTGCGTTGGTCCGAAAAGACTTCCTGAGATCGGAAGTTCTCAAAGAAATCGACGAGGCCCTTGCCGGACTCTCCTGCAGCTTCAAGAGCTCGAGCGCCTGTGATGTCGGCCTCACCCTCTTGGCTCTGCATATAGCGCAGGGCCCCCAGGGTCCCGAAATACTGGCTGTTGGCCATAAGCATGGCACCGGCCGCCGGCTCCCCGGCCAGTGCGGCCAGGGCCCCGAGAGCCATCGTCATGAGGAACGGCTGCATGCCGGCGTTCTGGACGCCGTCGCGTAGAAGATGGCGGTTTTTGATGTGGCCGCCCTCGTGCGCGATGACGCCGAGGAGTTCGTTGGGGGTGGACGTTTGCTGGATCAGTCCAGTGTTGAGGCCCATGATCCTTCCACGCATGGCGAAAGCATTGAGACTTGGATCGTTGACCAGCAGTATTTCGACTTCTTCTGGGTCTAGCCCCATGGCCGTCAGAACCGGTGCTGACCACTCGTCGATGATCGCCTCGATTTCCGTGTCGCGAATCAGGCTCTGAGAAAAGGCAGGGAAAGCCGCACCTGACAGGGTCAGGGCGGCGATCAGACCTGCAAGCAGGCGAGAGTTGTGGCGAATAAGGCGGTTCAACATGAACGCTTCCTACCAGCAGGCCCCCGCCCGACAATTCAGACGACTATGTAATCACGGCGTTTCAACGGCGCCACCAGCCGCGCTTGGGCTTTTCGGGTGGAGCCGCAATCTGGGCAGGATCGGCAGCGATCATGGCCGCAATATCCTTCTCAGGTGGCGTCTCCGGCTCAGATGGCAGGGCGAGCTCTGCCTGTGGCTCAACTTCAGTGGCCTGTGGGGCCTCTTCGACGTCCTGATCAGAGCCGGCAGCCTGTGCGGGTGTCACGTCGAGGATGGCGACCTGTCCGGTGGGCTCGGCTTCGTTGGGCTCAACAGCGGTATCGAGATCAACATCGAGCGTGGCTGCCGAGGCGCTTGCGGGACGTCTGCGAACCCTCCGCCGCTGCGGCTCGACCGGAATGGAGGCCGTGTCCGAGACTTCACCGCCATCGTCGATCTGCGGGGGCATGACAACAGCCATTGGCGTGTCTGGCGAGCCATCAGGGGGCATGCCCTCATTGGTCGCGCGTGCCTCGACCTTGACCTCATGGGCCTGGGTCTCTGCGGTGCCGCGACCGCGGCCCCGTCTGCGACGCCTTGAGCGGCCACCTTCGCCTGCAGTGGCGTCCAGTCCTTCAACGGGCTTGCGCTCTCCGGGTCTTGTTTCGGCCCGTGGCTCGTCCTGACGTTCTGGGCGAACGGGATTGATGGGATCGAACCAGACATAGGGATCTTCCAGTGACGGCGTACGGCCACGGACCCAGAAGAAACCCGAGCCGGATGTGGAGGTTACCTCCCCGTCTTCGCGCGTCCGGCGTCCACCGCGACGGCCACGCCTGCGACGCCGTCCCGCTTCACTATCTTCGTCATCATCCAGAGCCGCAGTTCCCGACGATCCCTCTAGACCTGCAACCACCTCGACATCACGGCGGGCCCCGCCCCGGCGACGTTTGCGGCCACGTCCGCCGCCTCCGACCTCAACGCGCCCGACAATCTCATCGTCGTTGCGGTCTTCAGCGTCGCCATCAATCTCGTCTTCTTCCTCTTCGTCGTCTTCTTCGTCGTCCTCGTCATCGAAAGCTGTGTCGTCGAAATCGTCCTGAAGATCGGCCAGGGACACCTTAGGTTCCGGAGAGACGAAGTCTTCGTTGGTTTCCGTGCGATCGATGGC
>JBFZCB010000152.1:0-6364 GCA_041308165.1 Caulobacterales bacterium
AGGGGCGAACCCTGCATGCCCAGCTTGCCGACGAAGGTCCCTTCGATATCGGGCCTGGCGTCGCACTTTCCATCAAGCTGGCGCGTGCGGTGGCGGCTCTGCACAGGCTGGGTGTCGCTCATCGCGATATCAAGCCGGACAATGTGATTCTGGAAAGGGACATGGGGCAGGGCAGCGGAGGGCTGAAGCTGATCGACCTGGGTGTGGCCCGGCTGCCGCGCGTTGAGGAGTTCGCCGAGACCGAGGCTCCGGGTACTCCGGGCTATATGGCTCCAGAGCTGTTCGATGGCGGAGCTGGCGATGCCGCCTCGGACCAGTTCGCCCTGGGGGTCACGCTCTATCGCCTATTTACCAAGACCTATCCATGGGGCGATGTCGATGCGGACAGCCGGCCCAGGTTCGATCATCGTCCCTCACCGGCTACGCGCCACAGGCCCGATATGCCAGCCTGGCTCGAGGCGGCGCTGGCGCGCACCATAGCCCTTGATCCTTCGGACCGTTTCGCCGACATCGAGGAGCTGATCCATGTCCTAGAGGGTGGTTCAAACGTTGCTGTACGGCGCCATGAAACCCTGTCTCTGATCGAAAAGGATCCGGTGAAGTTCTGGCAGGGGGTCTGCGTCCTGCTTGTGGTCCTGCTTCTGATCTCCCTGGCGACCCGATAGACCGGTTTTCTACGCCCTTGAGGAATGGTCTTCGTTCAGGATCCGACGGCTTGCCCGGAGGGATTTTGAAGGCAGGTCAGTCGGGCAGGGGGATAAACTCCAGGTCGTCCTCGCTCGGGAGGTTCATGCGACCCGCTTTCCAGTCTGCCTTGGCCTGATCGATGCGGTCCTGGGTCGAGGCCACGAAGTTCCACCAGATCAGCCTTTCGCCGACCGGTTCGCCACCAAGGGCCATTACGGTTGCCCCGGTGAGGGCTTTCAGTGTGGGCTCGGCGTGCGGCTCCAGGACGATAAGCTGGCCCTCATGGAACTCGCGCCCCGCGACCTCAATACGCCCCTTGGCGACATAGATGGCCCGTTCCGACATCCCGTCCTGGCCCTTGCCGGGGGGCGGTGCGGTGCGCACGCCCTCCTTCAGTTCCCAGTGGACATAGAAAAGCGGGGATGAGGTCTTGACCGTTGATTCAGCGCCATAGGCCTCACCCGCCACCAGCCGGGCAAAGAGACCGCCGGATTCATAGGAGGGCAGATCAATCTCGGGATGATGGAAGAACCCGGGATCACACTCTTCCGTTTCCTGGGGCAGGGCGATCCAGGCCTGCATGCCATGCATCGGGCCGCCCTGAGATTTCTTGAGGGGGTCGGTTCGCTCCGAATGGACGATCCCCTTTCCGGCCGTCATCCAGTTGACCTCACCGGGGCGGATCGGCTGGGTATAGCCCAAGTTGTCGCGGTGCATGATTTCGCCCTCGAACAGATAGGTCAAAGTCGAGAGACCAATGTGCGGATGCGGGCGCACATTGATGGCATCCGAGCCCGGGGCGAACTCAGCGGGGCCCATCTGGTCCAGGAAAATAAACGGGCCGATCATCCGCCGCGAGGCAAACGGAAGAATGCGTCCGACTTCAAACCCGCCCAGATCCTTGCGCCGGGCATCGATCACCATCTCGATCATGGGGGTGTCTTCCTGAAGGATGGGACCCAGTACGGCCCGCGACAGACTATCGAATGTGAGGCGTGATTATGCCAAGCGGCAAGGTGGTCACATTTTTCACGCCGCGCGTAACAATATGACTTTCACAATCCGAAACGATGCCGAGGGTCAGAAGCTTCTCACGCAAAAACTGGTCAAAGGCGTGCATGTCTGACGTCACAATCCGCAGGACATAGTCCTCACGGCCGGTGATGGTCGCGCACTGCACAACTTCAGGCCACCCTTCGACGGCCTTCTCAAAGAGCTGCAGGTTCTCGCTGGAGGGAAGGCTCAGCTTGACGATGGCATAGACCTCGAAGTCCAGGCCCAAAAGTGTGGCATCCAGCAGGGTGACCCGCTTGCGGATCAGCCCGCTGTCCTCCAGTCTCTTGATCCGGCGCCAGCAGGGTGAAGCGGACAGTCCAACCCGGTCAGCGACCTCGGCAACCGACAATCCGGCGTCCTGTTGCAGGATGTCCAGGATGCGGGCGTCGATTGGATCAAGTTCATCGGCCAAAGCGTTTCTCCTAAGTTCGTTATTGAGCAATAAAATAGCCGAAAACCGAAGAAAGCAAGGCGGATTTGCACATGCCTTGGCCGGGCCGGTCTGCTATCAGGGAGTTACACAAGAAAAGTCGGGCGGAATAGCCGAACCGACAGGACCAGCGGTGGAGAGCTAAGGTTGACCAGGAAGTCGCAAGCCCGGAATTCCGTGACCCTTTCGCTACGCGTACCCGAGCCCAATGGCAGGCCGGGGGATGCGCCTGACTTCAGCCACCTGAAACTTGATGTCGCCGGTGCCGTGGACAGGCCGCCCGTTGACGCGCGTCCGGTACAGATGCTGGATCTGGCGTTCCGGCTGGTGCGAGTGCTCGATGACGAGGGGCAGGCCGTGGGCCCCTGGAACCCCCGGCTTGATCCCGAGATCCTGAAAAAGGGCTTGCGGGCCATGATCCTCACGCGCGCCTTTGATGACCGGATGCACCGCGCGCATCGTCAGGGCAAGACCAGCTTTTACATGAAGTGTACGGGCGAGGAGGCAATCGCGGTGGCCCAGGGTATGATCCTGAGCCGTGAGGACATGGGGTTTCCCACCTACCGCCAGCAGGGTCTGCTGATCGCGCGCGGCTATCCGCTGGTCGCCATGATGAACCAGATCTACTCCAATGCCTCTGATCCGGTCAAAGGCCGGCAGCTGCCCATCATGTACTCCGCCAAGGACTACGGCTTCTTCACCATCTCCGGCAATCTCGGAACGCAGGTGCCCCAATCGGTCGGCTGGGCCATGGCCAGTGCCTACAAGGGCGACGACAAGATTGCGATCAGCTGGATCGGAGACGGCGCGACTGCGGAGGGGGATTTCCACAATGCCCTGACCTTTGCGGCTGTCTACCGTGCACCGGTGATCCTCAATATCGTCAATAACCAGTGGGCTATCTCCTCCTTCCAGGGCATTGCGGGTGGGAACGAGAGCACCTTCGCCTCCAAGGCCATCGGTTACGGACTTCCATCCCTGCGAGTTGATGGGAACGATTTCCTGGCCGTCTGGGCGGCCACCCAGTGGGCAGAGGAGAGGGCGCGGACCAACCAGGGTGCCACGGTGATTGAACTTTTCACCTACCGGGGCGCGCCACATTCCACTTCAGATGATCCAGGACGCTATAGACCGGGTGATGAGCACGAGAAGTGGCCGCTTGGCGATCCGATAGAGCGTCTGCGCCAGCATCTGACCGTCATCGGGGAGTGGGATGACGAACAGCATGCGTCGGCTCTGAAGGCGGCAGTCGAGGAGGTGCGTCTCGCGGGCAAGGAGGCCGAGGCGATAGGGACCCTGGGTCAGTCCCGGCCCTCCGTTAAGGAGATGTTCGAAGACGTCTATGCGACCGAGGACTGGCGTCTGACAGAACAGCGGCGTGAGGTGGGTGTCTGATGGCTGACATCTATTCAGAAGCGGACCGCAACAACGGGATCGGGCCGGACATGGCAGACCACACCCCAGAGACGCTGGATGCGCCCGAGACCGACCTGTCGGCTACGGTGCCTATGAATATGATCCAGGCGCTGAACGCGGCTATCGACATCAAGATGGCTGAGGATGGCAATGTCCTGTCGTTCGGGGAGGACACGGGCTATTTCGGCGGCGTCTTCCGCGTCACCGACAAGCTGCAGCAGAAACATGGCCTGACCCGCAGCTTCGATGCTCCAATCAGCGAGTGCGGTATTGTTGCTGCTGCCATCGGCATGGGGGCCTATGGCCTTCGACCTGTCGTTGAGATTCAGTTCGCGGACTATATCTATCCGGCCTATGACCAGATCGTCTCGGAAGCGGCAAAGCTGCGCTACCGGTCCGGTGGTGAGTTCACCTCACCAATTGTCGTGCGTTCGCCTTACGGTGGTGGAATCTTCGGGGGCCAGACCCACAGCCAGAGTCCGGAAAGCCTCTTTACCCATGTGGCTGGGCTGAAGGTGGTCATCCCCTCCAATCCGCGTGATGCCAAGGGCCTTCTGATCTCGTCGATCGAGGACGATGATCCCGTCATCTTCTTCGAGCCCAAGCGGCTTTACAACGGCCCCTTCGATGGCTGGCACCAGAAGCCGGTCAGCCCCTGGAAGTCCCAGGCCGAGGCCCAGGTGCCTACAGGCAAGTACAGTATCCCCCTGGGTCAGGCTGCAGTCGTGCGGGAGGGCTCTGATGTGACGGTTCTCTGTTACGGCACCATGGTCTGGGTGTCTCTGGCCGGTGCCGAGCATGCCGGAGTGGACGCAGAGGTCATCGACCTGCGGACCCTGGTGCCCCTTGATATCAAGACCATTGAGGCCAGTGTCAGAAAAACCGGGCGCTGTGTGATCGTCCATGAGGCACCAAAGACCTCCGGATATGGAGCGGAACTCTCCGCCCTGGTCCAGGAGCGGTGCTTCTATCATCTCGAAGCTCCGATCCTGCGTGTGACGGGCTGGGACACGCCCTATCCGCATGCCTTTGAGTGGGAATATTTCCCGGGCCCTGAGCGGGTAGCCGAGGCGCTGAAATCCGTCATGACAGGGGGCCGTTAATGGGACGCTTTGTCTTTAAACTTCCCGACGTCGGTGAAGGGACCGCTGAGGCTGAGCTGGTTACCTGGCACGTCGCTATCGGCGATACCGTTGCCGAGGACCAGATTGTGGCTGACGTCATGACGGACAAGGCGACCGTTGAACTGACCAGTCCAGTCAGCGGCATCGTCAGGGCGCTACATGGCGAACCGGGCCTGATGGTTGCCGTACGTGGGCCCCTTATCGAGTTCGAGATCGAGGGTACGGGCAATGTCGAGGACAGGGGCGATGAGCCGGTAACTCAGGTTGCTGAACCGGCCTTGCCCGCTGCACAGGAGCCGGTTTCACCGTCCTCCCCGATGCAAGCGGATGGAACACGCCTTGCGCTCTCCGAGGCCCCAGGTCCGCTCTCTGGCCACTCAGCGGGTGAGGGTCGGGCAAACTATGTCTTCAAGCTCCCGGACGTGGGTGAAGGCACAGCCGAGGCTGAACTGGTGAGCTGGAAGGTCGCTGTCGGGGACCCGGTGGAGGAAGATCAGCTCCTAGCAGAAGTGATGACCGACAAGGCCACGGTTGAGCTCACCAGCCCGGTGTCGGGTACGGTTGTTCAACTCCATGGCGAGGCCGGCCATCAGATACCGGTCGGGGGCCCTCTGGTCTCTTTCAGTGTGGCTGGACAGGGCAATGCCTTGCCAGACCCAACACCGCCCCCCGCAACTGCAGTGATCCCCACATCCGCCCCGGCACCTGCGGCATCCGTGTCCACGGAGCGTTCTGTCAAGCCTATGGCCGTTGCAAGCCCGGCGCGCTCGCACCCGCTTCCGGCTGCAATCCCTGCCCTGACCGGTCGCGCGCCCGGAGAGCGCCCACTGGCTTCTCCAGCCGTTCGCAGCCGGGCACGTGAAGGCGGTGTCGATCTGGCTTTCGTTCAGGGTTCGGGCCCGGCGAGACGGATTACCCAGGAAGACCTCGACAGCTTCATCTCCCGGGGCGGGCGGGTACATGAGGTGGCTGGCCCCATTGAAGGCGATCGTTACAGACGGGCCGAAGGAACAACCGAGGTTCGGATCATCGGCCTTCGGCGACGAATAGCCGAAAAAATGGCTGAAAGTGTGCGCCGCATTCCCCACATAACCTATGTGGAAGAAGTCGACGTCACGGCGCTTGAGGAGCTTCGTGTTCATCTCAACGCCACCCGAAGGTCTGATCAGCCCAAGCTGACGGTCCTGCCCTTCATCGCCAGGGCCATTGTCGTGGCCTTGCGCGACCAGCCTCAGATCAACAGTCACTACGATGACGAAGCCGGGGTTTTGACTCAGTTCAACGCCGTGCACCTTGGCATAGCAGCCCAGACACCCAATGGTCTGATGGTGCCGGTCGTTCGACATGCCGAGGCCCGTGACGCCTATGATACGGCTACAGAAATCGCGCGGGTTTCTGGAGCGGCCAAGGACGGTTCGGCCAAGCGCGAGGAACTTTCCGGATCCACCATAACGATAACCTCACTGGGTAATCTGGGCGGACTGGTCCACACTCCAATCATCAACCACCCTGAGGTTGCGATCATTGGACCCAACAAGATCGCCGATCGCGTGGTGGTCAGGGACGGCCAGATGGTTGTGCGCAAGATGATGAACCTCTCTTCGAGTTTCGATCACCGTATTGTCGACGGACATGATGCAGCGGTCTTCGT
>JBFZCB010000153.1:0-11324 GCA_041308165.1 Caulobacterales bacterium
GTGCAGGACTTCCAATCCATGAGCCAACCGGTTCGATGGTGGTTGATATTGGGGGAGGGACGACCGAAGTGGCCGTTCTGTCACTGTCCGGTATCGTCTACTCCCGCTCGGTGCGCGTGGGCGGCGACAAGATGGACGACAGCATCATCAGCTATATGCGCCGCAATCATAACCTTCTGATTGGTGAGACTACGGCCGAGCGAATAAAGAAGGATATCGGCACCGCGCGGATGCCTTCGGACGGCGAGGGCC
The DNA here is from genome assembly GCA_041308165.1 of Caulobacterales bacterium. Lineage (GTDB taxonomy): Bacteria > Pseudomonadota > Alphaproteobacteria > Caulobacterales > Caulobacteraceae > Brevundimonas. The sequence goes on from JBFZCB010000153.1 coordinate 253, forward strand.
TCTTCATAGAGGTCAAGGGCCGTGATCTCATGCAGGGCGTGCCCCGCGAGGTTCGCATTTCCGAGCGTCAGGCCGCAGAAGCCCTTGCTGAGCCCGTCAGTCAGATTGTTGATGCCGTCAAGGTTGCGCTTGAGGCGACACCGCCAGAGTTGGCAGCCGACATTGCTGACAAGGGTATCATGCTCACAGGAGGGGGAGCCCTGCTGCGTGGACTGGACGCCGAGATTCGCGATCACACCGGACTTCCGGTTTCTGTTGCAGATGATCCTTTGTCCTGCGTGGCCATTGGTTGTGGCCGCGTGCTCGAGCATCCGCGCTGGATGAAGGGCGTGCTTGAATCTGCGCTCTGAATCGCGTCCAATACCTGTGGTCCTTGACGCCCAGCTGGGCGATGGGACCATATGATCGAGATTGAGGGTCCGGTTTTTCTGGCCCTTACGTCTCACTAGATTACTCGCCCAGCGGCGCCTGCGCCGACCCAGTTCCTCATTTGCGGAAAGACCGGCGTGACGTTTCGCGACGGACCCTTCGAAAACCTAAAGGTGCCGCTGGTCTGGACGGCCGCGGTGATCGCTGTCGTGGGTCTGGTTGTCGCCCTATTGCTGATCTTTACGGATCGCCGCGATGGTCAACCGACGGGAGCCTATGCCCCTGTCCGGTCCGGGTTCAATGCTGTGACCGGGCCGGTATCAGGCCTGCTAGCGGCCCCTGTGAGGTTCGCCGGTTCTGTTTCTGACGGCATAAAGGGGTATTTCTTTGCGGTTTCCGAGAACCGTCGTCTCAGGGAGCAGGTAGCCGAACTGGAGCCATGGCGAGATCAGGCGATTGCGTTGAAGAACGTAAATGCCCGATATGAGGTCATGCTGGGATTAAGAACCGAGCCTGCGGTCGCCATGGTGACGGCGAGATCCATATCTGACGCCCGTGGGCCCTTTGTAAACGCCCGGCTCCTGGATGCTGGGTCTGCCAAGGGGATCCGGGTCGGTAATCCGGTCATCAACGAACATGGGCTCGTAGGCCGAGTGGCGGGGGCCAGTTCACACGTTAGCCGTGCACTGCTCGTGACAGATGTCGCGAGCCGGATTCCGGTTTTGATTGATCGCAGCGATGCGCGCGCTGTGCTGACGGGCGATGGCAGCGGAAATCCACGCCTTGAATATAGTATCCAGGGCGCGGGGAGCATCAAGGCCGGAGACAGGGTTCTGACTTCAGGTGATGGGGGCGGATTGCCAAGAGGTGTGCCGGTTGGTGTTGCTGCGCGCGGTATTGACGGTACCTGGAGGGTCAAGCTCTTCAGCGATCGGGGCGCAATAGACTACGTCCGCGTCCTCCTGTTTCAGGATTTCGGCCAACTGGTTGATCCCGATGCCCTCAATGCGCCTCCACTCGCAGGTCTTGCCACGGCCCCCTCTCGGGGCGTTGCGCAGGCTGCGGCCTCTCGTGATGCTCCCGAAGTTGCCGGAGCCCAGCCTCGTTCTGCTCAAGCCAGTCCACGGCCTGTCCCTGTGCCAGGCAGGCCCGCTGCAGGAGGTCCAGGATGAAGCGGGCGGTTTCTGTCCGTGTTGTGGGCTCCTCCCACTGGATTGGCATCCCCAGCCTCATTGCCATTTCGGTTTCGATAGTCCTGGCCACCCCTTTTCAAATCTTTGGCTTCAAGCTTCCTGAACCGGTGGTTCCGCTTGTCTTGGCCTTCGTCTGGCCTCTCATAAGACCCTCCATGCTGGGCCCTGTGGTGCTTTTTGGACTTGGCCTTTTCTTGGACCTGCTCTGGGGAGGGATCCTGGGGGTCTGGCCGCTTTCTCTCCTGACCGTCTATGTGCTGGTGCTGCTGTCGCGCAGTCTGCTGGCGGGTCAGGAAAGCCCAATTCTGATGATCTGGTTTGCAAGCTGTACGGTGCTTGCCTTTCTGATCTCCTATATGGTCGTGGCGATTGACGCCTCCAATGCGCCCAGCCTGTTCGGTCTCCTGGGGCAGATCATTCCAACCCTGCTTCTGTGGCCTGTAGCCCACTGGATGTTGCAGCGGTTCGACGACGGTGACGTGCGCTTTCGATGAGCAGCGAGCCCTCAATCTTCTTTGCCGATGTCAATGAGAGACAAGGCTCATTCCTGCGCAGAACCTTTGTTCTGGGGGGAGCCGCTGCGTTTGGGATCGCCGCCCTGTCCATCCGCCTTGGTCAACTGCAGGTGGTTCAGGCAACCGAATACGCCACTCTTGCAGCTAACAACCAGTTCAACTTCCGCCTGGCCCCTCCACCTCGCGGGAGGATTCTTGACCGTAACGGGGTCGTTATTGCGGGCAATCGGCCCAGTTTCCGCGTGCTTGTCGTACGGGACGAAACCAAGGACCTTGATCAGACGCTGGATCTTCTGGGCCAGCTTTTACCGGACACGCTTGACCGGCGACGCGCCATAATCCGTGAGGTCAATGCCGCGCCTCGATTTTCACCCGTGCCGGTCAAGACGGACCTCAACTGGGAAGAGTTCGCGCGGATCAATCTCTACGCCAATGAACTGCCGGGCGTCATGGCTGACATGAACCAGACCCGCTTTTACCCGCATGGCGGCTCCTTTGCGCATGTCATTGGCTATGTGGCCAAGGTCTCCGATCGCGACATCAAGGCCCTGCGTGACAGGGGCGAAGAACCTCAGCCCATACTTTTCAACCCGGGCTATCGGATCGGGCGGTCCGGCGTTGAGCGGGCCTTGGACAAGAATCTTCAGGGCCAGGCGGGTGGGCTCCGCGTTGAGGTCGATGCCAGGGGAAGGGTTGTTGCAGAGGACCTGGCCGGCTCGCGCAAGCCTGTTCCGGGTGATGACGTCGTCCTTACGCTGGATGCTGATGTCCAGAACCGGGCTCTTGAAGTCTTCGGGGAAGAAGCGGGTGGGTGCGTTGTCATGGATGTACGCACTGGCGACATCCTAGCCATGGTCTCGTCACCGTCCTTTGACCCGAACCTTTTTGTCAGTGGTGTACCCACACGCGTTTATCGTGCCCTGGCTGACTATGAGCGGCGTCCCCTTCTCGACAAGGCCCTGACCGGTACTTTCGCACCCGGTTCCACGTTCAAGCCCGTGGTTGGACTGGCAGCACTTATGCGAGGCGTTGACCCCGACAGACGTATCGTCTGCACGGGCGGCTTCTATCTCGGGCGCAGGTTTGCCTGCCTGGGCGTACATGGCGCGCAGGACCTGAGGGCCGCGATCAAAAACTCGTGCAACGTCTATTTCATGACGGTAGCCACCGAGATGGGGCCGGATGCCATAGCCGAGGTGGCGCGTTCCATGGGGTTCGGGCAAACCTTTGACATCGGTATCGGTGGTCAGAAGCCGGGGCTGGTTCCGGATACGACATGGCGCCGGGAGAATCCCGTTCGGGGTGACGGCAAATGGTATCCGGGCGAAACGCCAAGCTATGCCATTGGCCAGGGGGCCCTTTCGGTCAATGCGCTTCAGCTTGCCGTATTCACAGCCCGCCTTGCCAACGGACGCAAGGCCGTTACGCCCCGATTGATCAAGTCCATAGGAGGGATCGAGCAGCAGGCGGGTGCCGTGTTCGAGGACCTGCCTTATGATGCCGGGATGATGCAGGTCATCCGTGAAGGCATGGAGGCAGTTACGGAAGCGGGGGGTACGGCCTTTAGAAACAGCCAGCTGGGATTGGGACCCGTTCGTATGGCTGGAAAGACCGGAACGGCTCAGGCGCAGAACTACGGGGCGGGCTCACGTAAGGGTGCGGGTCGACCCTGGGCCCAGAAGGATCATAACCTCTTTATCGCCTACGCTCCCATCGATAATCCCAGATATGCGGTTTCGGTGATCGTGCAGCATGGCGGGCTGGGAGGCGGCACGGCTGGCGCGCCGCGCGCCCGGGAGGTCATGAGGGTGGCGCTCCTCAAGGATCCCGAGATCCGTCAGCGGATTGAACAGTCAGGCTTTGCCGATGCGACCCCGGACCAAAACTTGACAGGGGCTGTTCCTGCCGAGGGTCAGACTACAGAGGCGAGGCCAGACCAAGCTGAACCATCGACGGCTGGGGTTCCGCCTGGAGTGTCCCAATGACGTCTTCTGCCCTAACAAGGCCTGGAGAACGGGATCGTCTTTCGACGAAGATCGCCGAGGTGGACTGGCGTCTTGTGGGTCTGATCAGTCTGATCGCCCTGACCGGGACGGCCATGCTCTACTCGGTTGCGGGTTCGGAGTGGCGTCCCTGGGCCATCAACCACCTCGTGCGTTTTACGGGTATGTTGTTCGTGATGGTCGCTCTGGCAATGGTCCATCCAAGATGGTGGCTGCGTTCGGCCTATCCCCTTTATGCCTTCCTGATGCTGCTGGTACTTTTGATCGAGTTTACTCCGCTGGGATACACTGCGGGGGGAGCCAAGAATTGGCTCAATCTGGGCTTTATCCGCATCCAGCCTGCAGAGTTCATCAAGATCGGGCTCGTGCTTGCACTGGCGCGTTGGTACCATACGCATACGGCCGAGGAAGCACGCTGGCACTGGAAGCTGGTTTTTCCTGCGGCGATGATCGGTCTGCCCTTTCTCATGATTGCCAAGCAGCCCGATCTCGGGTCCGCCATGATCATTGGCCTGACCGGTGCCGCAGTGATGTTCATGGCGGGGCTGAGTTGGCGCATCATCACGTCCCTCGGGATTGCGGCCCTGGCCATCATCCCACCCTTTGTCATGTTCGGCATGCACGACTATCAGCGCAACCGCGTGCTGACCTTCCTGAATCCAGAGAGTGATCCATCAGGCACGGGCTACAACATCATCCAGTCAAAAATCGCTCTTGGATCGGGAGGGCTTCTGGGCAAGGGGTATGGGCTTGGCAGTCAAAGCCAGCTGGAGTTTTTGCCAGAGCGCCACACAGATTTTATCTTTGCAACCGTCGCTGAGGAGTTCGGCTTTGTGGGCTCCTGTTTCGTCCTGGCATGTTATGCGGGCATCATTCTGATTTGTCTGCGTATTGCCTCTCTGTCGCACAGTCATTTCGGCCGGATAGGTGCAGCCGGCATGACGTCCTATTTTGCACTCTTTGTTCTCATCAACGGTGCCATGGTTATGGGACTGGCACCGGTCGTGGGTATCCCGATGCCGCTGCTCTCCTATGGGGGGTCCTCGATGATGACCATCATGGTGGGATTTGGTTTCATCCTGGCCATGCGTGTGCACCGCTACACTGAGCTGCCCAAGGTCCAGGGACTATTCTAGGCCGTGCAACGCTTCGCCCAGGCTATATACCCCGCACGCGGGCTTTGACTTGATGGGATTGGCTGCTGCCAATCGTTGCCCGCTTCATGGACTATTGTCGGGCGTCCTGGCCGGTTGAGCGCAGGGTCAAGACCGGTGTCTGTGGACCAGCTGGCAGCGCGCCCGTTCCTTTTCCTGCGAGGGGCCTGTTTCCTGGGGCTGTCGGCTTCGGCCGGGTCGTCAGTCTTTGGTGATCAGAGCCCGGCAGCCCAGTCACCGGCTCGGACCAGGCTGTCAACGATGCCTGGCTCAGACGAGGCATGGCCAGCATCCGGGATGACGTCAAGCTGTGCCTCTGGCCATGCCTTGTGCAGGTCCCAGGCGCTGGTCATGGGGGTCACAACATCAAAGCGACCCTGGGCAATCCAGCAGGGGATGTCTCGAATCCGGCGAATATTATCGAGGATCCAGTTCTCGGTGGGGAAGAATCCCCCGTTCACGAAGTACCAGCATTCGATGCGCGCGAACGCCACGGCAAACTCGGGATCTGCAAACTTGTCAGGGCAGGCACTGGGGCCATCGACGCTTACGGTCTCGCCTTCCCAAGTGGACCAGGCGATTGCACAGCGCTCGCGCTCAGCCTGGTCCGGTCCTGTCAAGCGACGGTAATAGGCCGCCATCAGGTCGCCACGCTCGCTCTCGGGTATGGGTTCGATGAAACGTTCCCAAGCATCAGGATAGAGCATGGACGCCCCCTCCTGGTAGAACCAGAGAAGTTCCTTCCTGCGCAGCAGGAATATGCCCCGTAGCAGAAGTGCCGAGCATCTCTCAGGATGGGTGATGGCGTAGGCCAAGGACAGGGTAGAGCCCCAGGAGCCCCCAAAAACGGCCCATCTGTCGATTCCACAGCGCTCGCGCAGCCGCTCGATATCCTCAATGAGGGTCCACGTCGTATTATCGGAAAGATCCGTTTCGGCAGCGTTGGGTGTGGAGCGGCCACAGCCTCGCTGGTCGAACAGAATGATGCGGTATCTGGCCGGGTCGAAGTAGCGGCGCATCCCCGGGTTCACGGCACCCCCCGGCCCTCCGTGCAGGACGACGACGGGCTTGCCCTGGGGGTTTCCGCATTCCTCATAATAGATCTGGTTGCCGTCACCCGTTGGCATCCATCCCGACGCAAAGGCTTCGACTTCCGGGTAGAGTTCGCGCCGAAGCGCCTCGGGGGGCTTAAAAGCCATAGGGTTCAACGCTCACGGACGACGGGTCACAAGAAAACACTACGTGTCCGGAATGCTGCAAAGGCAACAAAAAGCCAAGCGACAATCATCATCAGGCCACCGATCGGCGTGATTGCCCCCAGGCGGGTAATCCCCGTCAGGCCTAGTGCGACCAGAGACAGACAAAAGATAAGGCCACCAGAAAGGGCAAGCCACCCTGCGGCTGTGACTAGACGGTCAGGGTATCGCCAGGTCGCACAGGCCAGGGCGAACAGGGCGTGGAGTATGAGATAGTGACTTCCTGTTGTCAGAAGTGCCTTAAGTTCCGGCTCTGCGCCGTGGGCAGCAAAGGCCCCTAAGGCCACCGACAGGGCACCACCCAGACAACTGGCAAATACAAGCGCTCTGTTCGTGGTCATGGTCATCAAACTAGCGCACCGGGACTTCCACGTCTGCTATCCAGAGATATGGATTCGTCACGGCGCATGGCGCTCCAATTCGTACTGCTGTTCGGTGCCAACGGCGTGGCCCTGCCGTTTGCGGGACTCTGGTTCTATTCCAAGGGTCTGGATGGGGCCACGATCGGCATGCTTCTGGCCGCCCCCATGCTTGGCAGGCTGGTAACGGGTCCCCTCATTGCCGTCTGGGCAGACGGCTTTCGCTATAGAAGGACGGCACTCGCCATATTGGCGCTCATCAGTGCGCTGGCCTATGCGCTAACGGGGCTTGCTGAAGCCTTCTGGGGCTGGGCGTTCTTCTGGTTCATTGCCGCAACAACCTCTGCGGCCATGATCCCCCTGACGGACGCCATGACGGTCAGGTTGGCAAACCGTCATGGATTTTCATTTGCCTTTCCCCGGGGCTGCGGCTCAGCGGCCTTTGTCGGGGCCAATATCATCATGGGCGCCCTTTTGACGCGCACCAGCATAGATGCCGTGCTGATCTGGATCGTCATCGCCGGCATTGCCATGGCGGCCTCAGCGATCTGGCTATTGCCTGCCGAACCCGTAACTGACGGCGCTCCGACCCGCAGGCGCGATCGCTTTATGGGTCTTGGCAAGCTGGCTCGAGATCCCTTGTTCATGGCGGCCATGCTGGCCGCAGGCTGTGTCCAGTCGAGCCATGCCTTCTACTACGGTTTTTCAGCCATTGTCTGGAAGGCTCAAGGTATCACAGAGGCCCAGATCGGTTTGCTCTGGGCCTTTTCAGTTGTGGTTGAGATTGCCTTCATGTGGTGGGTCGAGCCCTGGCGCAGGGCAAGGGGAATAGGGCCTCTGACCCTGTTGGCGGTGGGATCTGCTGCCGGCATAGTGCGCTGGGTCGCCCTGTCCCTGGCACCGCCACTATGGATACTCTGGCCCCTTCAGGCCCTGCATGCCCTGACCTTTGCCGCAACGTTTCTGGCAGCCGTTCAGCTCGCCTCCCAGCTCTCTGATCCCGATAGTCAGACAGCAGCCCAGACCCTTCTGTCGGTTCTTTCCGCAGGTGTCCTCATTGGCCTGGCAACACTGGCGGCGGGGCCGCTTTACGATACTGTGGGCTTGGGGGGGTATCTGGCTAGGGCCGGCCTCGCCGCCTGCGGGGCCTTTGGTCTGCTGATCATGCGAGCCGTGAAGGCCCGGCTCGGTTGAACGGGTATCAGTGGGGCCGGGAACGGGGCAGGGGAGAGAGGTGTCTGGCAATAGCGGCTGCAGCGGCCCTCACGCCCTTGTCTAGCGTATCCTGACGGGTCCCGACGGGTGCACGCAGAAGGGCAATCGCAGGAGCATCAGTGTCGTCAGGCAGGCTAGTCAAAATGCTGTAGAGCAGAAAGCTGCCTGCATCTTCTTCTTCCAGAGAACTGGCATTGGCACAAAGCCCTGCGTCCTTCATCGCCCGCACCATTTCAGCGACAGGAGCTGTCGTGCGGGCGATGGCGGGGCCGGTGCGATTAAGTCTGCCCGTGCCATCCAGTGTTCGGTTCGGAGCCCGCATCTGGATCAGGAACCCGTCAGAGTTATTGGTCCTGCCAACCAGAAGAACAGCCCGACAGTCGGAAGCTCGCAAATGTTCGTTGAGGCGCTCGGCGAGCCGAACAGGCGCATCGGCTGGAACCGGTATCGTTCGGGCACCTACCGGGTTCCAAACAGCCCCCGAAAGATCTTCTATTGCATCCCAGCTGCCTTCATCAGCATCATAGGTACAGATCACTATGGATGGTCTGCGATCGATCGCTAACTCGGTGGAGGCAAGCATGAGCCCTGCTGGTCGAATATGACGAAGATGTGACGCAGGTTCACCGTGTCTTCAATCGCAGCCTGCAGTCAAGATCAAAAACCGCAGTTACTTCCAAAGGCAGGTCAGCCCAGGTCCCCGACTGCGGCATCGAGCAGAAGGAACGATCGTCCCGGATCTGTGCCCAGCTGGCCCAGGATCGCCTGTCCATCGCGACCATGGCTCTCCAGAATACGAGCGAACGTGCGCACATAGAGTTCGCAATCTGTCCTGAGTTCCGGATCGCTGAGGACGCGTCGCGAAACACTGCGAACAGCGGCTGGCGCGATGCGGCGGACGATCTGGCGAGCGCGCTCTGGATCCCGGGCTGCAAAGGCTCCAGCGGCCTCTTCCACCCGTGATCGGGGCAGAAGGGCGTTCGGGTCCACGCCCATTCTTCGTATTGCCACTGTGATCCTCTCGGCCATGGCTTCCGCTTCGGCCTGCGAAGGGGGGGGCTCACGTGATGCTCTGGAGGGCGGAGCCGGCCGCGATGGCGCCTCATCATTGACGAGATCGTTCCACCCCATCGGAGGTGGACTGGCCGCGGGACCGCGCGACGCAGGCGGTGCAGGACGGATGCTGAACTCATCCTCAACCGGCTCGGGTCGCAGGCGACCCCGCAAGCCTGTATCGGCGGATTCTGGCGATCGAGGTCTGCGATTGGGCCTGTCTTCGACTTCCAAGGGTTGAGGCGTGGCTTCGCTTCTGCGCGTGTTGGCGCTCTCGCCCGACACGACGCCCATAAGCCTTACGGCATCCGTCAACATGTCGTAATTGCGCCGAACCCGCTCTTGGAAGGCAAGGTCGAGGGCCTCGGTTTCCTCGGCCGCCCTTCGCGAGGCAGCAGCCAGGGCCGCAAGTCCGTTCTCGACAGTGGCCTGGACTTCACCGGCACGCAGGCGGGCCTCTTCAGGCATACGGGCCGAACGTTCGTCCATCTCCACCACAGCGCCTTCGATGTCCGCAAGGGCACGGGTCATGCGATCCATGGTGCGCTGCAGGCGCTCAACGGCATTCTCTCCAGCCGCGTCAACGAGATCAGCGGTCTGGGAGACGATACGCCGGGCATCCTCTATGCGGTCATCAGCAGCCTTGTCGGCTTTCTGGGCGGCATTGAATAGGGCTTCGCCAAGACGGTCAGCACGGAGTTGGGCCTGATGAGCGGCGTCCATGGATTCAAGTCGCGCCTGCTCCGCTGTGGCCTGCATAGTGGCCAGAGCTCGTCGCGTTTCCTCCACGAGAGTATCACGGGCTTCTGCCGCAAGGGCTTCGAAGCGATCCAGAGCAACCCGGGTTGCTGCATCGAAGCCATCGGCTTCGCGCTGGGACATGTCCATAAGGGCACGGAACTGATCCGTGACGGCTTCCACAAGATCGCGGATTGTGTCGGCCGATTGGGACGCTGTCTCGTCCAGGGTCCCTGTTACGGTCCGCGTCATGTCGACCTGGGCAATCAACTGCGCGCGCTGGCTTTCCACCTGAGCAGAGAAGTCTTCCTGCTCTGTTCGCAGGGCATAGGCCGCTGAAACGAGCGCAGCCCTTTGCTGTCCCAGACCTTCCTCGACCGATTGAATCTGCTCGGTCACGCCCGATCCGGCATTCTCAAGGCGAAGCGTCTGGCGGGCCAGATCGTCGGCAGCCAGGCGCGCAGCATCCTGGGCCTCAACTGCAGCCGCAGCCAGATCTGCAGCACGCGCCGCAAGCGCAGCCTCTGCTTCGCGCAACTGGGTCTGGGCCAGGTCCGAGGCATCCACAATCATCCTGGACTGGCGTTCCACAGAGTTGAGAACGGTTTCAGACTGGGTGTTCAGTTGAACGCCAAGGGACAGCATCTCCTCGCGCTCGCGGCCGAGGGCCTCAGAGAGTTTTTGTGCAGTCTGGTTGGCTGTGGCCGCAGCTTCATTTAGGCGACGGGTTTCGTCAGCCAGGGCCTCGCGAAGCAGGGTCATGTCTTTGCGGGCCTTGTCTGCAGCCAGACTGGCCTGGTCAATATCCATGCGCAGCGTCTGCAGAACCTGTCCTGTCTGCTGTGCGGCCAGGGCAGTAGGGGCGACAAGCGCTTGAGCCAGGCCACGCGCCCGGCGGGTTTCTGCAGCCAGGCCAGCGCCCTGACGAACGGCGTGGGCCAGCAGGATGGCCAGACCAACCGGGGCCAGCGCCAGTAGAGCATAGATGGCTATCCGTAGGGGATCGATCGCGCTTGCAGCCGCTCCGATCTCATAGGCTGCAAGTGCCGCTACCCCGCCGACCCAGAGTACCGATCCCAGTCCGGCAAGGGAGTAAACGTGTCGCGCCGCGCCGGTGACTTCGGCAGCCTTGAGTTTATCAAGAGGCGCAGGGTCCTGGGCTGTCGGAAAGGAAGTGGGTGTGGCCGGAGTTGAAGGCGCCAGATAGGGCGCTGGGG
>JBFZCB010000154.1:0-10812 GCA_041308165.1 Caulobacterales bacterium
CGATGATACGGCGCTCAGCGGTCTGGAAAGCATCTACATCGAACCTGCGGTCATGCTGAGCGGCGCAGACCGTGCACTCAACCCCGCCGAGCGCGCCCAGATCCTCAGGGAGGTCGACCGCCAGGTCTGCTATGAAGTCAGTGAGCGCTTCAGCCTGGCAACCACGCCAATCGGGTCCGCGCGCCTTCGGATCGGTATCGCAGACGTCATCCCGACCGGTCAGGCCGCCTCTGGCGTCTCCGCTGTGGCCAATGCCTTTATTCCAGGGCCAGGGACACTGCGTGTGCCGGGCTCGACCGGGGGACTGGCCGCTGAAGCTGAACTCCTCGGACCCGACGGGCGACAGCTTGCCGCCCTGGCCTGGGCGCGCAACGCCAATGTGGTGGGGACCGATACGCCGTCACTCTCTCGTGTCGGTGATGCGATGCAGCTGGCCAAGCCGTTCGGAAACGCGGTCAGGGAAGTCGTTTCCGAACCCAAGCGGCCTGCCCGCGCAATCCCGGACCCAGACCCGTGCGCGGGTTTCGGTGCGCGAATCCAGCCTGCGGGCTTTCTGACCCGCGTCGTCACGGGCCTCTATGTTCCAGAAGTCTACACCGGCTCACGCCCCACCGAGCCCCCGCCGGAACCGAAACCCGAAGACCGGTGATCGGACAGACTGGGCCAGGGAGCCCGGCCCCGGACCGCAGGATATCGTCAGTGGGCGTCGGGGTTCAGCCGTGACCTGAATCGTCTGGGTCCAGCCTGGCTAGAAGGCGCTTTCACCTGTGATGGCCCGGCCCAATATGAGGGCATGCACATCGTGGGCACCCTCGTAGGTATTGACCGTTTCCAGGTTCATGGCATGGCGCATAACATGAAGTTCTCCGGTAATGCCCGCGCCGCCATGCATGTCGCGGCACTCGCGTGCAATGGCCAGGGCCTTGCCGCAGTTGTTTCGCTTCATCATTGAAATCGTTTCGGGCACCCAGGCCCCCTGATCCAGCAAACGACCTAGCGCCAGCGCCCCCTCAAACCCCAGGAAAATCTCCGTCTGCATGTCGGCCAGCTTCTTCTGCACAAGCTGGCGACTGGACAGGGGGCGGCCAAACAGCATGCGCTCGCCGACATAGTCGCGTGTGGCATGGAAGCAGAACTCGGCAGCCCCCATCGCTCCCCATGCAATGCCATAGCGGGCCTTGTTCAGGCATGAGAACGGTCCGCGCAATCCCTTCACACCCGGCAAAAGGTTGGCTTCAGGCACGAAGACATCATTGAGGCCGATGTCACCGGTTATGGAGGCCCGAAGCGACAGCTTGTCGCCGATCTTGCCGGTTGTGAAACCCTCAAATCCCCTCTCCACAATGAAGCCGCGGATGACCCCGTCCAGCTTGGCCCAAACAATGGCCAGGTCGCTGATCGGGGAGTTGGTGATCCAGTACTTGCCTCCATTGAGGCGGTAGCCTCCGTCAACAGGAACGGCATGGGTCTTCATGGACGCCGGATCTGAACCGCCATCCGCCTCGGTCAGCCCAAAGCACCCCACCAGCTCACCCGCCGCCATACGGGGCAGGAAGCGCATTTTCTGTTCTTGCGATCCGAAGGCATAGATCGGGTACATGGCCAGCGAGGACTGGACGCTCATGGCCGAACGATAGCCACTGTCAACGGCCTCGATCTCACGCGCGATCAGTCCATAGGCCACATGGCTGACACCAGAGCCGCCATACTGTTCGGGCAGGGTCGCCCCAAGAAAGCCCATCTGGCCCATCTCGGTCATGATCGAACGATCAAACGTCTCGTCACGGAAGGCTGCAACCACCCGCGGCAGGAGCTGGTCACGGGCATAGCTTCGCGCCGCCTCCTGGATGGCCCGCTCGTCTTCGGTCAGACGTCCGGCGAGATCGAACGGATCGTCCCATTTGAAAGTCTGCTGTGTTGTGGAGGCACCGTCGGCCATGCGTTTATCCCGGGTTGTGCGGGGCCATCGGCGGAACGTGACGCGATGTATGATCTAACCCCTGTTCTTTGCCCGGTTTAGAACAGATCGGGCCGAACGGGTAGGGGCACGCCGGCACTGATGATCCGCAAAGCCGTGCTCGCCGCGTGAGAGCCTCGCCGGGCCACCTGACCGGCGGGGCCCTCGCGCCAGCCTTCTGAAGGTCGAAACCGCGGAGGCTATCTGGATGCCTTCTCGCAAGGGTGCCAACGCGTTACTGAAGAGGCCATGACCCAAGCCACAGGCCCCTTGCGCGGCGTACGCGTTCTTGATCTCTCCCGTGTCCTGGCCGGACCGTGGGCCACCCAGACCCTGGCCGATCTCGGAGCTGAGGTCATCAAGATCGAACGCCCCGAGACAGGCGATGACACCCGCTCCTGGGGCCCCCCTTTTACTGAAACAACGGACGGTTCCCGAGGGGATGCGGCCTATTTCATGGCCGCCAACCGAGGCAAGAAGTCCGTCGCCCTTGATATTGCCACCCCAGAAGGGGCCGATGTCGTTCGAAAACTGGCCCTCCAGAGCGACATAGTCGTCGAGAATTTCAAGACTGGAGGCCTAGTTCGCTATGGCCTCGACTACGCCAGCCTCTCGGCTCTCAATCCCAAGCTGGTCTACTGCTCCATCACCGGCTTCGGTCAGGACGGACCCGATGCCGGTCGCCCAGGCTATGACTACATGGTCCAGGCGATGGGTGGGCTGATGTCGATCACCGGACAGGCAGAGGGCGACCCGGGTTCGGAACCCATGCGCACCGGTGTGGCTGTTATAGACCTGTTCACGGGCATGACCGCCACGAGCGCCATACTGGCCGCCCTCCTTCATGCCCGCTCCACCGGAGAGGGTCAGCATATCGATGTGGCCCTGTTCGATGTCGCGGCCAGTATTCTGGCCAACCAGGCCTCCAACTATTTTGTCAGTGGCCAGACGCCCACAAGGATGGGCAATAGCCACCCTAATCTTGTTCCTTATCAACCTTTTCCGTGCACGGATGGTTCAGTCATCATAGCCGTAGGCAATGATGGTCAATACCGCGCCCTGTGCCGATCCCTTGGCGTGCCGGAGTTGGGCGAGGACGAGCGCTTTGCCACAAACGCCGCGCGAATTGCCAACCGCCAATCTCTGAATGCGCTGATTTCCAACCGCACAGGGGACTTCAGCATGTCGGGTCTGATGACGGCGCTGGAGAGCGCCAGTGTCCCCTGCGGTCCTGTAAATACCCTCGACAAGGTCTTTGAGGAACCACAGGCCATTCATCGGCAACTCGTCGTTTCGCAAGAGAGACAGGACCTTTCCTCCAAGGTGCGCAGTGTGGCCTCCCCGATCCGGCTCTCCAAAACACCCGTAAGCTATGATCGTCCACCGCCCGCACTCGGCTCGGATACAGAGGCCGTCCTTGCAGCCCTTGGATGTCCCGCAAAAACAGGGATCAGGGTGGATTGACGACGAGCTCGCGAACGTAAGCCACAAGGGCAAAGACCACCCCCAGAAACGCTGTTGTCAGAAGCATCCCCTGCCAGGCAGGCGCGCGGAGTCTTCGGGGAAGGCTGTTGCCCCAAAACCCTTCAAGCGCAAAGCTCGCTAGCGCCATGAGCGTGGTAGTGACCCGGGGACCCGGTTCTACCGCTTCGATGTCGTCGTTCTCTTCACTGGCAAATTCCCCAGCCTGAACTCGGGCGAGAAGCAACCGCGCAGCCTCGATGTGTGCAGGAGACCCGAGTATGCGTATGCCAAGCGCTCTCTGCATGAGCGGGTCCAGCGTAGTCTGATAACGTTCCGTGACCGCAACGCGAATGCCGTGCGCTTCCAGAAAGGCCGCCGCCAGATCAGCTTCGCAAACATCGGGGTAGCGGGCGAACTCGACCAGGCTCACTTGACCTGCCCTCCGTTGGCTCAAGACGGTAAAAAGAGAGCTTCACTCTCCACCAGGGACAAGGGCAGTTCCAGGCAAAAATCAGATCGAAGCGGCTTTCATCACTATCTATTCATGAGGCCGAACAAATCGACGTCGAGTACACGCTCCCATCACAATTTGAACTCAGGGGCTGAGTGACGGCAACATCGGCCATCAAACAACTCGCCGGAAGCTCATATAGAATGATGCAATTTTGCTCTCATAAGCCTCGACCTCTACTGCAGAGCGGCATTGACCCTTAGCTTGTAGGCCTGACAATCCCGTGTCAGAAAAATCCAATGGAACGGAACGTTGCCCTTGCAAGGCTAAGGCCCTTTGAAAAGCGATTCCGGGAGCGTGGGGTCACCGGACTTTATCTGTTCGGCTCAACAGCGCGCGGTGAAGCCGGGGAGAGGTCCGACCTCGACCTGTTGTTCGAGTATGATCCAACAAAGAAGTTTACCTTGTTCGACCAGGCCAGCCTCATGCTTGAGCTAAGCGATAGTCTGAATGCTAAAGTTGATCTCGTTTCGCGCAAGGGGCTCCGACCCAGGGTAAGGGCTAGGGTAGAGTTGGAGATGGTGCAGGTTTTCTAATGGCGAGCACAGCAGATACCCTGGACGATCTGGCCCTGTTGATCTCTAGGGTCGAGGAGTCGCTTGAGAACCGGTCCTTTGAGGATTTTTCTCGCAGTTCAGAAGCCTACGACGCGCTCACTTAACGTTTGGCGATGATTGGAGAGACCTGCAAGAAGCTTCCTGAGGACCTCAAATCTCGCCATGCGCACATTCCCTGGCGCGCTATGGCCACGTTTAGAAATTTTGCTAGCCATGACTATTTTGGTGTCGATGCAACCTTGGTATGGGGCGCGGCAATGGACCTAGATCCACTGAAGGTGATGCTGGAGACAGAGGCCCATCGACTTGGGCAAGATCGCCATTAGACCTGCCTTTCGACATTACGAACCTTGGCCAGAGCTGCCGAGAATCGGGTTCGAGAGAGGCTCCTACTCACCGACGATCCTGAATGCCACGGAAAGCAAGGATTTGGTGCTGGTGACCCGCCGGACAGGACCGGGGGCGGGACAACAATAGAATCCGCAGGCGGGCAGCACAGTCCATAGACCCAAGAGAACCACAGGTTGGGTGTGCCAAGACGTTGAACAGATAAGGCGCGACTGCGAGTTCAGCCATCAGTGGCCGTTACACTACAGCCGCCGCTCGTCGCCACACCGGGCCCAGGACGTGCAGGGCTATAGACCGCCCTGCTCGACTACAGATCCAGAAGCGCCCGTTGCGGATCTTCAAGCAGTTCCTTGACCCGAACCAGGAAGGTCACAGCCTCCTTGCCGTCTACGATACGATGATCGTAGCTCAGAGCCACATACATCATCGGACGGATCTTGACCTCGCCGTTCACGGCCATCGGACGCTGGACGATATTGTGCATGCCCAGGATACCCGACTGCGGGGCATTCAGGATCGGCGTCGACATCAGGGAGCCGTAGGTGCCGCCGTTTGTGATGGTGAAGGTCCCACCCTGCAGCTGGTCAAGCGTGAGATTGCCATCCCTTGCGGCCTTGCCCAGCTCGCCGATGCCTTTTTCGATCCCGGCAAGGGACAGAAGGTCTGCGTCACGCAGGACTGGAACCACAAGGCCCTTCTCGGTGCCAACGGCAACGCCGATGTCATAGTGGTTCTTATAGATGATGTCGGTGCCGTCGATCTCGGCATTGACCGCCGGAATCTCCTTAAGGGCCGCAACAACCGCCTTGGTGAAGAACGACATGAAGCCCAGCTTCACACCATGGCGCTTTTCGAAGACGTCCTTGTAGGCTGCGCGCAGGGCCATGACATTGGTCATGTCCACCTCGTTGAACGTGGTCAGCTGGGCGGCCGTATTCTGGGATTCCTTCAGACGACGGGCAATCGTCTGGCGCAGGCGGGTCATCTTGACCCTCTCTTCGCGCGGCTGATCTACCCGCGGAGCCTGTGGCGCTGCAGGCGCTGAGGCCGGTGTCTGGGCTACGGAGCCGATGGCAGCCAATGCATCCCCCTTGGTGATATTTCCCTTTGGACCTGTCGCTGCAATCGACTTCGGATCCAGATTGTTCTCGCTGACGACGCGTTGGACAGCAGGCGATAGGTTTGTGCTCTGGGCCTTGGACTCGGCGACGGGAGCGGCAACCGCAGGGACCGCACTGGCCGCAACCGCCGCGCCCCCCGAACCCGAAACCGAACCGATTTTCTGGCCCGGCGTAACTGTCGAACCTTCGTCCGCGAGGATGGTCAGGACGCCGTCGGCCGGTGCCGAGACTTCCACGGCAACCTTGTCGGTCTCGATCTCGACCAGAAGCTCATCCTTCTTGACGGCATCGCCGCTCTTCTTGAGCCACTTGCCCATGGAGCCCTCAGCCACGCTCTCGCCCATCGTGGGAACGGCGATGTCAGCCGTTTCACCTGCGGTTGCTCCAACGGCGGCGGCCGGCACAGCTGCGGCAGGAGCCGCTGCAGGGGCTTTCGTGGAGGCCGGCTTGGCAGCACTGCCTCCCTCGCTGACCGATCCGAGTACGGCGCCCGGCGTTACCGTATCGCCTTCGGCAAAGTGGATATCACTGAGCGTACCGTCGGCGGGTGCCACGACCTCCAGAGAGACCTTGTCCGTCTCGAGTTCAACCAGAACCTCGTCCTTCCTGACCGCATCGCCAACGGCCTTGCTCCACTTGGCGATGGTCGCCTCGGAAACGGATTCGCCCAGGGCGGGGGTCAGGATATCGGCCATGTCGGGGTCCGGGCTTTCTTGTGTTCGTTCAGTCTAGGCGTTCGGAGTGGTGTTGTCAGCGTCAGGCGAAGGCTTCTGTCGTAAAGGCTGCCAGTTCGCGCAGGTGCCGGCTCATCAGACCGGCAGCGGTCGAGGCAGACCCTGGCCGACCGACGTAGCGGGCACGCTTGGACTTCACGTTCAGCTTCTCAAGCGTCAGCTCGAGCCAGGGGTCAACGAAGGTCCATCCGCCCATGTTTTTGGGCTCTTCCTGGCACCAGACGAGTTCGGCCTGGGGGAAGCGGGACAGCTCGGTCGAAAGAGATTTGATCGGCCACGGATAAAACTGCTCGAGGCGAAGGATATAGACATCGTCTGCCCCCTTCTCTCCCGCCTTGGCCTTCTGCTCACGCGCGTCGAGAAGATCATAATAGACCTTGCCCGAGCAGAGGATGACGCGACGAATGTCCTTGTCTGCCTTGATCTTGATCCCGGAAACCTCTGGCCGTGTCTGGGCATCATCGTGAAGTACACGATGGAAGGATGACCCCTCAGCCAGCTCACTGAGATTGGAAACCGCCTTCTTGTGACGCAGGAGCGACTTCGGCGTCATCAGGATCAGGGGTTTGCGGAACGACCTGTGCATCTGACGGCGCAGAATGTGGAAATAGTTCGCCGGCGTCGTGCAGTTGGCTACCTGCATGTTGTCCTCGGCACACTGCTGCAGGAAGCGCTCGAGGCGGGCCGACGAATGCTCGGGTCCCTGGCCTTCATAACCGTGCGGCAGCAACATCGTCAGACCACTCATGCGCAGCCACTTGCGCTCGCCTGATGAGATGAACTGGTCAATGACCACCTGGGCACCGTTCACGAAATCGCCGAACTGGGCCTCCCATAGGACCAGGGTCTTGGGATCGGTCAGGGAGTAGCCGTACTCGAAACCGAGCACGGCTTCTTCGGACAGGGCCGAATCGATGACTTCGAACTGAGCCTGGCCTTCGCGCAGATTGTTGAGCGGGATGTATCGCTCCTCAGTGGTCTGGTCGATGATCCCTGAGTGGCGCTGTGAGAAGGTCCCACGAACAGAATCCTGCCCCGAGAGCCTGACAGGAAAACCCTCATCAACGAGGCTGGCGAAGGCAAGGCTTTCGGCCGTCGCCCAGTCAAGGTTCTGACCGCTGTCTATGCTCTCGCGACGACCGTCAATGACGCGCTTGAGCGTCTTGTGCATATCGATGCTGTTGGGAACCGTCGTCAGCCTGTGACCGAGATCCTTCAGCTTCTCAAGGGCAACTCCCGTTTCCCCTTTTGTCTCCTCGAGAGGGGCAGCAAGGCCCTGCCACTGTCCGTCAAGCCAATCGGCCTTGTCTGCCTTGAAGGTCTTGCCCGCTTCAAACTGCTCGTCGAGCCAGGCTTCAAAGCGCGTGATTTCGGCTTCGACATCAGCCTGGGTGAGGACACCCTCCTCGACCAGTCGCCGGGAATAGATCTCGCGCGTCGAGGGCTGAGCCCGAATCTTGGCATACATGACCGGCTGGGTGAAGGTGGGGTCATCACCCTCATTGTGTCCAAACCGACGGTAGCAGAACATGTCTACCACAACGTCCTTGTTGAACTTCTGACGGTATTCAGTGGCAACCTTGGCAGCGAAGACCACGGCCTCGGGGTCATCACCGTTCACATGGAAGATCGGGGCCTGAACCATCAGCGCCACGTCCGATGGGTAGGGAGATGAGCGCGAGTTTCGTGGAGAGGTGGTAAAACCGATCTGGTTGTTGATGACGAAATGCATCGTCCCGCCGGTTCGGTAGCCCTTTAGACCCATGAGGGCGAAGCATTCGGCCACCACGCCCTGACCCGCAAAGGCCGCATCGCCATGGATCAAGAGCGGCATGGCCTTGGAACGGTCCAGGACCCATTGCGATTCCGGCAGACCCGCATTGGCCTCACGGATATCGAAGGCCTGCTTGGCCCGGGCCTTGCCCAGAACCACCGGGTTGACGATCTCGAGGTGGGAGGGGTTGGCTGTCAGCGACAGATGGACCTTGTTACCGTCGAACTCGCGGTCGGAGGAGGCACCCATATGATATTTGACGTCACCCGATCCCTCGATGTCCGAAGGGACGGCTGAACCGCCCTGGAACTCGTGGAAGATGACCTTGTAAGGCTTGCCCATAACGGCCGCGAGGACGTTCAGGCGCCCGCGGTGGGCCATGCCCAGGACGATTTCGTCAACGCCGAGATTGCCGCCGCGCTTGATCACCTGCTCCAGGGCCGGAACCATGGCCTCACCGCCATCGAGCCCGAAACGCTTGGTGCCCGGGAAACGCTTGTGCAGGAACCGTTCAAAGCCCTCGGCCTCGATCAGCTTGTTGAGGATGGCGATCTTGCCCTGTTTGGTGAAGGCATTGGCCTCGAACTTGTCTGGCCCCTCAAACCGCTGCTGCAGCCAGGACTTCTCCTCAGGCTCGGCAATGTGCATGTACTGGATGCCGATGTTTCCACAGTAGGTGCGCCGCAGCAGGTCCATAACCTGGCGGATCGTGCCGGTCTGGAGGCCAAGCACGCCATCAAGGAAGATCGGGCGATCCAGGTCAGGACCTGAGAACCCATAGAATTCAGCCGTCAGTTCAGGGTTCTCGACCGGCTGCTCGATCCCTAGGGGATCGAGCGTCGCCTGCAGATGCCCGCGAACCCGATAGGCGCGAATCAGCATCAAGGCCCGGATCGAATCATGGGCTGCAGCCCGGATCACTTCACTATTGACGTCGGCAGGCCCCGTCGCCTTGGCCGCGGCCGCCTGATCGGCCCGGGCCCCCGCCTTGGCCGCGACCGGCTTGGCCTCAGGCCAGCGGCCATCGAAGACACCGGTCTCTTCGGTGGGCTCGGCTGCGCCCTTGCGACCCCAGCCCCCCGCGTTCGCCGAGGCCGTGACGGCTGCAGCATTGTCTTTCAGCTGGTCGAAAAATGCCCGCCATTCGGCCGAAACCGAGCCCGGGTCCGTGGCCCACTTCTCATGCAGACCTTCAATAAAGGCGGCATTGGAGCCGTAAAGGAAGCTGGTCTCGGCAAAGACCTGATTCAGCCGACCGGCATCGTCCGCCATTGTTCTCGTCGTCCCGACTATCGCTGCAGCCTTCATGGTCACAATCATGTGAGGCCTTCGTCATATAGGCTCTCTTTCCCAACGGGTCATGACCGAAACGGGGCCGCGCGCAATATTTTGGTCGAATAGACAGACAAAAAAGGCTCCGGAGTGAACCGGAGCCTCTTCCTATGTCATTCATGTATAAGTTTATGCCGAACCGGGCGTTCGCAGGTGAACCGTCACCCGGCTTGACCGATCTGACCAAACAGACTGTTTCCAGCCTTAATCTCCCCCGACCTCAGCCCTTGAGGACTTCGACGAGGGTTTTGCCAAGCCGTGCAGGCGAAGGCGAGACCTTGATGCCAGCCGCTTCCATGGCCTCGATCTTGGATTCCGCATCGCCCTTGCCGCCCGAAACAACCGCTCCGGCATGGCCCATGGTGCGACCCTTGGGCGCGGTCCGACCCGCAATGAAGCCCGCCATGGGCTTCTTGCGGCCTTTCTTGGCCTCGTCGATCAGGAACTGGGCAGCGTCCTCTTCTGCCCCACCGCCAATCTCGCCGATCATGATGATCGATGTGGTCTCTGGATCCGCCAGGAACATCTCAAGCATGTCGATGAACTCGGTACCCTTGACCGGGTCACCCCCAATGCCAACCGCTGTCGTCTGGCCAAGGCCTTCATTGGTGGTCTGGAAGACCGCCTCATAGGTCAGCGTGCCCGAGCGTGACACGATGCCAACATTGCCCTTGGAGAAAATGCTGCCCGGCATGATGCCGATCTTGCACTCGTTGGGGGTCAGGACGCCGGGACAGTTTGGCCCCAGAAGACGGGATTTCGACCCTTCCAGGCGACGCTTGACGCGCACCATGTCCAGCACCGGAATACCTTCGGTGATGCAGGTGATGAAGGGGACCTCGGCCTCAATGGCCTCGATGATCGCATCCGCTGCCCCTGCAGGTGGAACATAGATGACCGAGGCATTGGCTCCGGTTACCTCCCGGGCCTCGGCGACAGAGGCAAAGATGGGAAGGGTCTCACCATGAGAGCCGGTCCAGTTTGTGCCGCCCTTGGAGGGATGCACGCCTGCGA
>JBFZCB010000155.1:0-13184 GCA_041308165.1 Caulobacterales bacterium
CGCACTGGGACTTGCCGACGGCATCGCCGTCGCCGAATGGGCATCGCCCGCAGACGAGGGCAAGGCACCACATCGTCTAACATTCTCGGAAAAGTTTGCCTGCCCCATCTCCGGGTTTACCATAAGCGAAATCGAGCCCCGACTATTCTCCTTCAATAACCCTTTCGGAGCCTGTCCGGTCTGCGATGGCCTGGGACTCAAGCTGACGTTCGACGCAGACCTGGTTATTCCTGATCGTGACAAGACCCTCCACAAAGGAGCCGTCGCGCCCTGGTCACGGGGTCCCTCCCCCCTCTACACCCAGACACTCCAGGCCCTCTCGCGACACTATGGATTCTCGATGGACAAGCCCTGGCGCGACCTGGCCCAGAAGGCTCAGGACGTGATCCTTCGGGGCTCGGGTACTGAAAAGATCAAGTTCGTCTATGACGACAATGCCCGAAAGTACGAGACGACCAAGACGTTTGAGGGCGTACTCCCCAATCTCGAGCGTCGCTGGCGTGAAACCGATAGCGCCTGGGTCCGCGAAGAGCTCGGCCGATTTCAGTCGGAAACGCCCTGCGATGCCTGCGGCGGCAAACGCCTCAAGCCTGAGGCCCTGGCGGTGAAGGTCGATGGCTCTGATATCTCCGAGATCAACTTCCTGTCGATCTCGAAGGCCTATCTTTGGATCTCGACGCTTGAAGAGCGACTGAGCCCAAAGCAACTGGAGATCGGTCGCCGGATTCTCAAGGAAATCGGAGATCGGCTGCGCTTTCTCAACAATGTCGGGCTCGACTATCTCAGCCTATCGCGGGCCTCCGGGACCCTTTCAGGGGGTGAGAGCCAGCGTATTCGACTGGCCAGCCAGATTGGTTCAGGGCTGACAGGCGTCCTCTATGTGCTGGACGAGCCATCGATAGGCCTGCATCAGCGCGACAACACCCGGCTGTTGGAAAGCCTCATCGGTCTCAGGGACCTTGGCAACTCCGTCCTAGTGGTTGAACACGATGAAGAGGCCATAACCACAGCCGATTACGTAATCGATATGGGGCCTGCTGCCGGCGTGCATGGTGGAACCATCTGCGCGGAAGGAACACCCGCCGAGGTCATGGCCAACCCGAACAGTCTGACCGGCCAGTACCTTACCGGAGTGCGCGAGATCGAAC
Organism: Caulobacterales bacterium; assembly: GCA_041308165.1. Classification (GTDB taxonomy): domain Bacteria; phylum Pseudomonadota; class Alphaproteobacteria; order Caulobacterales; family Caulobacteraceae; genus Brevundimonas. Next base: position 1,149 of record JBFZCB010000155.1, read on the forward strand.
TTCCCGTTGATGGTCGTCGGCCCGTCAATCGAAAGAAGATGCTCAAGGTATCTGGTGCCACAGGCAACAATCTCAAGACCGTCACGGGTGAGATACCAGTTGGCTTGTTCACCTGCATCACAGGCGTTTCCGGTGGCGGCAAGTCGACCTTCACCATCGAGACCCTTTACAAGGCCGCCGCCCGACGACTGAACAATGCCTCGGACGCTCCCGCCCCCTTTGATCGCATTGAAGGCCTCGAGCATTTCGACAAGGTGATCGACATTGACCAGTCTCCAATCGGCCGCACACCTCGATCGAACCCCGCAACCTACACTGGGGCCTTCGGTCCGATCCGCGACTGGTACTCTGGATTGCCGGAATCCAAGGCTCGCGGCTACGGGCCCGGTCGGTTCAGCTTCAACGTCAAGGGCGGACGTTGCGAGGCCTGCCAGGGCGATGGCCTGATCAAGATCGAGATGCACTTCCTGCCAGACGTCTACGTCACCTGCGACGTCTGTAAGGGAAAGCGCTACAACCGCGAGACCCTCGAGATCGTCTTCAAGGGCAAAAGTATCTCCGACGTTCTCGACATGACAGTGGAAGAGGCCGCAAGATTCTTCACCGCCGTGCCACCGATACGCGACAAGATGCTGACGCTGGAACGTGTGGGCCTCGGTTATATCCAGGTCGGACAATCGGCCACTACCCTGTCTGGGGGTGAGGCCCAGCGGGTGAAGCTTTCAAAGGAACTGTCCAAGCGCGCGACAGGCAAGACCCTCTATATTCTGGATGAGCCCACGACAGGCCTTCATTTTGAGGACACTCGAAAGCTCTTGCAGGTCCTTCAGGAGCTTGTGGAAACCGGCAACACCATCGTGGTCATCGAGCACAATCTGGATGTCATCAAGGTCGCCGACTGGCTTTTGGATTTCGGACCGGAAGGGGGTGACGGAGGCGGAGAAATCGTCGCCGTGGGGACACCTGAACAGGTCGCCGAGAACAGTGCAAGCTGGACGGGCAGATACCTCAAGGACATTCTCGATCGCCACGAAGTCCGTCGCAGGGCACGCGTTGCATCCTTGGGAGCTCCAACCCGCCCCGCCCGAAAAAAGGCCGAGGCGTAGTCAAACTAGGCCTCAGACCCTGACAGGGGCCTATCCCAAAGCCCCCTATCAGAGCCTCGCTTGAGAACGACTTGAACGGCGCTCAGCCTTCCAAGGGCTTGCCCTTGATCATGAGATAGGCCGCCGTGAACGGCGCATAGGTCAAGGCCAGCTGAAGTGCGGTGGAAACAGCATTCACGATCGTCCAGCCCAGAAGCATGGGCCAGGCCAGGGCCAGGATCGTCAAGGTCGCCTGTCCATCATAGGCAGCCAGCTTGTCCATGCCGCCAAGCGTAAGGGTCAGGGGAAGCGCTACGATCGAGACCAGAAGGCTGACCAGGATACTCATGATGCCCGCCAGCAGTGCCATCCCAAGGAGCGGCCAGAAATGTCCCTTGGTCTGACTAAAGGACGCAAAAGGGGCAATGCGCTTTTCGGCCATGGCAATGGGGATGGCGAGTGACAACCGGATAGCCACCCAGATCATCAGACCAACTCCGGCAAGGCCGCCCAGCACAACCAGTAGCCACATCCAGGCCTGACCGGTCGAATAGGCGGCAAAGCCGATCGTCCCTATGACCATATAAAGGACAAGCGCGAGGGCAAACAGGGTGACCCCCACGATCAGGCTGGTTGCGAGCACACGAAGTTCATCTGCGCCAAGCCTGAGATAGCCCAGGGCCTTGTCGGCAGGAGACAGGACGGCACGCGCCACGGCCGCGCTCAGCACAGCGCCCGTTACGACCATGATCGGCGCTGAAACGCCCATGAGCCATGCAAAGGATGACGCCAAAGCCCCAAGTTCGGTCAGACTGGGCTCAGTGTCGTCCATGGCTTCGCTCGTCGCCATCAGATCTGCCAATGTCGAGCCAAGCAAGGCGAACATGGCTATAAAGCTCACGACATAGACAAGGCTCCAGAACACGACCGTCAACGGAGCCCGCCTGGCAATCCGAAACCCCTCGAATGCTGCCTCAGTAGCCGAAAAACCCATCATATCCTCCAAGGGTGCCAAGCGCCCGTCCCTACACATGGACTGACTAGCGCGAAGGCCCAACGCTGTCTCGATCCATCCGGCATCTTGGTGCTGTTTTCAACCCGGCCTGTCGATGTCTGCCGGCGGTCCATCAGCAAGCTGCCGCGCTGCGCTGGTCAGCGCCCCGACAACAAAGGCCGTACTCCAGCCCGTAAACAGAACCAGGGGCAGCAAGCTCACGCCGATCCAGGCTGACATGGGCCTGAAGGCGGCGAAGACATCTCCAAGGACGAAAGGATCGCTTGGCAAGCGGACGCCCGTGGCAAAAAACCCGCTGATCAGCAGGGCAACCACCGGCACGCCGACCAAGGCGAGGACCAGACTATAGATCAGCCAGACCACCAGGTTCAGGGCCGCCAGACGCAGCGTCTGGCCCCGACCCAGCTGCCAGCCCTCAACGAAGGCTAATGAACCCAGGATCACAAAAAGGGGGGCAAGGATGGAAAGTCGAGACCACCCAAGCAACAACAGGAGGGTCACCAACAGGCCAAAGACCGAAAGTCCAGCAAGGAACACCGTTTGACCAAGTCCATGCAGTGCGAACCCGAGGGCAACGCCTACAAGAGCCAGAACGAACAAAGCGACATATAGGCCCAGAAAGATGGCCACCATGACGACGGCCACTCGCAGCTCATCCATGCCGATCCGAAGAAACCCCCAGCGGTCAGAGCGGCCAATCCTCAGGGTCGCCCGCACGGCAGCAACAAAGACCAGCAGCCCTGCGCCGGCACCCATAAGGTTGAAACCGTTGGCCAGGAGCTGGACGCCCAGGAGCTCGCGGCTGAAGGCGTCTGCAGCCTCAGCCTCAAAGGTTTCGGGAAGGCTCAGGCCTGAAAGAAGGGGCAAAAGGACAAGAAGCGCGATCAGGTTAGGCAGACTGAGCAGGACAATCCAAAGAAGCACGGCTCGCGGATTACGTATCGGCAGACGTAGACCCGAAGCCAGAGCCTGCCGGATCGAAAAATAACCCCCCTTGACCACGCCCCTACCCCTCGTGCTGGCCCAATCGTTTCCAGGCCTCTCCTAGAAAGCCCGCCATCATCGGCATCTGAAATACAGTGAACACGATAGCCAGGCCAAGGCCCGCAAAATCACCACCTGCTTTCGAAGATGCCACCCATGTGAACCCAACCATGCCTGGTAATGCAAGCCCCACAAGTCCAGCCAGCATCGGCAAGATGGCACCGTTCGTCAGAGGCGTTGCGCCCAGGGCAATCATCCGCCCCCTAACGGCTGTCGCCTGTGCGAACAGGCTAAGGCGAACCATGAGGACCAGAGGGCTGATCAGGACAATCAGTCCCACACCGCCCAGCATGATGAGCTTCCATAATGGCCCGACTGCGGCCCAGTTGCGATCTCTAATGGCATTAGCGTCCAGTCCTGCAGCCCCGAACAAGGCAAGCGCTGTGATCCCGAGCAGGGACAAGATCATGCTCATGAACAGGCAGATCAACAACATCGCGCCCAGCAGTCGGAGCTCAAGGGACCTGAGCTGAAACCCACCGGTTCCAAGGCCTTCACGCCGAGCTCGCTCGAGGCCAAAGACACCAATCCGCGTGACAGCACCAAAGCTCGCCAATCCTGCGATAGCGGCCAGAATACCCATAAGAAGGGCCAGACTCCCCTCCGATACGTTCCAAAGCATAAGAAGGAGAACCGTGACGAGCAGCACAGGACCAGAGCCCGTCCACATGCCTGCCTGGCTTTGCAAGGCCTCAAGGAGCGTCTTTCTGAGCGAAAGACGTGGTGCGTCACCCCGTCGGCTATCCAATCGTGTCTTCACCTGCAATCCACGCCTTTCTCATCTGCTGGCTGCTCTTAGCCTACCTCCCAGATACTGTCGCCTGTGCCAGTCTGATGGAGGCTGACGCCAGCCCCCCGGCCCGCTAGAAGCTAATCATGACCAGCCCAGATCCATCTCCATCCATCATTCACGTCATCGGCGGCGGCCTTGCCGGATCTGAAGCCGCCTGGCAGGCCGCACAGGCGGGCGTCCGGGTGGTTCTGCACGAAATGCGAGGCGTTCCCGGCATAAGAACGGACGCTCACCATACAGATGGTCTTGCAGAACTCGTCTGTTCCAACTCGTTTCGTTCCGACGACTGGGAGTATAATGCCGTCGGTCTTCTGCACAGCGAGATGCGAGCTCTGGACTCGATCATCATGGCCTGCGGCGATCTCAACCAGGTCCCTGCCGGTGGTGCGCTCGCGGTTGACCGCGATGGTTTTTCCCAAGCCGTCACGCAACGACTTGAGGCGCATCCCCTCATTGAGATCGTGCGCGAGGAGATCACGGGCCTGCCGCCCGAAGACTGGGACAATGTCATTGTCGCCACGGGCCCCCTCACCTCTCCTGCCCTGGCCGAAGCCATTCTGGCGACCACGGGGGAAGAAAGCCTGAGCTTCTTTGATGCCATTGCCCCCATCATTCATGCCGACACGATCGATTTCGACATCGCCTGGCGCCAGTCCCGCTACGACAAGGAAGGCCCGGGTGGAGATGCGGCTGCCTATGTCAACTGTCCCATGGACAAGGCCCAGTACGATGCCTTTATCGATGCCTTGCTCGACGGCCCCAAGGCCGAGTTCAAGGAGTGGGAGAACGTTCCCTATTTCGATGGTTGCCTACCGATCGAGGTGATGGCCGAGAGGGGTCGCGAAACCCTGCGCCACGGCCCCATGAAGCCCGTCGGCCTGACCAATCCCCGCAGTCCGGGCATCAAGTCCCATGCCATTGTGCAGCTTCGCCAGGACAACGCCCTGGGCACCCTGTTCAACATGGTCGGCTTCCAGACCAAGCTCCGGCACGGAGCACAGGCTGAAACCTTTCGTATGATACCGGGCCTTCAGAATGCGCAGTTTGCGCGCCTGGGCGGGCTTCACCGCAACACCTTCCTCAACAGCCCCAAACTCCTTGACCGTCAACTGCGGTTGAAGGCCATGCCCCGGCTTCGGTTTGCAGGCCAGGTCACCGGCGTGGAAGGCTATGTCGAATCTGGTGCCATGGGTCTGCTCGCTGGACGTCTCGCCGCTGCCCAGGCCTATGGGAGGGCTCTGTCCCCCCCACCCCCTGAAACCGCCATGGGGGCCCTGGTCGAACATATAACCGGTGGACATCTGCAGGGCTCGAAGTTTCAGCCTATGAACATCAACTATGGCCTGCTCCCCCCCCTTGAGGCTCCCCGCCATGATGAAGACGGCAAGAGGATCAACCCAAAGGATCGAGGTCGCGCCAAGAAACGTCTGATGAGTATCCGCGCCATGGATGCCCTGAGAGCGTGGCGGGAAAAGACCTGAATGCCCCTCGATGCGTTACAACCCCTAAGACAGGCCGTGCGCCTGCGCATCAATCAGATTTTCAACGACTATGAGCGAGGCGAGAGACCGGCCCTGCGACGTTCGGATGCCCTGTTCGCACCGGATTCCATGGCCTGGCGAGTTAACGGTGATATCGTGACCATGATGATCGGTGGCGTATCGGGGCTTCTCCTGCAGATGCTCCACCCTGCAGTCCTGGCTGGGGTCTGGGACCACTCAGACTTCCGCCACGACATGCATGGCCGGTTGCGGCGAACCGCAAAATTCATTGCAGTTACCACCTATGACCATGAGGCTGCAGGTCAGTCGGCCATATCAAGGGTACGCGCCATTCATGACCGGCTTGGTGGGACCCTGCCGGATGGAACACACTACCGTGTCAGTGATCCGGCCCTGCTTGCCTGGGTACACGTCACCGAGGTCACCAGCTTTCTTGGGGCCTGGGTGCGTTATGCGGAGCCTTCGATGTCGATTGCAGATCAGGATGGCTACATCTGTGAGATGGCGCGGATTGGCCGGGCGCTGGGAGCCGACCCGGTTCCTCATGATCTGGCATCGGCCGAGGCCCTCATACAGTCCATGCGATGCCAACTGAAGGCTGACGCCCGTACAGGCGAGGTCGCCCGTCTTGTCATGCGCCAGAAGGTTGGAGGCATCGCAGAAGATCTGGCGGCCGGTCTGATCATGCAGTCTGGTGCCGATCTGCTGCCTGTCTGGGCCAGACAGATGCACGGGCTTGGACCTTCAGGTCCAGCCACACGGGCCCTTGCCAGGACCATGGCGCGTTCCATGGACTGGGTCTATCAGGGCTCGCCCAATCGCAGGGTCTGGCCCGCCGATGTTACGAGCTGGCCCCAGACCTGATCCATCCAGCCCAGGCCCTGAACCCTGCAGACCGAAATCTCTACCTGGTCACCCCAAGCCGCCAAGCAACGGAGGCTTGTTTACGGCCACGCCGGTCAGACTTCCGCTTCGATGTCTGCAACCTTCTTCTTGCGGACCGGGGCCTTGCGAACGGCCTTCGGGGGCTCGAGTGCCGCGCGACGGGCGAGCTCGTCGCTGATCACGGGCAGAATGTCACCGGCTGCCGTCTTCTGAGCTGGGGACCCGTGGTCCCGCAACCGCTCGGCATTCAGTCGCAGGCCAACAAGGTCTGGACCTGTCATCGACGGGATCATCTCAGCGAGAGGCTTCATGCATTACTCCGGTTCCGGGGTGCGTACTGGAAAAAGAAAAGGCCGGTGCGAACACACGCACCGGCCTCCATTCAGTCGTGATTGGGCGGGCTACTCGGCCGCCTTCAAACGTCCTGCGGATTCCTTGCCAGATCGGGCATCGCGTTCGACCTCGAAGGAAATCTTCTGTCCCTCATTCAGTGAGCCGAGATCGGATGTCTCAACCGCTGAGGCATGGACAAAGACGTCCTTGCCGCCGTCATCGGGGGCGATGAAGCCGTAGCCTTTGGTGGAGTTGTACCATTTTACAGTGCCGGTCGTCATGTTCGAGACCTCCATTGAGTTGGCAACGGGAGAAGCCCCGATCGCCTAGTCTGGTCTGAATGAGAGCGGCTCAGGACCCCGGTGCAATCGCGCAGCAAAGAACGTGGCGTTACGCAAAGAGATCGACACGAGCTATATGGGCTCAGATGGCGCTCGCCGCAATGGCTAGCCTACACACGTCCTTTGAGAACAGCCCAGATCAACCGCAACCGCCGTATGCCCTCGCCCTGTGAAGGCTCAACAAGAGCGGCATGGGCAATCGCGGGAAAACCCTCAGTAGGTAGGGCCCGGATGTCGCGATTGACCTGGCGCCTAAGTGCCAGCGCTTCGTCCTTCCGGCCGACCTGCGTCAGGCCCCACATGCGGCCGGCCGTTCCTACCTTGTCTTCATGCCCTGGCCCCACCAAGAGGCGCACAGCCAGCTGCATCGGACCGACATAGAAGGCATCAATGTCGTGAGGCTCGTCATGAATCCGGCCGATGTGGGCATTGATCAGCGCATCAAAGTGAAGGCGTTCAAGTCGGTGCCGCATGACAATGTCGGTAAGGGCCTCAAGCACAGGATGCCCCTTGCGAACCCGCCCCTCGAAAACCCCGTCCAGCTGCTCTGACCACCATACGTAGCGCATCTCAGCCAGCATGGGCTGGGTCACACGTGCTGGAATGGTGAGAAGTTCGGCTTCAAAGCCGTAGAGGCCCATAAGATCAGATCGAAGCGTCTGATCGGCTACAAACCGGCTTGAAAGCCAGCGATCACGATCGCTGGCCTTCACCTGTGCCTCGATACTGGATCCGGACATGGTGCCCAGATTACGGGCGACTGGCCATACCCAGCTTTATGGGCTTGGCCTCTTCGGCCGCAGCGCCGCGCTTGACCCCCCAGAGCAGGATAATCGGGGCTGCAACATAGACGGAGGAGTAGGTCCCGATGATGATGCCCGCCATGAGGGCGATCGAGAAGCCAAAGAGGGCTTCACCCCCAAGGACAGCAAGCGCAGCCAGAACCATGACAGCCGTTATGCCCGTGATGATTGTGCGTGTCAGGGTTTCATTGATCGACAGGTCAATCACCTCACGTAGAGGCATCTGCTTGTATTTTCTCAGATTTTCACGAAGTCGGTCAAACACGACCACAGTGTCGTTCATCGAATAGCCAATAACCGTCAGGATTGCAGCCACCATGTTCAGGCTGAACTCGAGCCGCATGATCACGATCAGACCAAAAACAAGGATCACGTCATGGGCTAGGCCGATGATGGCCCCGAACCCGAACTGGGGCTCAAATCGGAACCAGATATAGAGGAACATCAAAAGGACGGCCAGCGCCAGCGCCAGCATCCCGGCCGTGAAAAGCTCACCCGAAACCTTGGAGCCTACGACAGCCACGCCGGAATAGGTGACCTCCCCCACAGAGGATGCGATGGCCGTCTCGACCTGGCGCACAACCTCGGATTGATCCCGCCCATCAGGAATCTGAAACCTGACGATGGCTGTAGAGCCGTCATTCTCATTGTTATCCCTGCGCGCAATACCCTGAACCCCGACATCACCAAGGCCCAGATCACGAACGGACTCTCGTAACCTATCCAGCGCGACGACTTCGCCTGCCGGCTTTGAAACCTCCAAGGACGCCCCACCTCGGAAATCGATGCCCATATTCAGGCCCGGGTAGAAACATCCGATGATGGAAGCCGCCACCAGGACGGCAGAGAGTATTCCAAACGCCCTGGAAAACTTCACGAACTTGAGGTTCGTGCGCACGGGGAGCAGTCTGATGAGGGGCCATCCACGCATCGGCATCACTCCGCGATCGGCAGTTGTTTGGGTCTGGCAACCTTAAGCCACCAGGCCAGACCGACCTGAGCAACCAGAACGGCCGACAGCATCGAGGTGAAGACGCCGATACTGAGCGTCCAGGCAAAGCCCTTCACCGGCCCTGCCCCCAGCACGAACATGATACCGGCCGCGACCAGAGTAGTCAGGTTGGCGTCGATGATCGTGCCCATGGCCTTGTTGAAGCCTGCATCCAGTGAAGCAATGACGGACCTGCCAGCCCGGGCCTCATCGCGCATTCGCTCATAGATGAGCACGTTGGCGTCAACGGCCACGGCGAAGGTGAGAACCAGGCCCGCAATCCCGGGCAGTGTGAGGGCCGCTCCCGTCATGGACATGGCAGCGATGATCAAAAGTCCGTTCAGCAGAAGCCCGATGATGGAGATGCCACCAAAAAGAAACCCGTATGAAAGGAGCATAAAGGTGAGGATGATGATGAAGCCAATGGCCGTCGCAAGTGCGCCGGCCGCAACCGCATCGGCACCCAGTTCTGCGGTCACAACTCTTCGTTCTTCGACCTTGAGGGGGGCCGGCAGGGCACCGCCGTTGAGAAGGTTGACCATCTCCGAAGCACTCTGGATCGTGAAGCCTCCGGTGATCTGACCCGTTCCACTTGGAATGGTAGAAATGATGTTGGGTGCCGAGATCACCCGACCATCAAGGATGATGGCAAAGCGCTTGCCAATATTTTCCGACGATGTGGCCTCTGCAAACCGGCGCGCTCCTACACCATCGAACCGGAACCCGATGGCCGGTCGGCCGCTTTCGTCGGAATCGACAGTGGCTCGCGTAAGCTGCTCTCCCGAGACAAGCACACGTCTCTTGATCAGGATGGGTGTGAGACCATCTGCATCGACCATCAAAACCGAGTCCGGCGGCACGCTTCCTTGCAAGGCTAGCTGGGTCAGGGCCGGGTCAGATTCCACCATCTGGAACGTCAGCTGTGCCGTCTGGCCGATCACCCGTTCGAGCTGGGCAGGATCGCTCTCACCTGGAGCCTGCACAACAATCCGGTCGGCACCCTGCCGGGTAATGGAGGGCTCTCGCGTTCCGAGACTGTCGATCCGGCGACGCACCACCTCGATGGACTGATCCACCGCCGTGACGCCCATGCTGTTCAGAGAGGCTTCCGTAAAGCCAAACCGAACCCGATCCCTGCCAACACGCGCAGCCTGCCGCTCCTGCACACCCTGCTGGTTGGGGCCCCCCGCCAACAACCTAAGCGCTTCGAAAGCCTGGTCCTGGCGACCGGCGTCTGCCAGCGTCACAAGCACACCGGTTGGTTCGCTTTGAATACTGTTCGTATTGATCCGCGCCTCGCGAAGCGTAACCCGGACATCTTCTGCCAGGTTTTCAAGCTTCTTGGCCCGCATGGCGGCCACGTCGACTTCAAGCAGCAGATAAGAGCCGCCCTGGAGGTCGAGACCCAGATTCAGGCCGTTACTCGGCAGCCACGCAGGCAGGCGGTCACGCACCTCCTGGGACAGCATGTTCGGATAGGCAAACAGCAGCCCGAACACGAGCGACAGGGCCAGGACGACGATCTTCCAGCGCGACAGCTGAATCATGATTTAGGGTCCGTGCGACCAGTCCCTAAGGGGATCAGTTCTTGGAGTCGTTGGCTGCGATGGCGGTACGGTTGCGCACTTCGGCAATCGTCGACTTGACCACTCGGACATTCACGCTCGGGGCAATCTCAACATTGACCTCGGCCTCTTCAACGCGGGTGATCTTACCGATGATACCCGAAGACAGCACAATTACGTCCCCGCGCTTTACACCATCGATCAGGGCACGGTGTGCCTTGGCGGCCTTCTGTTGTGGCCGGATCAGGAGAAAATAGAAGAGGACGAAAATGGCGATGAAGGGAAGGAAGGTCGTAACCAGTCCCATAATGCCGGCGTCAGCAGGTGCACCCATTGATATATTCCCAAAGCGTGGGCCAGCCGCATCGGGCGCCCTTTTGAAAGCGAGGGGCGGAACCTAGGGCCGCTCGCCCCGATTTGCAACGCGTCGTAGTGATGCTTCTGCGGCAAAGTACCGGATTGTTACAAAGGCCAGCCTCGAGCTGCCGCATTCCCCTCAAGAGCTTTTTTGCTGCCCTATCTCGGCAGGACCGAAACAGGATCGATGGCGGTAGGATTGTCACCCTGCATCCGCCGGGTCTCAAAATGGACAGAAGGGCGTCCATCCCCAGCGGTCAGCCCAACCGTGCCGACCTGCTGGCCAGCGCGAACATCATCGCCATCATCAACCGTTGCTGAGCCAAGATGGCCATAGACGGTCCGCCATCCATCACGGTGGATGATCAGCACGGTAAGCCCCTGGCCTGGCAAGGCATCGCCGACATAGGCCACGCGACCCGCAGCAGCTGCCACCACTGCAGTGCCTGCAGCAGCCCCGATATTGATCCCATTGTTCCGTTCCCCCAAACCCACGGGCCCAAAACGGCGAAGGATCTCACCGCGCACTGGCCATTGGAAATCAGGCGAGCCGGAGATGGGGGCAACGGTCTGCGGCGGTCGTGCATCAGGAGCAGGGCGTGGAGGGACAGTGGTCGCAGGCGGTGCGGCAGACGGCAAGCCTTGCGGCAAAGTCGAATTAGACGGTGCCGGACCGGTGGCGAACGGGTCAGGTCCAGTATCGACGGCATCAGGCGGCAAAACCAGGGTCTGACCGGAACGGATCGCCCCTTGGGGTCCCAAGGCGTTGAGATCGATCAGCGTCTGGACGGGTGTCCTGAAACGCCGCCCAACACCTGAAATCGTATCCCCAGGCTGAATGAAATAGGTCAGGCCCACCGCGGCTGAAGGCTGGACGGATGGGCGTTCAACTGGTCGGGCCAGAGGCGCTGACATTGTGGTTGATGGCAGGCTGCCACCCTCGATCCGACCAATAGGCACTGTGGCAGGAAGGGGGGTTTCGACCGGAACCGAGGTCAGGTTTGCAGCGGGCTGTCCAAGAGTACCAACCGGGTCTGGTCGGAGGGTCTGTGACGGAACGGTCGATAACGTAGCTCCATCCGCACGCGTAGAGTAGCGAGGCTCGGTAGGATAGGAGTTACAGGCGACGGCCGTCAAAGCGGCTCCAGATACAAGCGCCAAACGAATTCCGAAACCTGCCACGCATCTTCTCCTGTTGCCGCCCCCCCACAGGGCAGGTTTGCCCTCTCTGCCTGTCCAAGCCAACCCGAAATAAGATTAATGGGTTTCTGGCCGGTGGGCAGTTTCCGGCTCAGCCTTCTTTTGCTGTGCCCTCGACCAGC
>JBFZCB010000156.1:0-3605 GCA_041308165.1 Caulobacterales bacterium
TTCCACATCCTTGCGCATGGGGTAGAACCACAGGTCCCCGGCCTCCTCGAACGGAGGGTCCTGTGTCTGCGAAGGCTGACCAAGAAGGTCTTCACCCGGTTGCCAGTCGGCGGGGGCAAGCACGTCCCCGCCAGCCGTTCTCTGCAGGGCGACAACCATGCGCAGCATCTCGTCTATCGAGCGTCCGACACTGAGCGGATACCAGGTGATGGCCCGGATCACACCTTCAGGGTCGATAAAGTAGGTCGCGCGCACCGCTGATGAATCCTGCGCCTCATCATCGAGCATGCCATAGGCCCGACCGACGGCCATCGAAGGATCCTCCACGATGCCAAACGGAATGGTTACATCAAAGGCTGACTTGATCGCCCGGACCCAGGCGAGATGTGAATAGAGGCTGTCCACCGAAAGACCCAGGAGCCCGCAATCAAGTTTGGCAAAGGCCGCTTGGGCTTTTGCGAGGGCAACAAACTCACTCGTGCATACCGGCGTGAAATCGGCCGGGTGAGAAAAGAACACGAGCCAGCGCCCGCGATAGTCTGAAAGCCTCATTGTCCCAAGGGTCGAACGGGCCTGAAAGTCTGGCGCAACGTCTCCGATCCGCAAGGATCTGGGCGGTTTCGCGCGGGATACAAGTTCGGTCTCAGTCATCGGCGGTGGTTGACATCCCTTTGGAGTTGACGCAAGTCACATACACGATTACATACATATTGTAATTAAATAATAACCGGCGGAGAAAATCGTGTCCGACATTCATCTGGTACAGGCATCTGCACTTATTGAGCGAGCCAGGGATGGCTCCAGCCCCAAGCCGAGCGTCAAGGCCTTCTTTGACGAGCCCACCAATACGATCAGCTATGTCGTGCATGACCCGGAGAGCCGTCAGGCCGCGATCATTGACAGCGTCCTGGACTATAACCCTGCAGCAGGCCGTACCTCCGTTGCCTCGGCAGACCAGATCATCGAACACGTCAAGGCTGAAGGCCTCACAGTGGCCTGGCTGCTTGAGACCCACGCCCATGCCGACCACCTGTCAGCCGCCCCCTATCTCAAGGATAGACTAGGAGGCGCTCTGGCCATTGGCCGCGAGATCATCCATGTCCAGACCGTTTTCGGAAAGATCTTCAATGAAGGCTCTGACTTCGCGCGCGATGGGTCAGAGTTCGACCGTCTCTTTGTGGATGGTGAGACCTTCAACATCGGCGGGCTTCAGGCCATGGCCCTTCATGTTCCTGGCCACACTCCGGCCGATCTAGCCTTTGTGATTGGCGACGCCGTATTCACCGGCGACACCTTGTTCATGCCCGACTACGGAACCGCACGCGCTGATTTCCCTGGTGGATGCTCTCGCCAGCTCTTCCAGTCGATCCGTCGCCTGATGGCCCTGCCGAACGAGACACGCCTGTTCCTTTGCCATGATTACAAGGCGGCGGGACGCGACATCTACGCCTGGGAGACCACAGTGGAGGCCCAGCGCACCGGCAATATCCACGTTCATGAAGGTGTAGGCGAAGATGAGTTTGTCGCCATGCGCGATGCGCGTGACGCCACCCTGTCTATGCCCACCCTCATTCTGCCCTCCATCCAGGTGAACATTCGCGGCGGGCATTTGCCCGAACCCGAAACAAACGGAACGCGCTACCTGAAAATCCCACTGGATGTCCTGTGATGGAGAGCCTTCTAGACAACGCCATGCCACTACAGGGCCTCATTGGCGGCCTGATGATCGGGACGGCCTCGGCCATCATGCTTTTGGGACTAGGCCGGATTGCGGGCATAAGCGGGCTTGCAGCGCGCGCCCTGGGCATAATGGCCGAAGGTGCGCCCAGACTGATCGCTATAGCCTTCGTCATCGGCCTTCCACTGGGAGCGGCCCTTACGGCCCTTGTTCTCGGCCCGGTTGAGGTCCGTTTTGAACAGGGACTGACGGCCCTTGTTCTGGGAGGCCTCTTGGTTGGCTTTGGAACACGACTGGGCAGCGGCTGTACGAGCGGACATGGCGTTTGCGGCATGTCGAGACTTTCGGCGCGATCGCTTGTCGCAACCGCGACCTTCATGCTCGCAGGCTTCGCAACGGTCGCGGCCATGAATGCAATGGGGATCGGACAATGAAGCGCCAGCTTCCCCTATCACTGCTGGCAGGCCTGCTATTTGGCGCAGGTCTGGCCGTATCTGGAATGGCAGACCCCCTGCGTGTCCGCGGATTTCTGGATCTGTTCGGAACCTGGGACCCAACCCTGGCCTTTGTTATGGGCGGCGCACTCCTTCCGATGGCTGTCGCCTGGCGATTTCAGAAGAAGATGGGCACACCTCTGGCTGCAGACGGCTTCACCCTACCCACGCGTCGTGATCTGGACCCGCGCCTGATCGCCGGAGCCGCCTTGTTCGGCATTGGCTGGGGCATAGCCGGTCTCTGTCCGGGACCCGCGATTGCCGATCTCGCACTCGCCCCTGTTCCTGCCAGCATTTTCATAGTGGCAATGGTGGTCGGCATGCTGCTCAACCGGCTTCTGCCGGGTCAATCCGCCAAATAATCCTCCCCCCCCCTAGGAAAAACAAAATGTTTGAATCTCAAGCCATAGGCCTGCCCCGCCTGAACGCGCCAGCTCCAGATTTCCGGGCCAAGACGACCCATGGCGAGCGAGCCTTATCGGACTACACAGGGAAATGGCTGGTCCTGTTTTCACATCCATCCGACTTCACCCCCGTCTGCACAACGGAGTTTATTGGTTTTGCTGCGGTTGCAAGTGAGCTCAAGTCCAAGAACTGCGAGCTGCTAGGCCTTTCGATCGACAGCATCTATTCGCACATCGCCTGGACACGGAACATTGAAGAGAAGTTCGGGGTCCAGATCCCTTTTCCAATCATTGAAGACCTGAAAATGGATGTCGCACGCGCCTATGGAATGATCCATGAAGGCGCCAGCGATACCTCAGCGGTTCGTGCGACCTTTGTCATCGACCCTGAGGGCCTGCTACGTGCCATGCTCTATTCCCCGATGAGCAATGGTCGTTCGATCCCTGAAATCGTACGCCTTGTCACTGCAATGCAGGCCAGTGATACCCATGGTGTGGCCACACCGGCCGGATGGCAGCCGGGTGAGGAGGCGATTGTGCCCCCCCCAAAAACGATCGAAGCCGCTGCGGCTCGCAAAGGCGAGGGCTTCAACTATACCGATTGGTACTATTCGACACGCCCTCTCACAGCCTGAGATCACGAACCGGCGAGAGCAAGCCCTCTCGCCGGTTCGACCTTGGCCGGAGAGCACGCTATCCTGAAGCAAAGCGCGATCAAGTCACCCGTCTCGTCCTGGGTCGTTCCAGCCGATCGCCCTGGCCGTCACCAAACCTGATTCAACGTTCGAGACCCTGAAAATGTCATTCAAAGCCCTCACACCGTCTCTGTCAGTCTCAGCCCAGCTTGGTGAAGCGGAAGTCTTGCAAGCCGCCAAGGAAGGCTTTCGTTCGATCATCTGCAACCGTCCAGACGCAGAAGAACCCGACCAGCCCTCCTGCCTTGAGATCCAGGCTTTCGCTGAAGCCCAAGGCCTGGGCTTTTCACATGTACCTGTTGTCGGAGGCCAGATCGCAGACGATGATATTGCC
>JBFZCB010000157.1:0-8327 GCA_041308165.1 Caulobacterales bacterium
GTTAGAAACCTCGGCCTGACGCGGCTATTTCGAGCTCCTGAGACCAGCCCTTCATGCCTGGTTCAACCGTCGCGAACTTCACAGCGACACCGATGTCGAGGATCTGGTGCAAGAGGCGCTACTGGCTACTGGTTCAAAGAGGACGGCCTGGCGGCGGTCCGGGCCGATCGTGTCCTGGAGTTTTGCGATCGTCCGCGACAGGTGCCGTGATCCGAAAGGCCGATTGAGGCGCACCCAAAAGCGGTCGACAATCGCTGACCTATTGCTGCTCAACACCGGTGACGAAGGGGCGGTCAAGCCAAGGGATCGAAGGCCGCGGCTTGCGACCCCGTCGGTGCCTCAGCGGGTCCTGATGGGGGACATAGGACTTTCGGGTTACCGGCAGACCGAGATAAACAACCGTGTGGGCAAGACCGAAGGGGCCACAAAGACCGGTTTGCAACTCGCCATGAAGACATTGATCAAGAGGGTGGGCGACCGTGAAAACTGATGATCTCATTGAGGCCCTGGCCGACGACGTGCAGCGCATTCCGCAGGGTCAGGCCGCGCAGCGCGTCATCTACTGCGCGCTGGCCGGCCTTCTGGTAACCCTCGCGGCCGTTTGGCTTACGCTGGGTTTCCGTCCTGATCTGGCAGCCATAGCCGATGAAGCGGGCTTTCTGATGAGACAGGCCTATGCCTTGGCGGTCGCCGGCTTTGGCTCCCTTCTTCTGCTGCGCCTTGGTCAACCGGCCGCATCGGTTCGTCTTCCGGTCATGGGTCTGGCCATCACCGCTTTGATCATCGTGAGCGCGGTTGTCTTCGAGCAGGCGGCCCTGTCCGGCTCTGAGCAGATGGAAGCCTGGCTGGGCCAGTCCTGGCGCTACTGCTCGCTTCGGGTGGTTGGCATCAGCCTGGTGGCTACGCCGTTCGTGTTCTTCGCAGGGCGCAGGCTAGCCCCCGGGCGGCCGACACTGGCGGGTTTTGCGGCAGGCCTGGTGGCCGGCGCGTTAGCGAGCAGCGCCTATGCCTTCTATTGTCCCGAGGCGACCGCCTCCTTCCTGGTCAGCTGGTACACGCTCGGCATGCTGGCGGCGAGTGCCATTGGAGCGGTTGTGGGACGTATTCTTCTGCGCTGGTGATCCTGCGGCTGCGGACCGGCCGCAGTCGCTTGGCGCTAGAGGCTCTGGCAGATGGATAACTGGAAGATGGATAACTGGCAGCGGTCTTGGGCATGGCCCTACCCCTTTTGCGAGCTGTTCGATCTGCACTTTGCCAAAAGGTCTCGTGTGCCCGAAAGGTGCATATCCTGATGCAGGTTCAGCCCATCTGTGCCTGACGGACCAATGTGACGCGAATGGTCAAAAGAGGAAGTTGCAGCCGCGCTGAGCTGGCTGTAGCGTCTGTCTTACAGGACGCAGCGCTTGCCGCATCGGCCTATTGGGCAAGCGGGGGCGCAAATGCCGATTTTACCAGGGTTTATCCCGCGATCTGGGTCAAACGGTCGGTGCTTCCTGAGCCTGTCTGTGAATTCGGATACAATGAGGATTCTGTTCCGTGCATGACAGGCTGTCGTCTGGCGTACCGGAACCTAAAGCGTCGCCGACGCTGGCACGTTATGGGCCACCGCCCCAGGCCTGGTATCCGGTAGCGCTGCAGCGCGACGTTCGTCGCCGGCTGAAGGTTCGACTTTTTGAGCATGAGATTGAGCTGGTGCGGTCCGGGGCTGACGACATTCAGGTCCTGGGTTCGCAGGACTATGAAACAGACGTCAGGCTGGGCCTGGTCTGGATCAGACTGAAGTCAGACAAGGATGGGGCAGTGCCGCTTCTCATTGAGGATGAGGCTGGAGGCCCTGACTTTCCGATGATCGCCTGTTCGGAAGTTGTGGTCGATGCGGACTATGACCAGGTGGTTCTGGGTCTCGTCGATCCCGCCCATGTGCCTATGGTGCATACGGCCTGGTGGTGGCGATCTTCAGACAAGCGGCGCATCAAGACCAAACACTATACCCCGTCGCCCTTTGGTTTTACCGCCATGGCTGCGGACGCCTTCGCTTCTGCCCCTGCCTATGAGCTTGTGGGGTCTGACAGGAAGGTCACCATTGAGTTTCGTCTGCCTTCATCGCGTATAGAACGGGTGCGTGGAGGCAGGATTGAGTTGCTGAACATCACGACAGTTACGCCGATCGGTCCTGATCGCGTGGTCCTGCGCAATGTAATCTACAGTTCAGTCCGGCCCCTGAGGTGGCTCTATCCCGCGCTTTCCGCCCTCGGCCGGGCCTTTCTGCGCCAGGATGCGGATATTCTGACCCTGCTGGATGCAAAGGCCAGTCGCGGCCAGCGGCCCCTGTTCGTTGGGCCGCCCGACAAGCCCTCTGCCTGGTATTTTCAGTGCAAGACGGCCCTGATCCGCGCAGCGGAGGGAGGGGGCGCTTTCGAGAATCCCGTTCGCCCCTCAATCCTTCAGTGGAGAACCTGAAGCCTAGCACCTGTCCGCCGGGCAGATCACGAAGAGATCGGATCAGCGGCTGGGGTGTAGAGAACGCCCGCTGTGGCAGAAGACGCCCGGCTGCAGGGTCTTTCAGGATCCGTTCCCAAAATAGCCAGGCCGTTTGCCGGCCAGGTGTGCAGCGTTTGGTGCCAGGCGATCCCGCCTTGCCGCGTCCAGGTGCAGGACCTGGATCCAGTTTGATCTTCGGGCTCTGCGGAGTTGATCGGTGCGGGATAACCGCACCGCTCTTTCCCACTCAAAGGGTCCTTAACTCAACTGAAGGGGGCTTTGAGCGCCTCTAGGATTGACGCTTTCATTTTTAGACCTAATGATGGAGGTTCACAGGAGGTTCTTATGACCGAAGCTGAGGACATTCACGCTTTTTCTGATCGTTTCTTGGCCTGTCTGGAGCGAGGCGATATCGATCAGGCGCGGTCTTTCTATGCCCCCGATGCCCGGATCTGGCACAATTTTGATGAATGCGAACAGACGGTTGACGAAAACCTGAAGTTGCTGGCTTGGATGCACCGAAA
Organism: Caulobacterales bacterium; assembly: GCA_041308165.1. Classification (GTDB taxonomy): domain Bacteria; phylum Pseudomonadota; class Alphaproteobacteria; order Caulobacterales; family Caulobacteraceae; genus Brevundimonas. The sequence goes on from JBFZCB010000157.1 coordinate 3,006, forward strand.
GCTGCCTGTCCGGAAGTACAGGCTTGTGCGGCGCGAGCTTCTTCATGACGGTTGGCTGCAACAGCATGTTGTTGAGGCCACCCTCCCCGATGGCCAGCCGTTCCAAATGCCTGCCTGCTGTGTGATCCAGATGAAAGATGGCCTTATCACACGACTTGAAGAGTATCTGGATCCAGCCCGGGCAGCGGTTCTGAAGGCGATAAATACGTAAGGGTCCGGTGGGTATGTCACGCGCCTTTGACCTGCCAGCACCGGTCAATCCCATATCGATCGGCAGACTTATCGACCACCATTCTGGCCGGGACCCCGATTTTCCCGCCATCTCCTGTGGTGAGGTGACCCTTAGCCGATCCGAGTTTGCCGCTAGGATCAACCGTCGTGGCCGAGCCCTCCAGAGGGCCGGTGTTCGAGGTGGTGACTTTGTAGCCATCGCCTTGCCCAATAGTCTTGCCTTCATGGAGCTGGCCTTTGCCTGCTGGGCCCTGGGGGCGACGCCGGCCCCTGTGTCACACCGACTTCCCCGGCTCGAAGCGGAGGCTATTTTGCATCTGCTCGGACCAAGGCTGATCGTGAGCGAGGGATTACAGTTCCAGACCCGATTTGCAGAGTTCAGGCCGGAGGATCTTTATGATCTTGAACTCTCTCCGGCCCCTCTTCCCGAACGGGTCTCCAGATATGTGAAGGCCATACCAAGCGGAGGCAGCACCGGGCGTCCAAAGGTCATTGTCGATCGCGCTCCTGGTCTGCTTGATCCTGATGTACCAAGCTTGGGCATGCGATACGGGGATACGGTCCTCGTCCCTGGCCCGCTTTACCACTCAGCGCCTTTCGGCTTCGGTTATCTCGCGCTCGCGGCGGGGTGTCATCTTGTCATCATGCCCAGGTTTGATGCTGCCGGCACGCTGAAGTTGATCGAAAGACACCGTGTGGCCTGGCTCTATGTTGTTCCGACCATGATGCACCGGATCTGGGCGCTCGGTGAAGGGGCGCGGGCCAGGGCTGACCTGTCATCGCTGGAACTGGTCTGCCACATTGCCTCCGCCTGTCCGGTCTGGCTCAAGGAAAGGTGGATAGATTGGCTTGGCCCGGACCGGATCTGGGAGGGGTATTCAGGAACAGAATCCATTGCTGCAACCCTGATTGGCGGACGTGAATGGCTCGCTCACAAGGGATCGGTCGGACGGGTGTCCGCCGGCACGCAGATCCATATCCTCGATGAGGAGGGAAATCCCGTCGCGCCCGGAGAGGTGGGAGAGATCTTTTTCCGGTCGCCTCCCGGACGAGGGTCACCCTATCATTATCTTGGCGCAGAGCCTCGAAGGCGGGGTGACCTGGAGTCCTATGGCGACCTTGGCCATCTGGATGAGGAAGGCTACCTCTACCTGGCCGATCGTCGAACGGACCTGATCATTTCCGGAGGCGCGAACATCTACCCTGCCGAGGTTGAGGCCGCCATTGATGCATGGCCTGGGGTTCTCTCCAGCGTTGCGATCGGCCTTCCACATGAAGACCTCGGCCATAGCGTACATGCCATAATCGAGATGTCTGGTCTTGAGCCAGACTACGATCCCGCAGCCCTGAAGGCCTTCCTCGGCGAGCGCCTGGCACCCTTCAAGATGCCACGCAGCTTTGAGTTCACGACCGAACGGTTGCGCGACGATGCAGGCAAGGTGCGCCGATCAGCGCTTCGCCAGGCCCGCATCGCCCCGTGCTCAGGATAGTCCCGTGCTCGGCATAGCCCCGAATAGCTATTTTCCGGCGTTCGGATCCTGCATCTGGAAATAGTCCCGCCAGCCCGTGATCAGGCCGTCCTGATCGAACTCGATAATGCCCATATAGGGATGTTCAACCTTGACGCCGTCGGCATTCACATACTCTTCGCGGCCTTCAGCAAGCAGGCGTCCGTCGCGCTCGGCCCAATGCTGAAGAACCCAGGTCCCCGATGAGTTGTTGGCCCAGTATTTCCTGAAGAACTTTTCCACCCATTCGATGCCCATCAGTGGGCGGGTACCGACGTGATAGTGGTATTCGACGCTGGGGTGGAAGAAGCCGAGAACGGCTGGCATGTCCCGGGCTTCGATCGCCTTCTGCAGGCGGCCTATGACCTCGATCTTGGGTTCCTGGAGGCTCATGCTGCGGCTCCTTCTGAGGACTGGCGAGCTGGAGGGCTGACAACGGACCCGTCATAGTAGTCCCGCATCTTTGCGATTTTCCCGTTTCTGAACTCGACAGCCTGCATGAAGGGATTGCGGATCAGGGTATCGCGCGCCCGATCGTAGATCATCTCGACCCCTTCACAGAACAGCAGGTCGCCCTTCTCGATCCAGTTGGTGAGCGTCCACTCCTTTTGATCAAAGGCCGATTCATAGTTCCGAAGGAACTTCCGCATCGTTTCCTTGCTGGTGATCGGCTTCTTGTGGACCGACCAGTAGTACTCCAGCTCCTCATCCCAAAGATCGAGGAATGCATCGTGCTGCTTGGCCTTTGAGGCCGCCATCAAGGCCTGAAGCGCTTCGAAATTTGAACTCATTTCCAGTGTCCCTGCATCCCCAAACTCAGGCGACGCTACCATTTAAGTAGTCTTTTGCAAGTCATGCTGGATCGGAATGGTCGACGTCCTCTTCCCGGGGCCACATTTGGGCTGCTCGCATGAGTGCAAGCCAAGGTACGGGCTTTGAACTCTCTGCTCGGACCGGTTGATCGGGTACATGTGTAGGGAATGCTGCAACGCACAACCAATGCAAGTTATTGAGGAATTTGCATAAAAGTCTGTTGACGCAAGTGAGTTTGCCGTCGAACGCATATTAACTTGCATTAGAAGATTTATTGCCGGATTGTTGGGCGGTCAGGGTTGGGAGGGATCAAGATTTCCAGCCCTGAAAAGCTTCCAGCTGGTCCGCGCGCGGCGAGGCAAAACGGGAGCTGAAAAGTCGACGATTTTTCGGTGTCGTACCGAGCAACAACAGGTAAACCCTGGGGAGGGAAAATCGAATGAAGAGGTTCACGCTGGCCTGTCTTGCGTCCACGGCGCTGACAGCAATGTTTGCCATTCCGCAGATGGCCATGGCGCAGGCGGCTGCGACGTCCAATCAGGGCGAACCGGCAGCCACGGTCGCTGATGTTATTGTGACTGCCGATCGGCGTGAGCGCCGACTGCAGGATGTTCCCAGTGCCATCACCGCTGTCACCAGCGAGGCTCTGGATAGACAACGGATCGTTGACCTGGGGACCCTGTCGGGTAGCGTACCCTCGTTCAGCATGACCGAGGGCAGCCCCCTGGGTAAGGAACTCAATATTCGCGGCATCACCAGCGTCAGGATCATTGACGCCAGTGCCGAACCTTCAGTCGGTGTGTTTGTGGACGAGGTCTACATCTCCCGCATGGGGTCCGCCTTCACCGACTTCTATGACCTGGAGCGAATCGAAGTCATCCGGGGTCCCCAGGGTGTTCTGCTTGGCAAGAACGTAGTGGGTGGGGCCATCAGTGTGGTGACCAACAAGCCAAGCTTTGATTCGTCGGGCCGGATCACTGCCGGACTGGGCAACTATAATGCCTTCAACGCCGACGGCTACATGACCGGGGCTCTGTCCGAGGACATCGCAGGGCGCTTTGCCTTCCAGGTGCGCAACCGCGACGGCTATGGAAGAAACGTGCTGCTGAACTACGACATGGATGACCTGACCGCACATCAGGCCCGGGCGGAGTTCCTTTACAGGCCTGAGGGCGGTCCGCTTCGCGCCCTGCTCACGGTCGACTACGGGTCCTCAAAGGCAACCCCCGGTGCCCGGACCATGACCGATGATCCCTTTGCTGCAGGCATTGGAGCTATAACCACCTTCCGGAACGGACTTGGCTTGGGTCCTCGTGAGAGCCTCAGCCCTCAACGCGACTATTCCAATCGTACGACCTTCGGCGCCAGCCTGCGCATCGATTATGATCTCGACTGGGCCCGGCTGACGTCGATCACCGGTTATCGCAACTCGTCTGGAGAAATGGGGTTCAACCAGCTTGGGGTTGGTTCGCCTCCAGGCCTGGCTGACACCTTCTACTTCGCGGAAGATGAGCCAGAGACGCTCGCGCAGGAACTGCGTCTTGTCTCGACAAACCCCGACAGCCGTCTCAGCTGGATCCTCGGGGCCTTTGTCCAGCACGACAATGTTGAACGTTTTGACGCCAACCGCGCAACGAGCTTCACAACCATTCCGGCTCTGAGCGGGGAGTTTCTGTACACCAATGCAGCAGAGCTCGACACGATGGCTGTCTTTGGACAGTTTGGCTACAAGCTGACAGACAGGCTAACCGCAACCCTGGGCGCGCGCTTCACCAAGGACAAGAAGGGCGGCGTGCGAACAGCCCGGTGTCTGGAAGACGGGGGTGATGGTCTCTGCATCGCCGCCCTGATCCTGGCTAAGGGTGAGAGCTTCACTCTCGACTATGAGAAGGAATGGGATGCCTTCACGCCCCAGGGCATCCTGGAGTACCGGCCCAATGACGATGTTATGATCTATGCCAGCGCGGGCAAGGGCTTCAAGGGGGGTGGCTGGGACCATATCCCTTCCACACTGGCCGGCGCGAGGATCTCCTATGACCCTGAAGAGGTCATAAACTACGAAGTCGGTGCCAAGACTGACCTGTTCAACAACAGCGTCCGTCTGAATGTGGCCGCCTTCTTTATGGACTACACAAACCTTCAGTCCCAGCAGCTGATCCTGGAATGCCTGTGTACCGTAACCAGTAACGCAGGTGCCGCCGAGATCAGGGGACTTGAGGCCGAGTTGACCTGGGCCTTGAACGACCGACTTCTCATCAATGCCTCGGGTTCACTGATTGATACCGAGTATGTTGATTTCGTCAGCACAGCGGGTGTGGTTTTCAGTGGCAACCGCATACAGAGGTCGCCCGAGAACAAGTTCAACGTCGGGTTCAGCTACGATTTCGGGCCAGAGGCCTGGGACCGGGCGTTCAACCTGACCGCAAACTACACCCATACGGGTGAAAGTTTCTGGACGCCCAACAATACGATCAAGCAGGAGGCCTTTGGTCTGCTGGACGCCTCACTCAGGTTCCAGCCCCCCAATGCTGACTGGAACCTCACGGTCTGGGGCAAGAATCTTACAGATGAGCTCTATGCTGTGGCGGCCCAGGCCTTCTTCGGCGATCTGATGAACTACTATGGCTCACCCAGAACCTTCGGGGTCGACCTGAGCTACTCATTCTAAAACCCCTCCCTCATGGGGCATGAAGAGGCCTGCAAAGTCATACTGGCTTTGCAGGCCTTTCTTTTTGTCCGGTCGAGGGCCTGGCAGGAGGCAGGAGGCAGG
>JBFZCB010000158.1:0-7397 GCA_041308165.1 Caulobacterales bacterium
GCAATGACGTCACTTGCTCTCCGCGTCAACGTGTCGTCCTGCACACATGCCACGAGACAGTCACACAGGCATCACGATGGCGTGATCAGGCCGGACTGTCCAACCGTGGCTCTCGGCAGGCAAAGCCGCCCTCAGACGGGACCCGGACTCCGCTAGTCCCGCCGCGACCTGCACCAAACGTTTTGACGACGGACACCCTTAGACCTTCAAGGGCAACGGCAACGGACAGATACAGCCCTCGGCAAGCCGCAAACGACCAGCTGGGAAGGCCTTCACCCCACGATATCCGCTTCAGCTTCAGCCTCAAGAACGATTTCATCCTGTACAAAGGACGGCTGGTAATGCGCGATGCATTTCGCCACGGCCTCGATCAGAACCTTGGTCTCAGCAGGAGCCAATGATGACCGTGCGGTCAGTTTGATCATTGTGAGACTTGGGCCAAAGGTTCCCGAACGCCAAAGCTCACTTCCGGCCACGGCCTGAGCCAGATAGCCCAATGAACGCAGACACTCATCCAGGCCGGGACGGCCCACAGCCGAACAGTACCCGAGCAGGGCATCAGAGAGATGGGCGATCTCCCGCAAGGCCTCAGGTGCCGGTCGAACCCCTTGTGGCTCAACAAGCTCGGCGAGCCGCATGATCCCATCATCGACCAACTGCTGGGCAACATCTGACAGGCTGGCGAGATTAGCCTCGGCATTGGCAACGCCCTCCGACACAATGATGCCGCCTGGCAAACGCGTCTTTTTCTCCAGGCTGGTCTTGATGCGGCGGATGATGACTGATGTCACAATGCAACCTTCTGCGGTTTTATGACCGAGTTGATCTCGGCCTGGCTCAGATTGGGCTCCACAGCAGAACCCAGGTCGGCCGTCAGGTCGCTGTGTCTTCGCCCGTTCTGACCCAATGGAGGCCCCTCGAACTTCCATCTTCGATCAGGACCCACATAGGATGATGCCTCTACAAAATTGCGTCCACCTTTGGCAACCCACTGAATCCGGGACATAAGAACGGACGGCGACGCGGGCTTTGCAACCATGAAGTTGGCACCGCATTCACGCGATTCTATGACAGCGCTGTTTCTGGGAAGACTGGAGACGATTATCGTTGGCGTATAGCGATTGGGGTCCAGATTTGTCCGCCGCAGCCAACGCACAAGATCATAGCCACTCCCGTCTGAAAGCATTCCGTCAGTGATAATCAGATCTATGGCCTGGCTCTGGAGGATCTCCTGAGCCTTCTCCATCGAGCTGGCACGAAGAATGCGCTCCACGCCAAACCCCATGAGCATCTGTCCAAGGATGTCGAGGCCTGGACCGTTAGAGTCCACAGCCAGGGGCGTAATCTGGCGTAGATTGATCCGCTCCGAAGGGTTTTTCTTGGCTCGACCCTCTGACATTACCAGATTTCAACCTCGCCACTTACCGGAGCGTTGCTGACATCGGTATCATTACCCGTCAGTCGGGCCCGAAGCGCCGAAAGCGTCGTCGCACGCGCCAGGCGTTCGACATCATCCTCTGTGAGGCCGGCCCCATCATCTGTTGCAGCCGAGAGCCTCAGTACGAAGGCTGCGACCTGATCGAGGTGCTGGACAAGGGCATCAAACTGCTGAATGTCCTCACTGGCCGCAGCACTGTGTGAAGGCAGGACCACATCTTCGATGTGTTTTGCCGAAGCCGCCCAGTCCGAAAGCTCCGAGCCCAGACGGGCCAGAACGACGGCGATATTGCTTCGATCTAGGGTCGCGTCAGCAATCATGACCACATCTCGAGTTCGCCGGCACCGGCTGCCACGACAGGTTTGGCGAGCGTGCGCTCACGTATGGCGATCGCCGGGTCACGAACAAGCTGTTGCTGGACACGACCGGTAGCTGCCCAATAATGGATGCGCCGTGCCTGTTCCCCGCCAAGGCTTTCGGCAACAATGGGAATGGCCTCGTCAGCAAGAAATTTGCGAACGAAGGTTATGTTCTTGCCGCCGATGTCGACGAGGGTCGTACTCATGCGAGCCCCGCCAAAGACCTTGGCTTCAAGACGATCGCGACGTGCCCCCAGCTGCAGCAGGCCATTGATCAAAAGTTCCATGGCCTGGACGCCATAACGTCGATCATCGGCCCCGCTTCCCGGGGCCTCAGGCAACAGGAAGTGGTTCATCCCGCCAATGCCGAGCGAGGGATCCCTAACACAGGCCGAAACACAGGATCCAAGGATCGTGGAGAACACGATATCGACGCGATCAGTGACCTCAAAGGCCCCCTGACCGACATGGACGCGAATGTCATCATTCCTGGGGAAGGCTGAAGGATCCATCAGGTCAGCTCTCCGAACACTTCCTCGATCTTCTCTTTCAGCGTTCCGATTGTGAATGGCTTCACCAGGTAGTTGTTGACCCCAAACTGCTGTGCGCGCTGAACCAGCTCGGTATCTGCACGACCGGTCAGCATGATGAAGGCAATCCCCTTCAGATGCGGTGTCGCGCGAACAGCGCGAAGCAGGCCCAGTCCATCAAGATTGGGCATGTTATAGTCAGAGATGATCAGGTTGATCTTTTTGGACAACAGCACGCCGACCGCCTGCTCGCCGTCGGGAGCGTCTTCGATGTCATTGACACCAATGGCCTTCAAACCGTTACGCACGAGCGCCCGGATGGTCTGCTGATCATCAACCACCAGTACCTTCAGATCAGATGCGGCGGGCATCAGTTTACTCCTGGGCTAGTCTTCGACGCCGCACGCAGAAGTGCGGGGCCGATACGCTCGATCGGGAGCTGCTGCTGAACAGCGCCCAACTCTGCCGCAACACGCGGCATTCCATAGACGACACTGGTCGCCTCATCCTGGCCAATGGTCATAGCCCCGGCCTGACGCATGGTCAGAAGGCCTGCTGCCCCATCACGTCCCATTCCGGTGAGAATGGCACCGATGGCCAGACGGGGGCGTGCGGCGGCAACAGAACCAAAAAGGACATCGACTGATGGGCGGTGTCCGCTCGTGGGCTCACCCTGTTCCAGGCGACAGATAAGACGCTCACCGGTTCTCATGACCTTCAGATGAGACAGTCCCCCGGGTGCGAGATAAACCTTGCCAGGCTCGAGCCGGGCACCATCAAAAGCCTCTTGAACGCTGGGGGCACTGGACCTGTCCAGACGCGCAGCAAAGCTCGATGTAAAGTTTGCGGGCATGTGCTGGGTTATGACTGTCGGCGGGCAGTTTGCGGGAAAGTTACGCAGAACCGTCATGAGGGCCTCAACCCCTCCGGTAGACGCCCCGATAGCAATGACCTCTGCGCCAAAACTGTAGGACTCCGGACGGCTTACTGGAGCCGCGTCAACGCGTTCGCGAACCTTGGCCTTGGCCGCGATCCTGATTTTTTCAGCCAGGCTGTTGAACTCACCGGACTGTCCGCCGGCCGGCTTGCCAATGCAGTCAACCGCTCCAAGTTCAAGCGCTTCAAGCGTAGCTTCTGCTCCGCGCTGTGTAAGGGTTGAGACCATGATCACGGGCGTCGGCCGCAGCCGCATCAGGCGGGCCAGAAACTCCAGCCCGTTCATGTTGGGCATCTCTATGTCGAGCGTGACCACATCCGGGTTAAGCGCCTTGATGGCTGTGCGCGCTTCCAGGGGATCGCCAGCCTCGCCGATGACCTGGATGTCACTCTCTGTAGACAGTTGGCGGGCTATGAGGGCCCTCATTGTGGGTGAATCGTCGACAACAAGGACGCGAATGGGGTTAGCCATGGCGAGGCTCCCTTCGATAGGCCGTCAGCCCTTCAGGCTTGAGGCTGGGCACCATAGCGCGCTCGGAATGGCCTATGTAGAGATGGCCATTGTCATTGAGGGCACCACTGAACCGCTCAAACAGTTTCGATTGGGTCGGATCATCAAAATAGATCGCGACATTGCGGCAAAAGATGATGTCGAAACGTCCACGCATCGGCCAATCACCCAGAAGATTCAGCGTGCGAAAGCTGATCAGGGATTTGAGCGTCGGTGAAACAGCCCAACCGCCCTGTGAACGAACCAGGTGGCGGGTCCGCAAGGGGACAGGCACCGGATCAATGTCATCCTGGCTATACTGACCTTCTGCGGCGCGTCTGACGATCAGGGGATCGATGTCAGAGGCCAGGATCCGGACATCAAGTTCGGCGGCTTCTGGCAAGGCTTCGAGCAGGGTCATGGCCATGGTGTAGGGCTCATGCCCGGCTGAACAGCCAGCAGACCAGAGCCTGACCCGTCCACCCGCACGCGCTGTCTTCACCAGCGCTGGAAGCTTGGACTCAGACATATGCTCGAAGTGATGGGGCTCCCTGAAGAAGCGTGTCACGTTGGTGGTCAGCGCGCTCAGCATGGCGCTGCGCTCTTGCGTTTCCGCAGGATTGCGGACCAGAGCACAATAGGCCGCAAAGTCCGCAAGCCCCAGGATGCGAACCCGCTTGGCCAGACGCGAATAGACCAGCGTCGCCTTGGCTTCTACCAGGTGAATCCCCGATATTTCGTACATCAGGGCAGCGACTTCGGCAAAATCGCCCCATGTGAAAACAAACTCACCAGGGACGGCTATGGTTGACCCGCTCTGGCGGGCAAGTGCGGCGCTCATGCAGCCTCTGCAACGGCGGTTTCCGGAAGGATACCGTCGAGGGCAATGAGGCTGATCATGCCGCTTTCCTGCGCGATCACTCCTCGCACGAAAGCCCGCACCGTATCACACGACACATCCGGAGTAGGCTGGATCACGGCTTCGCTGACTGTGAGGATGTCAGAAACCGCCTCAACCAGCAGACCGACTGTCTTCTGACCGATATTGGCCACGATAATGACGTGGCGGACGGAAGGCTCAGTTGGACCAAAGCCAAGCCTTGATCCAAGATCAATGATGGGCAGAACAGTGCCGCGAAGATTGATCACGCCCTTGACATAGGCTGGGGCCTGAGGAAGCGGCGTAGCCGGTGCCCAACCTCGGATTTCGCGCACTGAGCGGATGTCGACGCAGAACTCCTGTCCCCCGATACGGAAGGCAATCAGCTCACGAAGGTCTGTTGCGGCGATGGACATTTCTCAGCTCGCTTGGGCATAGATTTGAGGACGGGGGGTGACCTGTCGGCGGCGCGCGATGACAGCATCAACATCGAGGATGAGCGCGACGCGTCCATCACCGAGGATAGTCGCTGCAGCGATGCCACTGACCTGATCGTAGTTCTGCTCGAGGCTCTTGATGACGACCTGGCGCTGTCCCTGGATGGCATCAACGCGGAGCGCCGTCAGTCCGCCCAGCTCGCTTTCAACAAGAAGGGTGACGCCTGCTCCTGTTCCGGGATCCGACTGGAAACCAAGAACAGCGGCCACGTCGATCAAAGGCACATGGGCACCCCGCACGGCGATGACTGAGCCCTGGGGTCCAAGCGAGCGCACATCTGCGGCCTTGGGCTGGAGGGTTTCAACGATGGCGGTAATGGGTACAACGAGCGTCTGGTTGCCCACGCTGACCACCATGCCATCTAGGACGGCAAGGGTCAGGGGGAGGCTTAGCGTAAAGGTGGATCCCTGACCGGGGACGGACGCAATGGAAATCCTGCCGCCAAGGGCCTGGATCGAGCGCTTCACAACGTCCATTCCGACGCCACGTCCGGAGATATCGGAAATCACTGCCGCGGTAGAGAAACCCGGAGCAAAGATCAGGTTGTCAATCTCTTCCTCGGTAAGGACGGCGTCGGGCTCAATGACACCCTTCGAGACGGCAATGGCCTGAACCCGTTCGCGGTTGATACCGCGTCCGTCATCAGAGACTTCGATGACGATCCGGCCAGAGCGATGCTGGGCCGAAAGACGAATGACCCCTTCTTCAGGTTTGCCCGCAGCACGACGGCCTTCCGGATCCTCCAGGCCATGATCAACGGCATTTCGGATCATGTGGGTCAGGGGGTCTGACAGACGTTCGATGACTGTCTTGTCGACCTCAGTCCCCTCCCCGTCAGTCACCAACCTGACTGACTTGCCCGTCATGCTGGCGATTTCCCGCACAAGACGAGGCATTCTCTGGAATACCGACTTCACCGGCTGGGCGCGGATAGCCATGACACTATCCTGGATTTCCCGGGTCAGTTGTTCGAGGTCATCCAGACCCAGAGCAATCGTACCGGAACGAACAACACCCGCTTCATGGATTTGCTGAGCCAGCATGGCCTGGTTGATGACCAGTTCGCCAACGAGATCAATCAGGCGATCGACACGGTCCAGATCGACCCGGATCGTAGGCTGGGCGGCGACTTCTGCGCTCTTGGCGGCCACATTGGCAGGGGCCGGACCCGCTTCCGCTGTATTTGTCGGCGCAGACTTCACCGCGCTGACCGCCGCAGAGGCTTCGGGCTTTGGTGCCTGGACCTGGACTGTTGGTGCCTGCACTTCAGACGAAAGGGACCCGGCACTGGCATCCGCCGGCACCTCGGCTCGGCCAAGTGCGAGGATCTCAGCCAGAGTCAATACAGGTCCACTCTCGACCTCCTCTGAGAAGGCAGGCAGCACGCCATCGTCGTCGCTGGAACCCTCATTCAGCCCAGACTCGACAAGGGTCTGCAGACCTGCATCACTGCGACGGACATCCAGGTAGCAATCGCCCTCTACGAACTCGAAGACTTCGCGGATCTGGCCTTCCGTCACATCAGCTGTCAGCTGAATGGACCAGGACAGATAGGCTTCTGCAACATCCAGAGTCTCAAGGCTGGGGACATCGCTCGAGTTGAGTTCAGCCTGGATCGGTCCGAGACGCTCGAGCTCACGCAGCAGATTCAGGGCGTCATTGGCATTGCGGTAAAGAGCGGCAAGCGGTCGGAATTCTACGGTCCAGACCGGGGTGGAGCAGACCTCAGGGGGCGCTGTATCAAGGGGGACCTTGGCAACAGTGAACGGGATGGCGTCATCCTCATCAGGCCCGCCAATCGACACCGTCATCGGCGCAAAGGCAAACCCGGGATCATCCAGCTGAACATCACCTGACGGCTCAATAAAGGATTCCAGGGCCTGGATAAGCTCAACATCACCATCGCTACCCAGATCCTCACCCGCCTTTGCAGCCGTTACGTGGTCCGCAAGCCGATCAGCAGCCCTCAACATGACGCGCAAAAGTGCGGGCTCAGCCTCTACCTTGCCATTACGGACGCCATCGAGCGTGGTTTCAAAGACATGGGCAAACCGGACAAGTGACTCCAGCCCAAAGGCTCCTGCCCCACCCTTAACGGAATGAACCGCCCGGAAGACAGCATTGACGGTTTCGGAATCTCCATCGCCGGCGTCGAGCGCCAGCAATCCCATTTCCAGATCGCCGAGGAGTTCCTCGCACTCCTGGAAGAAGGTCGCCTTGATCGCCTCAAGCGGGTCCACGGCCAATCCTCAGTTTGAAACGCGAC
>JBFZCB010000159.1:0-6329 GCA_041308165.1 Caulobacterales bacterium
CGCCAGCTTTCCCTTCTGGTGACCGCCTGATAGCCACGGGAACCTGGAGCCCTGCCCCATCTCCCCTTGGTAGCCGTTCCGATCCGACCTGGCTGGGCTGGTCCAGCTTGGCGGCAAGCCAAGAGTACGACTTTTCCTCGGTGATGATAGCGGGTCTTCAGGCCACTGAATGAGGGTTTCTTCGTCGGACGCTTCCGTCGTCTAACCGGGCGCGCTATCACCTGACCATGTCGGACCTGATCTTGAAAGACCGTATCGCTCTCGTCGTCGGGGCCTCCAGAGGTATCGGTTATGAAAGCGCCTTGGCGCTAGCCAAGGCTGGAGCTCATGTCGTTGCGGCGGCGCGAACCCAAGGAGCTCTGGAAGTCCTTGATGACGCCATAGTCAGCGCAACAGGCCGACATGCAACCCTCATCCCCTTCGACATGGTCGATGGTGGCTCCATTGACAGGATGGGGGGGGCATTGTTTGAGCGCTTTGGCAGGCTCGACATCTGGGTTCACACCGCAGCTACGCTTGGCACATCCGGTCTTACCCCTGTCGCCCATGCCGACCCACGGGGCTTTGCAAAGATCGAGAAGACAAACCTGACCGGGGTCTATCGTTTGATACGATCGCTGGAACCCTTGCTGCGCCTCTCAGATGCTGGCCGCGTTATCCATCTGACGAGCAGTCTTGCCGTAAACCCCAAGGCCTTCTGGGGGGCCTATGCTGCGACCAAGGCAGGCGCTGAAGCCCTGATGAAATGCTGGGCCGATGAAATCGAAAACACGTCTGTACGCGTCAGCGTTCTCGATCCCGGACGAATGCGCACTCAGATCCGGGCTCAGGCCTACCCTGGCGAGGATCCAATGACACTGACCCATCCATCAGAGATTGGTCCACTCATAGTGGAGCTGGCACGCCCTGACATGACGCCACCCTTGGATGTGAGCTTCAGAGCCTGGTCAAAGACGCCTTTAAGCTGACCAAAAACCTGAAATCCTATTTCTTGGGTGTATGCTTTTGGCCTGTCCTCACGCGCCCGGAGCGGGACACTTGACGAGCTCCTCCCCTGGCACCTTTTTGGACGGCGACGCTGGAGCCGGCCTTCTTTGATGCCGAAGCCTTGACCGCACCAATGATGCGAGGCTTGGCAACCCGTGTTTTCTTCTGCTCCAACGCCTTGCCGGGCAGATTGGAAAGGGCTTCTTCCTTTTCCACCTTGCGCACACGCCGGGGAGCGGTCTTGGCGTCTCCCTTGTAGCGTTCAGGCCCCGACTTTGAGCCTCCCTCAGCATAGGGATTGGGCGAGTTAGACTTGATTGTTAGTCGGATTGGCGTCCCAGGAAGATCAAAACTCTCCCGGAGCGAATTGGTGAGGTAGCGGATATAGTGCTCAGGCAGGGACGCAGCCCTGCTGGCGAAAAGTACGAAGGTCGGCGGGCGGGCCTTTGTCTGGGCCATATATTTTGTCTTGATCCGCTTGCCATCCACGGCGGGCGGCGGATGTCTCTGTGTCGCCAGCGATAGCCAGTCATTGAGATCCTTGGTCTTCACCTTCACCGACCAGGTCTCATAGGCCTTCAGCACAGCGGGCATAAGGCGCTCGACACCTCGACCGGAGTGGGCCGATAGCGCCACAAACGGCGAGCCTTTCAGCTGTGGCAGCTTGTCTTCTGCCATTCGGGAAAGTTCTGCGAGTCGGGCCTGGGGGCTTTCTTCCAGATCCCATTTGGAAGCGACGTAGACAAGCGCCCTGCCCTCGCGTTCGACCAGATCGGCAAGCTGAAGGTCCTGGACATCAAAGGCATTGTCCTTGTCCATCATCAAGACCACGACCTCGGCAAAGGTAATGGCGCGAATAGAGTCTGCCACGGAGAGTTTCTCAAGTTTCTCCTGAACCCGGGCCTTACGCCGCATTCCAGCCGTATCGACCAGCCTGATGTTCTGACCTTCATACTGCCAGTCGACCGAGATGGAGTCTCTTGTGATCCCGGCCTCGGGACCGGTGAGCATACGATCTTCGCCGATCAAACGATTGATCAGCGTGGACTTGCCTGCATTGGGACGTCCGATGATCGCGATCCGGATAGGCTTGTCTGGCTCATCGACCTCCTCAATAAAGATGTCGACGCTGGCAGCGACAAGGGCGGCATAGAGGTCAGCCATTCCCTCGCCGTGTTCGGCCGAAATGGCTACGGGCTCGCCAAAGCCCAAACCATGCGCCTCTCCCACCCCTCCGCCACTTTCTCGGCTCTCGGCCTTATTGGCGAGCAGGATCACGGGTTTGGGCTGCCGCCGAAGGATGTCGGCAAAGATCCGATCGAGTGAAGTCACACCCTCACGGGCATCCATCATGAACATCAAGACATCGGCATCATCGAGAGCCGCCTCAGTCTGTTCACGCATCCTGGCCTCTAGACTGTCGTCTGTGACATCTTCGAAGCCAGCCGTGTCTATGAGCGTAAGGTCCAGATCACCGAGATTGCCATCAGCGTAGCGGCGATCTCGGGTAACACCGGGACGGTCGTCCACAAGCGCAAGTCTCTTGCCCACCAACCTATTGAACAGGGTGGATTTGCCCACGTTTGGGCGGCCAACAATGGCGACCTTCAATGCCATGTCGGCCTTTTACCCCAAAAAAACGGATCTGGCGCGTCAGCGAATGCTGACGAGCTCGCCCTTGTCAGTAACAATATAAAGTGCGCCATTATAGGCAGACGGAGCTACATAGGCTGCTGCTCCCAGGCGTAGACTGGCCGTCTGGACCCCGGTCTTGGGGTCAAAGGCTACCGCTTCCCCGTCGGAGTTGACCAGGACAAGCCTGTTGGAAGCGAGGATTGGGCCTGACCACTCAGGCCTGACGGTCCTGTCGAAAAAGCCCAGAAATCCGCCCTCCTGTCTGACGCGGCCTTCATTCAGATCCCGCGTCCAATACACTGCGCCGGTCTCACGATTGACTACAGTGAGTTCTCCGGATTTGGAGACCACATAGACGACATCGCCTGAAGGCAAGGGTGCATTGACGCCCGCTACCGGAACAGACCACTTAGGCTGGCCAGTACGCAGGTCCATGGCCTGCATGACACCAGAGTGACCCACCGCATAGACCACACCGCGACTGATGACTGGACGACCAGCTATATCGCGCAATTCTGACAAGGCACTTGTGCGGCTTGAACGTGACAGAACCTGCTGCCAGACCGGCGTGCCATTGGTCGCTCGCAGGGCGGTGACTTCTCCAGAAGAAAAGGGGGCTACGACCGTATCGCCCACGACGGCCGGCGAAGAGGCACGCATGATCCGAGCTGGCTCGGTAATGCCACGGTAGGACCAATCCTGCGCGCCTGTGGCGATGTTGAATGCGATCAGTTGGTTGTCGATATCAACAACGAACACACGCGTACCCGATACGGTCGGTGCCCCATGTATAGGCGCATCAACCCGGGCTGACCACAGAACCGAACCGGTCGCAGCGTCGAGCGCAGACATGGAACGGTATCCCGAAGATACGAAAACACGCCCCCCGGAAACGGCTACGCCGCCACCAAATCCACCCGTGGCCTGCCGGGATCCACCCGGAATGATCCCAAAACGCGTTGACCCACGCTCTGTCTCGGCAGGGCGAACATTTACCTTCCAGACCACGTCTCCTGAACCCGCGTCCACGGCCGAGACTGTCGATTCACCATCGAGGACGAAAACCCTGCCGCCATCAGCGACAATAGGAGCCATAATCTGGCGTGTAGGCCCAGATCCCACACCAATGTCACGCCTCCAGGCAATGGTGAAGGCGGGCGCTGCAATGACATGTTCGACGGCATTCTCAGCATTACCGCCCGGGTTGGACCAGATTGTTGCCGCCTGAGGACCCGGCAGGAAGAAATCACGCCCTGAAAGCGCCGCCGAAGGCGCAAGTTGCTGCTCGAAACTCAGGACGGATATCCGCTGACCTTCACTCGCCACAGACCCTTTCTCGTCCTGCCCTCCCAGACCGAATGGCAGCAGTCGCCTCTGCGCCGCACAGGATGCGACCGACAGGGCGATGCCACAGGTCAGAACGACTGTGAGAACACGCTTCATTTTGACTTTCCGAACGCCGCTCATCATTGGGCAGGGGCCGTTGCAGGACCCTGTGGCCCCATTGACTGACCCAGGCTGACGGGAGCTGCCTGAGGCTGAGGTAACTGCGCCATGCGTTCTGAGATCTGACCCAGGTTCCCTGCAATCCCACTGTCGATCGCTTCTATGCCGTTCTGTGCAAACTGGCGGATGACGTCTGGCACATCCTGACCCAGCGTAAGCAAAACAAAGGCGGATCGCGCCTCGGACGTCTTGCCATGCTGAAGACTGGCCATGGCCAGAGCGTGCTGAGCAAATGGGCGCAGTGGCCGGCCCTCTTTCGCAAGCGGTTCAAGCCGAGACTGCATATCCTCAAGTGTCGCCGAATCCATAAGGATAAGGGCCGCCTTGTAATTCGAAAGGTCCCCAAGAAGTGGATCGCGCGTCGCCTTGGCTGCCTGGTCAAAGAGGGCAACGGCCTGGGTTGTTTCACCGGCCATCACGGCCAGGCCTGCGCGCTGCTGCAGGGCAAGGGCCTTGTAGGCCCCATTTCCCGCCTTCTCTGCCTCGGCGAATGCGGCCTCGGCTGCCGTTGTGTCGTTTGTCTGCAGGGCCTGAAGACCACGCGCATAGGCAACAGAGGCCTTGTCCGCGCGGCTGGTCTGATAGGAATCCCATCCCCACCAGCTTAGGGCCGCAACCAGGGCAACGGCCAGGACAGCACCAACGACGGGCAGCCATTTACGGGCGAGCCGCTTGTATCGCTCGGAGCGAAGCTCTTCCTCGACTTGTTCGAAGACATCAACCACGGAACTTAGCCCCAACTCTAACTGGCAAAACCGGCGCGGACCCTAGTGGGTTAGCCCCGGGAGAGGAACCCCTTGATGCAACAATGCTCTCAAGACTCTACAGACCGTCTAGAGAAGTAAGTCTCGACTTCGGCAGGAAAACGGCGAGCCTTCACATCTGCTGCATATTGCTCGACCGCCTTGTCGATTTCACGGCGTAGATCCGCGTATCGGCGAACAAACTTGGGGGTCCAGTCAAATAGACCAAGCATGTCCGGCGTCACCAGAATCTGCCCATCACAGGCCGCAGAGGCCCCAATACCGATCGTTGGTTTATCGATCAAAGCTGTGATTTCCGCAGCTACCGCCTCAGCCGTGCCCTCCACAACGATCGCAAACGCACCCGCATCGGCAGTCGCCTCGGCTTCAGCTATGACCCTCAATCTCTCAACATCAGTGCGCCCCTTGGCTTTGAACGCCCCTTCAGTAAGGACGGCCTGCGGACGCAGCCCCACATGGCCCATGACCGGAATGCCTCTCTGGACAAGATAGGTTATCGTCTCCGGCACTGTAGGTCCGCTCTCCAGCTTGACGGCTTGGGCACCCGTCTCCTTCATCACACGGGCGCAGTTCTCGTAAGCCTGCTCCTTGCCGCCCTCATAGGATCCGAATGGCATATCAATGACGACCATCGCCCGCCGTGAACCGCGCATCACGGCCTGGCCATGGAGGATCATCATTTCCAGGGTTACACCCACAGTGTTGGGCATGCCGTGCACGACCATTCCCACGCTATCGCCAACGAGCAGCAGGTCGCAGTGGGCGTCAAGCAGAGCTGCCGTTGGGGCATCGTAGGCTGTAAGGCACACGATCGGCTCACCCGCCTTGCGGGCCTGGATGTCTGGCGCCGCGATACGCTTTACGACTTCCTGCTTCTGGCTGGACACTCACGCCTCCTCGGACAGTTTCATAATACCGGCTGCGATCATGGCCACCAGGGTCGCTGAGGCCACCCAGAACAATTGTAGAGCGCCCATGGAGCCAAAAGTCGAACTCGACAAGCCGACGAAGTCGGAAATGTTGGCCAACACCAAAGTTGCCTCGCCAGTGGCTGACTGAAGGCCCTGGCCTATCACCCCCGTGGATGGCGGGCTGGAATAGAGTTTGAAGTTAAGGTTGAGGCTTTGCTGGATGGCCAAGACACCACCAATCAGGCCTGCAACCATAAGGGCCAGCGCACGAACCTTCGAGCCCGACCGCAACCGTGCCTCAACCTCGGTAGCAAAGGTGTCCGCATCGGCGAGCTGGGGTGAACGGGCGAAAAGCCGTTCGATATCGGCATCAAACTCATCCCCTGACATGAAGCACCTTCCCACCTTCGAGGTACTCCGGCGCAAGCCGCGCACGGAGTTTAGCCAGACCACGTTTGACATGAGACTTCACTGTTCCAAGCGGCAGATTCATGGCCACCGCTATTTCTGCGTGAGACATTCCGGC
>JBFZCB010000160.1:0-2839 GCA_041308165.1 Caulobacterales bacterium
CGCTTTTTCTACAGCACGGAGGGGCGAGTTCAGGGGGTCGGGGAGAGTTTCCATGGTCTTCGCGAGCCGTCCCGGCCCATACCGCCCGAGATCACTGCGATCACCGGGATCACCGATGCCATGGTGGCCGGCCAGGTGATCGATCCTGCAGAGGTGTCGGCCTTTGCTGCACCAGCGGCCTTTGTCGTGGCCCACAATGCCGGCTTTGACCGGCGTTTTCTTGAGATTTTCTGCGATCTCTTCCGGACCAAGCCATGGGCCTGTTCAATGTCCCAGGTCGATTGGTCGGCAGCGGGCTATGAGGGGGTCAAACTGGCCTATCTCGCCAATAGCGCAGGGTTCTTCTACGACAAGCACCGTGCGATCAATGACTGTGCGGCCGCGATAGAGCTCCTGTCCTTGCCGATTCCGGGGTCGGATGAGCCGGCACTATCACAACTCCTGGCGGCGGCCCGCTCACCTAGCTGGCGCATCCGCGCAGAGGGTGCTCCCTTTGAGCTGAAGGAGGCCCTGAAGGCGAGAGGCTATCGGTGGGACGATGGGTCATCCGGCTCGCCAAGGGCATGGTTCATCGATGTGGATGACGCGCATCGGGACGCGGAGCTGAGGTTTCTGAAGGACGAGATCTATCAACGCGAGATCGATCTGCGACCGGTACGCATCGATGCTTATGACCGCTTCTCGGATCGTTGCTGATCCTTGGCGATAGTCATCGCAAGACAATCATGAGGCTAAGCGACCTACGCCGGCATCTATGTTGCCGCTGCTGTGACCTGGCTCTTGGCGGCAGAAGGCAATCTTCCTGATTGGTGGGGTGTCCTGGGAGCTGCCGTCTGTCTTCTGGGGGCGGGCATTATCCTGTTTGGTCCCAGGTCAGCGGCCTAGCCACGCCTCCATCGCATTCTGTAGATCTACGGCTGTCTTGGGCCTGGGATGCCCAGCCTGACCTTGAAGGCAAGGGCTCAAACAGAAGGCATGAACTCAGCATGCACACGCTTCTAGAATGAGGCTATCGGCATACGGTCGACGATTATTGGCAAGACAACCGATTTCAGATTTTGTCGCATGTAAGCCGATCGCGAAACCAGAGGGCAAGCTCCTTTTCTGTCAAAATACCGGCAGCAACACCTTCCATCAGGCGGACTGCATCGAGCGGGTCAAAGCTGAGACGGTATCCATTGTCGGCCAGAAAAAGACGAGACGCGATCCATGCCGTTCGTTTGTTGCCGTCTACAAATCCATGATTCTTAGACAGACCATAGGCATAGGCTGCTGCCAGATCAGCCGCGTCCGGAGTGGAGTAGCTTGCAAGGTTGACCGGGCTAGCAAGAGCGCTCTCTATGCCGCCGGTATCTCGAATTCCTTCGGGGCCGCCATGTTCTGCCAACTGCCGGTCATGGACCGCTTTGATCACGTCAGGGTTTATCCAGCTCCACTGTGTCTTGGTCGGCGGTTTGGATGGAGGGCTCACTTCGCCAAGGCACGAAGAACTTCACGATCGTCGTGCATGATGTCTTCAGCGAGCGCCATCTGCCTGGCAAACTCCGGGTTGTAGGGGGTAAGGCGATAACCTCCGTCAGCGGCCTCGGTCAGATAGAGCGTGTCCCCCTTCATGACCTTCAGATGGGCCATGATTTCCTTGTTCAGGATTACGCCTGAAGAGGCTCCAACAGTCGTCACCTTTAGCGTGTGCATGTCCAGCCCTGTCTATATAATATAGATTATATAGACGATCAGCCCGCAGGTCGCAACGGAGGGAATTGCAATCGTGGCTGGAAAGACAGCCCTAATCAGCACTGAAAGAACGCCTGTCGCTCAGGCCTGAGGTAACCAAACGGTAGCCACCGTGCCGCCGCCTTGTGCCTCTGCCAGTGTGAGGCTACCGCCATGTTCTGTCGCAAAGTCCCTGACGATGCTCAAACCCAGTCCGGTTCCGCCAGTGCCGCGGTTTCGTGACGTCTCGCCGCGCTCGAATGGAAGCAGGTGTCTTTCCCTGTCAACTGGGGCGATCCCCTTACCGGCGTCTATGACTGAAATCTGGACGCCGCCATCAGGGCTCGAAAGCTCGACCCTGCAACTGCCCGCATTTCTGATCCTCGGGATGGGGCATTCTCAAGCCGCCTGTCGCTGGAAAGCACAGGTCATAACTTGCCCCTCCGGATCGCCCGCTCTAGGCTGGGTGACCCCGCACCCTACCCTGTACCCTCCGCAACTGCGGGGTACGTGAACCTGATTTCGCGCTCCTGGCCTTCGGGCCGATCAGCGGATTTAGAAGGATTTTTTATGAAAAACATACATCTCGTCGCCGTGTCCTGCGCTGCCCTTGTGATGGCGACTGCGGCTCCTGCCCTTGCCGGGTCGCTTTCTGCAACGGTACTTCCGCTCAACGCCACCCTTCAGGCTGATGCCGTAAGTGACGCAGAGCTGCGCAGTTTTGCAGCAGCCATGGCGGCCGTTCAGCCGATTGCGGCCGCCGCAGGCGGATCGCCGTCGGCGGAACAACAGGGTCAGATGGCTGCGGCCATCGAGGCGTCTGGCCTTTCACTGGCACGTTTCAATGCCATCTCCACGGCGGTCTCGAGTGATGCTGTCGTTCGCGCCCGCCTCGAGCTTGCGACAACCGAACCCTCGCCTCCAGGTTCGACGGCCGCGGGCGTGTCCGATGCCGAGGTTGATCAGTTTGCCTCAGCCATGGCCGGGGTACAGCCCATCGCCCGCTCGCTGAATGGCGCCGCACCTACAGCGGACCAGCAGGCCCAGATGGCGGCGGCGATCACTGGTTCTGGCCTGTCCCTGGAACGGTTCAATGCCATCTCGGGCGCCGTATCCCAGGACGACT
>JBFZCB010000161.1:0-7576 GCA_041308165.1 Caulobacterales bacterium
TGAAAGGCCGAGCAGGGCAGTCGCCGATACGGCTGCCACGAGGGTCAATTTGCTGATCACTGAGAGCTCTCCACATAACACCGCGCTTTATGGCGGATGCATATGCAATACGAACGGCAACTCGATTGGATGCTTCAGGCTGGCAGATCGCCCTGCGACAGAATGGTAGTGAGGACTGACCAGGCCTTGGTTTTGGCGGGCAGGGATTGAGTAAAGGCCGGACTGGATGAGGGCAAGTCGATGAGCTGCAGATCGCGCTGGACGGACAGAATGCGACGGGCCAGGCGGGAGGATGTCTTGCCATTAAAGGCTATGGCCCGAAGCCTGGGCAACTCTGAAATCAGGCCATTCAGGTCAGCCGTTTCCGGGGCACGAATGGAGGTATCCAGACTACCTGTGCGGTTTGCGGAGGCGATGACATCCCAGAGGCCTATTCCAGCCGCCTGCAGAGCCGAAAGACGCGCCTCATAGGTAAGGGCGGATAGGTCGAGGCTGATTACATGGCCTATGAGTTGCCAAAAACTGTTCCGGGGATGGGCATAGTATTGGCTGGCCTGCAGCGACGCCTCGCCAGGGAGGCTACCCAGGACGAGGAGGCGGGTATGCGCGTTGACGATGGGCGCGAAGGCAGTTTTGCGCTCCATCTAGACGTCAGGTCTCGCCGAATACCCGTTTGAAGACGACGTCGACGTTCTTGGTATGATAGCCGAGATCAAAAAGACTATCGAGCTGTTCATGGGGAAGTGTGACCCTTGAATCGGCTTTCAGAAAATCAAGAAATACGCCTTCGCCCCGCCAGACCTTCATGGCGTTTTCCTGAACGGCTGCATAGGCGTCTTCGCGGCTTATGCCCGCTTGCGTCAGTGCGAGCATGACCCGCTGGGAATGAACCAGTCCCCCCAACCGATCTATGTTCTTTTGCATATTCTCTGGATAGACGTTCAAACGTTCTATGACGCCGGCCAACCGGTGCAGGGCGAAGTCAAGATGAACCGTGGCATCGGGCCCGATCCCGCGCTCGACCGATGAGTGGCTGATGTCGCGTTCATGCCAGAGCGCAACATTCTCCATTGCAGGAATGACAGCGGATCGGACCAGTCGGGCCAGTCCGGTCAGGTTTTCCGTGAGTATCGGGTTGCGCTTGTGGGGCATGGCCGATGAACCCTTCTGCCCCTTGTCAAAGAACTCCTCAGCCTCAAGAACTTCCGTGCGCTGGAGGTGCCTTATCTCTGTGGCAAGTCGCTCGACTGAAGAGGCAACGACACCCAGCGCTGCAAAGAAGGCAGCGTGACGGTCGCGGGGTATGACTTGGGTCGATACAGGCTCGACAGACAGTCCCATTTTTTCGGCTACGTAGAGCTCCACGGCCGGGTCAACGTTGGCGAAGGTCCCAACCGCACCCGAGATGGCGCAGGTGGCGATCTCTTCCCGGGCCGCTGAAAGCCGTCGTCTGGCACGCTGAAACTCGGCATGATAGCCCGCCAGCTTCAGTCCAAAGGTCACGGGCTCAGCATGAATCCCGTGACTGCGTCCAACGGTAGGCGTGTACTTGTGTTCCTTGGCGCGTGTCTCAAGCGCAGCAAGAACGCGATCCACACCCTGGATCAGCAGATCTGATGCTCGCATCAACTGCACAGCGAAACAGGTATCCAGAACGTCCGATGAGGTCATGCCCTGGTGCAGGAAGCGGGCTTCTTCGCCGATCGTCTCAGAGACATGGGTCAGGAAGGCAATGACATCATGTTTTGTGGTCCGCTCGATCTCATCAATCCGGTCCGCGTCCCAAACAACATCCTTGCCACGCGCCCAGATGGCCTCAGCGGCTTCGGTCGGTATGACCCCTAGCTCAGCCATCTTTGTTGCGGCATGGGCCTCGATCTCGAACCAGATCGAGTATTTGGTCTCCTGGGACCACAGGGCTACGGCTTCGGGACGCGAATATCGAGTGATCATGGGCGCGGGGTGTGGTTCGGGGTGGGCGATGAGTCAAGGGCAGCGTGGCGCTTCAGTCCCTATGACAGGACAGATACCCGCGCTATGAACCCGATACAGCAGCGGGCTGACTTTTGAGACGCGACATGAAGCTGATTATTGGACCACGCACTTATTCTACCTGGTCGCTCAGGCCATGGCTGATTCTGAGGCGCTGCGGTGCCGATTTCGAGACCCATGAGGTGGATTTCGGGACACCTGAAGGGCATGCAGAAATGCTCAGACTGTCACCAACCGGCCTGGTTCCCGTCCTTGAGGTCTCTGGCGAGACCCTTTGGGACAGTCTGGCGATCGCACTCTGGGCTGAGGAACAGTATCCGCAGGCCCGGTTGTGGCCCAGTGAACCCAAGGCGCGGTGGCTTGCACGATCGGCAACCTGCGAGATGCATGGTGGTTTCCAGAGCCTCAGAACGGCTCTGAGTATGAATGGTGGCCACCTGATGGTAGGACAAAGCCGGTCTGAAACCCCGAACCATGCAGCAGCGCTTCGCGACATCGCAAGACTGGTGGAGCTCTGGAGCGATTTGCGAACTCGCTTTGGACAGTCGGGCCCTTATCTCTTTGGGGACTGGTCCATTGCTGATGCCTTTTTCACCCCCGTAGCGACACGGCTCAGACACTATCAGGTTAATCTGGCGAACCTCGGCGACGATGGGACGGCATCGGCCTATGCCGCCACACTGCTGCAGGATCCTCACTTCCTCGAGTGGGAGGCCGAGGCCTTGGCCGCAATCGAGGCAAAGGGGGGGCAGGCCGTTTAAGCCAGGCAGGAGCATCCGCCAGGGTCCTGGAGTTTGGCCTCGATTGAACCGGGCTGTCGTGCGCCCTAGCGGCCGTCCCCGGAAGGATCGCCCGGAGCCACCTCCACACGCGCAGCCGGGAGGCTGGCCTGGGGGGAATGGTCGAGCAAAATGGGTACAAGAGATGCCCCTGAGGCCACAGCATCAAGGGTATTCAGTTTGCCGCCGAACATGCGCTGGTAAATCCAGTAGGCAGCCAGCACCTTCTCAACATAGTCTCGCGCCTGTGGCACATCGATGGTCTCTATGAGCAGCAATGGGTCTGGATTTGGACCTAGTTTTCTCAAGGCCGAGAGCATCGGTCCGGGCCCGGCATTGTAAGAGGCGACAGCCCGCAGGATGTCGCCCTGGAATTCTGGACGTGCGAGCATTCGGTTTACGTAGGCCTGCCCAAGGCGCAGGTTCAGGCCCGGCTCCAGAAGGCGGTTCGGTCGTGCAAGCAGATCTCGGTCACCCGTTATCTCCGCAGCGGTTGCAGGCATGACCTGCATGATGCCAAAGGCCCCCGCGCTTGAGCGCGCTGTTGCACTGAACCCCGTTTCCTTGCGCGCTAGCGCATAGACAAGCGCAGGCTCAACCGTGAAGCCGCCTTCGGGCGCGAGAACCGGCGTTGCATATCGGGTGATGTCCACACGGGTTGCATCTTCACCCGCGCGTTGCATGCGCGGGGCAATTGCATTGGCCAGGCTAACCCACATTCGGTGTGCGGCACTGCCAGCGGTCCGCAAGCCGGCCTTGAGCTCATTTTCGGCTTCGCTGCGTCGGCCTATTTCCATCAGGGCGACGGCCCTGCGGGCGCGATCGTCAGATCGGATGAAGGCGTTCAGCTCCCTTGCCGACATTCCGTCTGGACCCTGCGTGGGGCGCGCGCTGGGCGCGGGCTGAAGATAGGGCCTGGGTCCAGTGCCCTCCAGTGTGACATCGCTCCCAAGCTGGCGAAGGGCGATCTGGCCATAAAAGGTTGCAGGCCACCCCGACGAGAGCCGCAGGAACTCTGTGACGCGATCGGCACGTCCTGAAGCCAGGGCAGATCGGGAGGCCCAGACGCCGGCCCCGGCCCGTACCCAGGGGTCTTCGGTCGGATCGATGGCTACGCGTTCAAAGGCTTCCAGCGCCCGGGGAAAATCACCCAGTCTCCAGGCGGCAAGGCCTGCCGTCCACCAATCACCAATCTGGAGACCCAATGCATAGGCACCGGTGAGGTCATCATTGTTGAAGGCCACACGGGCTGCTCTTGCGGGGTCAGCCTCTGCGGATCGGCCTCCGGCAGCGACTAGAGCACTCCAGGTGCGACCGGATACCCTAGGATTTCGAGGCTCCGCCGCGCCATCGGGCCGTCGGCTCAGCGCGAGGGTATAGACCCGTGGGGCCGATTGAAGATCGGAATAGTCTTCGAGCCAGGCCACAAGTTCTTCGTAGGTGGCCACATGATCAGCATGGAAGAGACGCTCGAACTCAACCTGACCTAGAAGAACACGGTCCTGAGCCCTTCGGGCTGATGCCCTTGCAAGCTCAAGATCGCCTCGCCTGAGGGCGTCGAACGCTGTTGTATAGGTCAGTCGGTCTTCAGGACTGAGAGCGACCGGACCGTCGTCGTCGTCCGCAATGAAGCCGCCCCCTGACGTCGAACCTTCACTGACCGATGAGATCGAGGCCGATGCCGGGGTTAGAGACCCCGCAAAGGCCATTATGGATACGATCCCCGTCAGGGCCAGCCAGCGGCGGATTGGGCTCCGATACCGTGCCGATGCAGGGCCAAAATCGGGGCCAAAACCGGGGCCAAAATCGCGACCGAAATCAGGCTCGATCGCGGGCAGTGGCTGGCGGGGCGGGGTGCCCAACAACAAATACATGGTCAGCGGCCCCCTAGGCCACGCGCCTCCAGGTCAAATGTCCAGGATCTGCACGAAGGTTTCGATCGGTCGTTGGCGGCTGTTATGCCGCAACGCAGCACTGCCAACAAGTTTACCCTGTTGCATAAATTCGGCGGGAATGCGGACGAACGCGGCTTGAGTTCAGGGTTTTGACGGCCCGGTCGATGCTGGGCTTTCGGATGGGGCCGGTCCTGGACGATCAGCGGGTTGGTCCAATCTTTCGGCGAGAGAAAGAAGGTCGGCCCAGACCTGGCGTTTTGCCTGCGGTTGGCGAAGCAGGAAGGCTGGATGGAGCGTAGGCAGGGCAGAGACGGGCGATCCGGTGCCCGAGAGGCGCCAATCCTGCCACTGACCTCTCAGTTTCATAATGCCGGTATCAAGACCCAGAACGCTCTTGGAAGCCGCTGCACCCAGCAGAAGAACCGCGCTTGGCTTCATGATGATCAGGGCGCGTTCAAGAAAAGGTGCGCACACGGCCTGCTCCTGCGGTGTCGGGGTGCGATTGCCGGGTGGGTGCCAAAAGACGGTATTGGTAATGAGTGCGCGGTCATAAAGACCGGCGGCCTGCAGCATTTTGTCAAGCAACTGGCCAGCCTTTCCGACGAAGGGCTCTCCACGGGCATCTTCCTCGGCTCCCGGACCTTCTCCGATGACGAGAAGATCTCCCTTGGGATTGCCGCGGCAGAACACAGCCTGGCGAGCTCCCATCTGTTTCAGGCCGCAGCCGTCGAAGGCCGCTATAGCCCTGCCCAGTGCCTCAAGGTCCTCGGCCCCGGCAGCCAGCCGCCGGGCGTCGGAGAGGGTATCGGTGGGTAGGCCTTGATCCAAGGAGGCGGGAACGGGCGGCGCTATTCCGGACGCGGCCCTAGGTGCAGGAGGCGCAATCCAGGTCCGGTCAATCGGTGCGTCATCATAGCACGCCTCAACACCCGCATCTCGCCAGAAGGCAAGCAGGCTCTCGGTGGCTTTGAGATCCATCGTTATCACATTCATGTCTACCGACTAGTAGATACGCCTTGACCTGCCTTACGTCACGTCCCGATAAACGCCTACACCACAGACCGAAGAGGATTTCAGCCGCATGGGCGAGAAAGCGATCGAAGGCGGGGCGCACAACGTCCGTCAGGAAGCCATTCTGGACAACTTGCCTGCTCTGGAGGCCTTGGCCGGCGTTGAACGCGAGATCATGGAATATGATGTCGTTATCGTCGGTGGCGGTCCAGCAGGCCTCTCTGCAGCCATTCGCCTCAAGCAACGTGCTGAAGCCGAGGGTACCGAGATCAGTGTAGCCGTGCTCGAAAAGGCCGCTGAAGTCGGGGGGCACATCCTGTCTGGTGCTGTCATCGATCCGAAAGCCCTTGCGGAGCTCTTTCCTGACTGGAAGGCCAGGGGCGCTCCGCTCGAGACGCCGGTGACCCGGGATCGTTTCCTGTTGCTCGGCCCTGCAGGTCAAGCCTCGATACCCATGCCGTTGCTTCCCCCGATGATGCATAATGAGGGGTGCTACATTGCTTCACTTGGCAATGTGTCACGCTGGCTTGGCGAACAGGCCGAGGCTCTCGGCGTTGAGGTCTATCCCGGTATGGCTGCGAGCCAAGTCGTCTGGGACGAGCCTTCTGGACGTGTCAAAGGCGTGGTCGCAGGCGTATTCGGCATCGACAAACACGATAAGCCAACAGATGACTTCCAACCCGGCATCGAGCTTCATGGCAAATATGTATTCATTGCCGAGGGTGTGCGCGGTTCCCTCGCCAAGACCATCATCGCTCGTCACGAGCTTGCTGTGGGCCGGTCGCCTCAGAAGTATGGCATCGGGCTGAAGGAGCTCTGGCAGGTCCCGGCCGACAAGCATCAGCCCGGCTTGGCCCAACATACGACCGGCTGGCCACTGGACGAGCATACGGGCGGTGGCAGTTTCCTATATCATTTCGGGGATCGATACGTAGCCATCGGCTATGTCGTGCACCTGAACTACAAGAACCCGTTTCTTTCGCCTTTCGACGAGTTCCAGCGCTTCAAGCATCATCCGGCCATAAGCGAGCATCTCCAGGGCGGGACCCGGATTTCCTACGGTGCGCGAGCCATTACTGAAGGTGGGTTTCAGTCTGTCCCCAAGCTGGCATTCCCAGGCGGTGTCTTGATTGGCTGTTCTGCCGGGTTTGTGAATGTCCCGCGCATCAAAGGCAGCCACAATGCCATGAAGACGGGCATGCTGGCTGCGGATGCTGCCTATGAGGCGCTGCAGGCGGGCCGAAGCGGCGATGAGCTTTCAGAGTATCAAACCGCATATGAAAAGAGCTGGGTCTATCGCGAACTGAAACAGGTTCGAAATGCCAAGCCCTATCTGTCGAAGTTTGGGACCACCATCGGCGGAGCGCTCGGACTGATGGATATGTGGTTCTCCTCGCTTACGAAACTGAATGTACCGTGGACACTCAAACATTCAAAAACGGATGCGGCTTCGACAGAGCCTGCAGCCAAACACTCACCACCGATCTACCCCAAGCCAGATGGCAAGCTCTCGTTTGACAAACTGTCGAGCGTCTTCATTTCCAACACTAATCATGCAGAAGAGCAGCCGGCGCATCTGAAGCTCATGGACCCGTCCATACCCATCCAGGTTAACCTGCCACTTTATGGTGAGCCGGCCAGGCTCTACTGTCCTGCAGGGGTCTATGAAGTTCTCTATGATGAGGACGGGACGAGCAATCCACGCTTTCAGATCAACGCGCAGAACTGCGTTCACTGCAAGACCTGCGATATCAAGGATCCCTCCCAGAATATCGTATGGACGACGCCGGAAGGTGGCGGAGGGCCCAACTATCCGAACATGTGATGCCGCTGACTGTCAGAGCCCTTGCGGTGGCGGGGCAAACCGGTGAGGTTGGGACTATGACCTCACCGATCTGG
>JBFZCB010000162.1:0-30270 GCA_041308165.1 Caulobacterales bacterium
ACTCAATGCCGTCGTCATGCGCGGAGCCCCAGCGACCGTCGACATGCTCAGCGACCTGATCACGGAACTCGATCTTCGCCGCCCACAGGTCACGATCGAGGCCGCCATTGTGGAGATCACGGGAGACCTGGGCGAACAGCTCGGGATACAGCTGGCCGCCGGCGGAGCCGTACCGGGCGATGGCGTAACAGGGGGGACTTCTTTTTCAACCTCTGGCACGCCTCTGTCGGCCATACTGACGGCCCTGTCTGTACCTGGTGGGTCCGCACTCTCTGAGGGGGTGAACCTTGCCGCTGGCAGCCGTGGGGACTTTGGCATCCTACTCCAGGCCCTTTCACGAACGAACAGCGCAAACCTGCTTTCCACACCCAGTGTAACGGTGCTGGACAATCAGGAGGCCGAGATCGTGGTCGGTCAGAACGTACCTTTCCGCACAGGGGCCTTTGCGACCGAAGGCAATAGTTTCAATCCCTTCACCACCATCTCGCGCGAAGACGTTGGTGTCACACTCAGGGTAACACCACGCGTCCACGACGGTGACGTGGTCAGACTGGAGGTCAGCCAGGAAGTCTCGTCGCTCGTGAATGGCAATATTGCAGGGGCTGCCGATCTCGTCACGAACCGGCGCAGCATTCAGACCACGGTCCTTGCCGACGATGGTCAGACCATCGTGCTTGGAGGCCTCATCACCGACGACCGTCAGTCCGCAGACAGCAAGGTGCCCGGGCTTGGCGACCTTCCCGGTGTTGGCGGACTGTTCCGAGCCCGCCGCGACAGCCAGACGCGCCGGACACTGTTTATCTTCCTAAGGCCAACAATCCTCAGGAGCGCGGAAGATGTCAGGCGGACCGCTCAGGCGCGCTATGAGCGGTTGAGGCAGGCCGAGGCAGGCAGTGCCCTGCCGTCAGATCGCCAGAGCCTGGAACGGCCCAGGCTTGAGGCTGACGTCGATGGTGTATTCTGACAAGAGCCGAACGCCCCCGCCCGCATCAGCCCGTCTTTGAACGAAAGTCGATTGCGATAACGGCCGCCCCATCGGTGTCAGCCGTCGGCGTCGCCAATGCCGGCATCGCCTGCGGACCCGAAGCGTTTAGGCTGGCTTCGACACCCTCGTGAGCGGGCCGCGCCGGCATGGCCAGATCTGAGGCGTCAAAGTCCAGGGTCAAGCGGCCTTCTCCAACGCTGGCCGCCCCTGGGCCAGAGGCAAGCGGATCACTCAGATCTGAGGCTAGGGGGCCAGGCGATCGAAGGCTGCCCCTAGCGCGCGATCTCAAGGCCCGCAGCAGAGCCGGTGTCAGCATCCCCCCCATCCATCCCAGACCAAGGGTCAACGCCAGCAACAACCCCATCTTTGGAGCCTCAGGTTCCAGCCTGACTGGCGACGGCTTCTCACGGGCCACAGGGCCTGGCTCATCCGCCACCTGGGAGCGCTGAGTTGAGGCCGCGCTGGGCATAGGGGCTATAAGGACAGCTCCCTGTGAAAGGGCTTCCGCAAGGGCCTCTACCGGTATCAGAACAAGGCCGTCAGCTCTATCTTCGATCAGTGCAACGTTCACGGTCCAGAGTTGGACGCCCAGCTCACGGGCCAGGCCCTGGGGCGAATAGATACCGTCCACCCTGAATGTCATCTGGCCGCCAACACGGGGGTCGACACTGACTGGCAATCCTAGGGTCTGACCCAAGACTTCCTCAGCCACTTCACCGACGGGCGACTGCGCCAGCGTCATCACATAGTGCTGGGGCGGGGCATCAGTGGCGGCGTTGTCCAGGGGCGCTGCGACAGCCATACGGCTCAAGCCCATGCACAGGCTAAGGCCTGCGGCAATGAGGCCTGTGTATACGGACATTCGCCGTGCCAGTTTCATTGTGACCGGCTCCCTCGAACGCCAAGCCCCTGCCGCGTCAGACTGATCAACCCGGGTTTACCCAATCCGTTTCAACCCTGCACAGGGCGGGCTCTGGATGAAAGGGGGCGGCCCGTCGCCGGACCGTCCCCATATTTCGCAAAGACCCTAGAACCTGACGCTTAAGCTCAGGGAAGCACTCGAGCCAAGATCATAGTTATTGATGCGGATCTTGTTACCCAGTTCCTGGAACTCATCATACTCGGTGCCAAGAAGATTGCGCAGCTCGACAGCGAGACCCATCTCACGGCCGCCAACATCAAAGTCCTTGCGATAGACAAAGTCCAAGAAGATGCCAGGATCCTGAACATAGTCGGGTTCGCGGGCCCCGGCTGCGCCGGCACCGCGTGCAGTGATGCGCTCGCTAACAAAGTTCATAATGATCGTGGCCTGAGACCGCGCTGTATCATCTTCCCAGCCGATCTGGAGGTTCGCTACGTGTTCGGAATGTCCCTGAAGCCGGCTTCCGTCCTCGATAAAGAAGGATGCCTGCTCAGGAGCTCCGCCTCCGCCCTGGGTCAGCACCACATCATCGGCTCCAACCTGAACTTCAGAATCTGACCATGTGTAGTTGGCCTGGAGCAACCAGCGCTTGTTGGCCACGAAGGCCGATCCGTTGTCTGGGAACTCGAAATATTTTTTCCCTTCCAGCTCAAGACCAAAGACGGTGGCCGAAGGGGCATTCAGGAAGGACTGCTGACGCTGGTCTCCGGTGAGCACCACGACAGATTCAACTGGCCGTTCCAGGTCCTTGTAGAAGACACCGGCGGTCAAATACTGCTGGCGAGCGAAATACCACTCGTATCTGGCATCGATATTCAGGATCTCGGTATCGACAAGGAAGGGGTTACCCGTGAACTCCCGGTCACTTTCTGGATCGATATAGGCTTGCGGAGCCAGTTCGCGGAACTGGGGACGCCCAATGGTCTGGGAGGCACCGATCCGAAGCTGCTGATCCTCGGCAAAGTTCCACGTCCCGGTAAAGGCTGGAAGCAGATACTCGGTTTCCAATGTCGTGATCGGAAACTGAGCCGCGCCGAACAGATCACGCGGAGAGACGGACTGGCTGGCCTCCTCGTAGCGGAGGCCTAGGGTCGTGCGAACAAGAGGGATAATCTCGGCATCGATCTGGGCATAGACCGCATTGACGACTAGGTCGGCGTCATAGGCACCCGCGCCATTGGTCCCGGACACTTCGCGCAGTTCGATTGTGTTCGGATTGATGTTGAAATCCGAATAAAGGAAGTCGACACGCGAGAGACGCTGCTGGTCCGTCAGCCCGGTCACGGGAGCCAGTTGTAGATCATGACGGGTCGCCTCGCGGCTGTTGTCCGTGCGCGCAATACCCGCACTGAAGACGGCTTCGCGCGCATTCGACAGAGGCAGGCTGTAGCTCACATCGGCACCTCCCGATATGACGTCCTCATCGAGCTCACTAAAGGAGATCAGATTGAAGGGATTGTGGACAAAGTCCTCATCGCCATTCACCCCATACTGGAAGCGCGATTCATACGGTGCGTCCCGCGAAGTACGCGCAAAGGCCGCCCGCCAGTTGAACTCAAGGGCTCCATCCAGAAAATAATGGTCACCGGTGAGCTGGGTCGAGAACAGCTGCCGAACAAACCATTCCGTATAATCGTCACGCAACACACCACCGCCGACGCTCAGATCCGGACCGACGCTGGAGCGGGCTTCCTTGGTCGTGCTACGCACATAGAAGTTGGTCCACTTCAGGTCATGGTCCTGATTGGACAGGGACAGCACTCCAAGCAGGTTGAGCTGGATATCGTTCTGGGTCGACTGAAACGCCTTGCTGGTAACAGGAACCAGGACGTCACCCGAGAACTGGCCCTCCTCCTGGAACCCTTGGCGAGTGTTCCAGCTGTTACCATATCCCGCAACACCGACGAAGCCGACCGTACCAATAGGTGTATCGCTCTTCAGACCGCCTGCGATGTCAAAGCCGAAGTCCGCCTGAATGGTCTCACGCTGGAGAAGTCGAAGAGGTGCATTGGACAGGGCCTGCCCCATGGCCTGGAGTTGCTGGGTCGTAAAGTTTGCCCGGTTGATCTGCTGGCCTGCGTCAAAGGCAAGCTGGATCAGGCCTGGCACATCGCGGGTGCCATCATCAAAGCCAGTGAAGTCCGTGCGTGAACCAAAATAGAGCAGACCCTCGCTGCCCGTCGTTTCAGTGTTGCCGCCGACCGAACTCGACATACTGAAGAAAGGCTCATTGGGGGCACCAATCGTGCGTAGATCGATGACACCGCCTCCGAACTCACCAGGGAAATCGGCGGAATAGCTTTTCTGGACCGTAACGCTTTGCAGTATGCTCGAGGGGAAGAGGTCCAGGGGCACGACGCGCTGCAAAGGTTCTGGACTGGGCAGGGGCGAACCGTTCAGAAGTGCCGAGGAGTATCGCTCGCCCAGGCCCCTCACATAGATGAAGCGCCCCTCAACGACCGTCAGCCCCGTTACGCGGGCCAGTGCCTCCGAAGCACTTGAATCGCCCGTGCGCTCCAGATCCTCTGAAGTCAGAAAGGCTGCAACTTCCGAGCTCTCACGGTTGGGCTCGGGGATGTAACGCCCAAGGACGACGATCTCGTCAACAACATCGACCTCGCCCTCGGCGGGCTGTTCCTGCTCCACTGGCGCAGGCTGGAGGACCGGGTTCTGCGCCAGCGCAAGACCAGGGACGATAAGGGCTGTGGTGGCCATCAGGACCCCGGTCAGGGTCTTGGTGAGGGTCTTCATGATCGGGGCCTCAAGGGTGCAGGAACAGGCGAAGATCGGGCGACGAAGAAACGGTCGCCGCCCGGCTACGCGATCATCAGCAGGACTGACCGGAGGTCAGGCCGCAGGTCCATCCCTGCCACCAGGTGTCCGAGGCATTCTGGACAGCGCCGATGTAGGTGGTGGCAACAAAGTAGGGATCAACCGAAGGCGCATTCACGACAGGCACAGCGTTCTCATTGGCACCGTTGATGAAGGTCAGTACCTGGTTGCTCAGGCTCGTCCCGGACGGAGCCGTGAGGGTCGATGTGCCGGCTGCAGTGTTATTGGTGCCGGCAGTGAAAATCCCGGCAGAACGGGCCGGGTTGGCGGAGTTGCCCGCCGTAGGCCTGTAGGAAAGACCGCAGGACATGAAGACCGAGTTGAAGGTCGGGCGTGACGTCACCGTGTCGGCGTCAGCGATGTCGAGGCAGCCGGCAGCCGAGCCCGAGACACTGGTGAAGACCGAGTTAATGACACGAGCCTGGTTGCCCGTGTCGAAATGGGCGACGGTATGGGCGTTGGTCGGAGAGTTGCGGCCCACCAGCGTCCAGTTGGCGATCTTTGGAATGGTCAGGTAGCGCGAGGCCAGGGGCACTGACGCTGGTGCTGATGAGAACTCGAACCCGGCGCTACGGCTTGTCGCCGTCGGCGGACGCTGGGTGACGATGCCGAACTGGGCAGCACCGCGCCAGCCGGTGTCGACATCGAAGCCATCATCGTCAGCCCCGGTGATCACGATCCGGCGCAGGTTGACGTTGCCACCGAAGATCTCGATGCCGTCGTCGGAGCTGTTGTGGACGTGAATGAATTCGACAGTCGTACCGGATCCGACACCGGCCATGGTGAGGCCCTGAAGCTCATTGCCGGGAGAGATTTCGAAGCCCGAGTAGCGGATCTGGACATAGCGCAGGCGGCCCGAGTTATCGGTTGGCGTGTTGCCGCCGTAGAAGGCGCTGGTGCCCTCAACCGTGCCTGTGCAGGTCACAGGAGCTGTGAGCTGGCAGTTTGCCTGAGGCGCTCGCCCCGCAAGAACGATGCCGCCCCACTGGCCTTGGGAAACCTCATTGGTCGTCCCTTCCACATTCTGCCGGCTCGTGAAGACGATTGGCTGTGTTGCCGTACCTTCAGCGAACAGCTGCGAACCCCGGTTGACCAGTAGGTAGTCAGAACCACCGGACGCAAACAGTCGAACACCGGCCTCGATGGTCAGTATGCCCTGGGTACTGCCGGCCGTCGGTGCGGCAGCATCGATGCCGCGATCCGTGCCCACTGATGTACGTCCCGAGATGGAGTAGATTGTGCCCGCGCGAAGCGGCACGGTCAGGTTGCCATCGATCTGCTGCGGCAGCTGGCATACCCGCAGTGTGCCGTTTGCGATCAGCCCGACGTTGGCAAAGCCGGTAGGACAGTCAGCCGCCGGTGTTCCGGGAGCGGGACCGGTTGGAGGGGGCGGGGCCGGTGTAGTCGGCGTGCCGCCATTGCCGAAATTTCCCTCGCCCGGTGAGGCCACCTCGGCGGAGCCACAGGCGGCCAGGATCAGGGCGCTGGTGGCGACCGTGAGAAGGGTTGTCAGTCGAAAGCCGGTCATCATGTCCACCGTGTCTGGATCGATTTCACGACAGGATGGAGGCCTCATGCCCCGCTTGTGACGTTAGCAACGTCCCACCTGCCCGATGGCATGACTAGGGCCTGAATGTGACGGCGTCCGCGCCAGCGTGTGACGTTTGATCAACGTGTCCGTGAAGTTATGAAATCACTTCAGCGACATCCTGTCCGAACACGCCATAAAAGGAGACTAAGCTGGCCCTGACGGCACCGCCGGCGTTCCAGCCTCACGGGACAGGTCATCGCCTCGCCTGCCCTGAACGGAGCGCCCTTTGAAGCCGAACGCCTGTTTGGATCCTTCCACTTCAGATCGTGCCGCGGGGTTCAGGCCTGACCAGATCATCCACGATCAAATATGTCCCAGCCGCTGGCAGGACACCTATTGGCGAGGGGGCGAGGACCAAGGCCATACGACATCAGGATTGAGCTCGGCCATATCCTGGCTATTGGCCATGGCGCAGTCAGGTCATTCCCGCCTGAGGAGGCGTTCTGTGAAGATGCTTCCCCACCAGCCAGCCTTGAACTCGGTTCGAATGGCCCTGTGATCGTAGGTTGGGCTGTCGACCCATTCCAGCAGGCTCAACCCCTTGGGCTCGATCTCATGGATATAGGTCTCCACGAAATGATCGAGCACCCCTGTCATTCCCTCACGCATGTGCAGGTAGGTTTTAGAGAGTTGACCTGCAGCCAGCGACATGGGCTCACCCAGGTGGAGGTGGCAATAAAAGACGGCCATCAATCCCGCCCGGTCGGCCCCGGACTTGCAGTGAATGAGTACGGGGTATTCGACGGTTTCAAACAACCGCTTTGCCCTGTGGACGCGGGCGGCATCGGGCGCATCGCGTGAGTCCAGCGGAGCATCGATCAGTGTAAGACCTAGCCTTTCACAGGCCTCCCGCTCGAGCCAGTAATAGGCTTCGTCTCGGGCACCGCGCAGATTGATCACTGTTCTGATGCCCTGCGCCTTCCAGTGCGCCAGCTGTCGCGGCGAGGGCTGATTGGTTCTCACCAGGTCTGGACCGATCCAATGCGCATTCATGAACCACCGCCTAAGGTAGGCATGGTCCTTCCATATATAGTCCCAGTGCGCCTTGAAGCGTCCGACTGAGGTACTGAGATCATAGCGCTCCATTGTGCTGAGATAGCCGCGGAACGGGCCCGGCGCCATCCAGAAGCTTGACTTCCCTGCCGGTCCGTCCGACCTCGGGGCGATGATGACGCCGTCTTCCCCTGCCATAGCTGAAAGCCTGCGCCCGCTTCTGGCGCGGATCTGGCGTGATTATCTGTCCCGCCACCGGCCTGCCCTATTCACATCCATGTTCTGTGCCGCCTTGGCCGGGGGGCTCTCGGCCCTAACACTCAAACTCCTCGAACCCGCCATAAATGGACTGTTCCTGGATACCTCTACTCCCATGAAGTTGTGGGGGGTGTTCGACATCGGACCTGGCCAGGCCATTGTGGTCATTCCCCTGGCCATTGTCTCGGTCGCCTTTGTCTGGACGCTGGCTGCTCTTGGCCAGGCTGCACTGGTCAACCGTCTCGGACACGGCATTGTCGGCGACATTCAGGTGCGACTTTTTGGGGCGATGATCCGGGCCGATCTGGCCCGCCTGCGTAGCCAGCATTCGGGAGCCTTTGTCTCCAGCGTTCTGTTTGACGCAAACCTGGTCCGTGAGGCCTTCACCAACGGCGTCGTCAACTACACCCAGCATAGCCTGACACTCCTTGCCGTGATCGTGGCCATGGCCTTTATTGACTGGCAGCTCACAGCCATCGTCTTGTTGGGCGTCCCGCTCATAAGTCTGGTCCTGAGGCGCTTTTCCAGGCGCACCAAAAAGGCAACAACAGGAGCGATGAAGGAGACGGAATCGCTCTCCACCGCCCTGATGGAAAACCTCGATGGCGTCCGTCTGATCAAGATCGAGAACCGAGAAGCGGCTGAGCAGACTCGGGTTGCAGAGGTTGTTGCGCGCCGCCAGCGCCATGTCATCAAGTCCGCAGATGCCCGCGCCTTTGCTGGCCCCTTCAGCAATCTGGTGGCTATGATCATTGTTGCAGCCGTCATGGCCTTTGCCGGCTGGCGGGCCCGAGACGGTGCCATGACCGTTGGTGCCTTTGCAGCCTTTATAGGTCTCTTGATGGCTGCGGGTCAGTCACTGCGCCAGGTGACCAATCTGCAGACGGTGATGGCAGAAGGATTGACGGCCGCGCGCCGGCTCTTTGAGGCCCTGGACATTAAGCCCGAGATCAGGGAGGCCGAAAGCCCGGTTTCTCTGCCTGTGGGTGGCCTGACAGTTGCCCTGACCGATGTCGGATTTGCCTATGCGCCCTCGAGTTCAACGACAGCCCCAACACTGTCGCAGATTTCTCTGAGCGTGGGTCCAGGCGAAACTGTAGCCCTGGTTGGTCCATCCGGTGGGGGCAAGTCCACAATCCTCAGTCTTCTGCCCCGCTTCTATGATGTGACCCAGGGTGCCATAACGCTCAACGGGATCGACGTACGCACACTGCGCCTGGCAGATCTTCGCAGTCGCATAGCCCTGGTGACCCAGGAGCCCTTCCTTTTTGACGA
Source organism: Caulobacterales bacterium (assembly GCA_041308165.1). Lineage (GTDB taxonomy): Bacteria > Pseudomonadota > Alphaproteobacteria > Caulobacterales > Caulobacteraceae > Brevundimonas. The sequence goes on from JBFZCB010000162.1 coordinate 8,857, forward strand.
CACTCTGGCGGCTAACATTGCCTATGGCCGCGACGGAGCGACCCCTAGCGAGATCGAGGAGGCCGCCAAGGCAGCTGCTGCCCATGATTTCATCCTCGCACTCCCCGAGGGCTATGAAACGCGCGCTGGCGAGGCCGGGCTCCGGCTGTCCGGCGGCCAGCGACAGCGGATCGCCATCGCCCGCGCCTTTCTTAAGGACGCCCCAATCCTTCTCCTCGATGAGGCGACGAGTGCCCTGGATACTGAAAGTGAAGCGCTCGTTCAGGTCGCGCTTGACCGCCTTATGCAAGGCAGGGCCACCCTCGTAATCGCCCACCGACTATCGACCGTTCGCAATGCGAACCGCATCTATGTGATTGATTCTGGACGTGTGATAGAAGCCGGGAGCCACGGCGAGCTCGTCGCCAGAGGCGGGCTCTATGCGCGTCTGGCCAGACAGCAGTCGCTGGATGGAAGGGTTCAAGAAGAAGAGACGCCTGGATGAGGCCACTTCGTAACCCGGTACTTCAGACCCTCCTGGCAAACCTCCTGGCCGTCTGGATGCGCTTTTGTGTGTCCACGATCCGCTGGACCCGGGAGAATGAGGCCGTAGCCGAATCGATATGGGCCGAGCGGGGACCGGTCATCTGTCTTTTCTGGCATTCTCGCATAAGCCTCACACCCGCCTGCTGGCCCCATCACCGAGCTCAGGAAGTCAGGGCCATCGTCTCCCTGTCTCCGGACGGACAGTTCATAGCAAAAGCCATGGGTAAGGTCGGCTTTCCCTCAATCCGCGGATCTTCAGCCAACAAGGACAAGGCTGATCGTGCCAAGGGCGGATCTGCTGCACTCCGCGATGCCTTGCGCCAGCTCCGAAGTGCAGGGGTCGCCGTAACGCCCGACGGGCCCAGGGGACCTGCGCGCCAGATGGGAGACGGCGTGGCTGTTATGGCCAAGCTTTCGGGGGCATCCGTCCTCTTTATCGGGCTTTCCTGCTCTCCCGCCATCCGTCTGGGGAGCTGGGATCGTGCGGTCCTGCCCCTACCCTTCGGACGTGGAGCGATCGTCTGGGATCTGGCCCGGTTTCCGGAGGGTGCCTCGCCAGCGGACATCGCCCTTGAGTGGACCGATCGCCTTACGGCGGTAGAGGCCCGCGCAGATGCCATTACTGGACTGGAGCGAATTTGAGTCCGGCCCTGACCCTTTACAGGCTGGGAACCCGTTGGCTCGAACCCCTGGCGCCGCGATTGCTCGATCACCGCGCCCTACGCGGTAAGGAGGACCGTCAGCGGGTCGACGAGAGACTTGGTTTTTCCAGTCTTGCACGTCCGCCTGGCCCTTTGATCTGGCTTCACGGCGCAAGTGTGGGGGAGACCCTCTCCCTGCTTCCCCTCGTCGAGCGCATCAAACGCAGCCGGCCGGACCTGACCATACTTGTAACGTCTGGAACAACGACATCGGCAGAACTTCTGACCCGACGCCTGCCGAAGGAGGCCATCCATCAGTACATCCCCGTTGATGGTCCTGCTGCAGTCGCAGCGTTTCTTGACCACTGGCAACCCAGCCTTGGCGTGTTTGTTGAAAGTGAACTCTGGCCAAACCTTCTATTCGGGGCAAAGGCACGCGGGACGCGCCTGGCCCTGGTCAGCGCAAGGATAACCGAAAAGACCCACAGCGGCTGGAGACGGGTTCCTGCCATGGCCCGACAGCTACTGGGCACATTTGATCTCATCCTCCCTCAGGATGAGGCCTCAGCCGATCGACTCTTGGATCTTGGTGCACGCATCGATGGGCAGATCAACCTAAAGCTCTCTGGCGAACCCCTTCCCCATGATCCTGCGGCCTTCAGCCGGTTGAGCGCATCGATTGGTGAGCGCCCGGTTATCGTGGCTGCAAGCACCCATGAGGGCGAAGAGATCCCCATAACGCGATCCATTGGGACACTCTCGGCCGCGGACCGCAAGGGTGAGGACGATACTCCCCGGCCCCTGCTGGTGCTTGTGCCCCGTCATCCCGAACGGGGTCCCGCCATAGCAGCCGCACTGGAGAGTGCCGGCCACAAGCCCAGGCTTCGTTCACACGGGCATGATCCGGTTGAGGCTCAGGATGTCTATGTGGCTGACACGCTCGGGGAGCTGGGCCTGTTCATGCGGCTGGCCGATGTGGTGATCATGGGGGGCAGTTTCGGTCCTGCGTTGGGGCTTTCCCCTGTTGGCGGCCATAACCCCCTTGAGCCTGCAAGGCTTGCAAAGCCCTGCATTACCGGACCGGATGCCTCGAACTGGCAGTCTGTGGCTGCACTCCTACGCGATGCACGGGGGCTGCAGATGGTGGCGGCCGTGTCCGATCTCCCGGACGCAATAAGGCCTCTACTGGCTGACCCTGCCTTGTCGAGAGCCATGGGCGACCGCGCCAGGCGCGCGGCCGTAGATGCGGGCGCTGGTCTTGACCACCTTTGGGAAGCCCTTTGCCTGCTGCTACCTGTGGCTTCGAAACGGACGGGTCAGCCATGAAGCTCACGACACCGCGCTGGTGGTACGATCGCGACAGCCGCCATGCAATAGTGGCCCGGACACTGCTGCGACCTCTATCTTGGATCTGGTCAGCCCAGACCGCGCGACGCATAGCCCGGGCCCGGCCGGTAGACGTGGGTATTCGCGTCATTTCCATTGGCAACCTTACCATGGGCGGATCAGGCAAGACCCCTGTGGCCCGAGAAGTCGCCCGGTTGCTAAGAGCTCGGACCCCCAACACCCACGCCCTGTCGCGTGGCTATGGCGGCAGTCTGAAAGGCCCCCTTCAGGTTGATCCCTCCATTCACCTGGCCACGGAGGTTGGCGATGAGCCTCTCATGCTGGCCATCGGAACCGATGGAGAGACCCTTCCGGTCTGGATCGCCAGAGACCGCATCGAGGGTGCCCGGGCGGCCGCCAGGGCGGGTGCGGACATCGTTGTGCTCGATGACGCCCATCAGAATATGGCCCTGGCCAAGTCTCTGTCCCTTGTTGTCGTGGATGGAGAAACCCGCAATGAGGAATGGCCTTTCGGCGACGGAGCGGTCTTTCCATCGGGACCTATGCGTGAACCGCTCCGAGCGGGACTGGCAAGAGCCGATGTGGTGGTCATCCTTTTGCCCACGGACGTAGAGACCGCTGATCCCGAGTTGGTCGCTGTCTTTGGAGACATTCCGGTCTTCGTGGCAAGGCTGACCGCCGACGGCCCACCACCAGCGGGCCCTCAGGTTGGATTCGCCGGTGTCGCCAAGCCCTGGAAGGTCGAACGCAGCCTTCTGGCTGCAGGCTGCGATCTCAAGGATTTCGCGCCCTTTGCGGACCATGCCGCGCTTTCAGAAGCTGATCTTGGATTTCTGGCTGATCGCGCGGCTCTTTTCGAGGCTGGTCTTGTAACCACCGAGAAGGATTGGGTGCGTCTGCCCAGGGACTGGCGCTCCCGCGTCACCCCCTGGCCCGTACGCGCAGTTTTCCAGGATGAGGCTGCCTTCGCTGATCTCCTAGCGGGAGACTGATCCTGGCCCGCAGACAGGCCCGAGGGCGTGATCGACCAGGCAGTGTCAGCACATAGGGTGACCGGGACCGGCGCAATGGCGCGTCCCCTGGATCAGCGGTGGCGGTGGACGATCCCGTTCCTCATCACGAAGGTTACCCTTTCGAGTTCCGTCACATCCGTGAGGGGATCACCATCGACAGCGATCAGATCCGCGGGCATGCCTGTGGCGAGGCGCCCCGCTTCAGCGGTCAGACCCAGATGCTCGGCCGCGTTCACCGTCGCTGTCCTGATCGCCTCGAGGGGGGTCAGCCCAGCCTGTACCAAGAGCCTGAACTCTCCGGCATTGTCTCCATGGGCTGAAACACCGCTGTCGGTGCCAAAGGCAATGCGAACCCCGCCCGCATGTGCCCGACGCGCCATGTCCAGCATACGCGGGCCGGCTTCGAGCGCTTTTGCCGTCTGTGCAGGCGTAAAGAAGTTTGCCGGACCCGATGCAATCTTCATGACGAAATCCCCGGCCATGAGTGTCGGCACGAGAAAAACGCCTTCACGGCGCATGAGGCGGATCGATTCATCGTCGAGGTAGGTCCCGTGCTCAATGGAATCTCCACCCGCTCTCAGGAAGCTGTTGATCCCATCGGCACCGTGGGCATGTGCCGTGACCTTGCGGCCCATCCGGTGGGCTGCCTCGACGATGCCGGCAAGTTCATCATCCGTGAACTGCTGGCCCAAGCCCGCTGCCGTGTTTGAAAGTACGCCCCCTGTTGCCGTGATCTTGATGATGTCTGCACCGGACCTCACCTGCATCCGGACGGCCCGCATGCAGTCCTCTGGACCTGAACAGATGTTCTCGCCCGAGAAAAGATGCATCACGTCCTCGCGGTATCCATTGGCATCGCCATGTCCACCGTGGATCGAGACCCCGGAGCCTGCAGCAATGATCCTCGGACCCGGTACATCCCCGCGCGCGACTGCGCCGCGCAGGGCAAAGATCGCTTCATTGTTTGCGCCAAGATCAACGACCGTAGTGAAGCCTGCCATCAGCGTGCGACGGGCAAACCGGGCCCCGACCATGGCCTCGTCGGCATTGGACAGGGTTACATTTTCCAGGCGTGCGTTCGGATTCTGCTCGCCGGTCAGATGCACATGGCTGTCAATCAGGCCAGGCATGACAAAGGCGGAACTCAGGTCGATGACCGGGCTGTCCTGGCTGGCGGGTTGAGTGAAGCCATCCTGGATCTCGACGATCCGGCTCGCCCTGATCACAAGCGTCTTATCGCGGCTGACTAGGCCAGTGGCCGGATCGGCAAGCAGCCTGCCGACGTGAACATAGGTCGACGGGCCCTGGGGGGAAATCGCTGCCGAAGCCGGGGCTTGAGCCGCTACAGGCCCTGTAACTGCGAGCCCGGCCAGTACCCCGATTAAAACTGATATCTTCATTATCCGCCCCATATTTGACTGGCCTCATCATAGCCAACAAAAGCCCTGAGCATAGGTGAAGGTTGAAAGCTCCGAGCGGATCAGTGACAAAGCCGGGTGCAAAACTAGGCGGGGTCAAGGCAGAGATGCGGATTAAGGGCGATGCGATCTCTAGACGGAGCATGATCCTGGGCGGATCAGCGCTCCTAGGCGGATGTGCATCCACAGCCATGCCGGATACGGTCTCCAGCTTCGCCGAAACGTCTGTTCCTCTATCGCAGGCCCTGCCAGTACTGCGTCCACAGCCCTTGCCCACTGTTGCTCTTGCGCCGCCCCTTGATCCCCAGGGTCGCGTTCGCCCGGATCTAATGCAACGTGCGATGGCTGCACTCGACAGCCACTATCGCCGCGTGCCTCTGCGGGACCGGATGTACATTGTCGATTTCCGACGGTTTTCCGGTGATGAGCGTCTGTTCGAGGTGGATCTCTATGCTGGCCATGTCGTGGCCTTCAGAACCAGCCATGGACGCGGTTCCGATCCCCGCCATTCAGGCTATGCGCAGGCGTTTTCCAATCGGCCCAACAGCCACATGTCCTGCGTGGGGGCCTTTGCCACCTCAGGAGCAGGCTGGGGTCCTCTACATGGTCCAAACGTTCTGCTCGACGGTCTTGACGCCTCCAACGACCAGGCCAGAGACCGAGCCATCATCGTCCATGGAGCTGACTACGCCGACCCGGAGTTTCTGGCTCGGGAAGGCAAACTTGGCCGAAGCTTCGGGTGTTTCACAACCGCCCGCAACGATCTGCCCTGGCTGAGACAGCGTATGGGCGAGGGTCGTCTTCTGTTCGCCTATACCTAGGCTCCTCATGGGTTGAGTGCCGCCCTTGGCAGGCAAGATGGGCTGGATGTTCAGGCTAAGCGCGACTTGCTTGAAGGGGCCTATTGAACCTGTTGGGGCTGTTGCTATCGCAACCGCCCTATGCGACCGATTTGGCCATCATTGCGATGCGATCGAAGCCCGGTGCGTGACCCCGACTTGCCGCTCTCTCCCCGGATTACTCCAAGAGGCTCACCGGCTGTCCAAAATGCTCGGCTGTCAGCGGCTTAAGGCCCGCCATCCTATGTCCGAGCGGAAAAAGCCGGCTGGCCAATCGATGGCCGCCACAGCAGCATAGGCTCGCTCGCGCGCCTGCTCCAAAGTGTCGCCCTGCGCACAGATGCTCAGAACCCGCCCTCCCGCCGAAACCAGCATTCCGTCGTCACGACGTTTTGTGCCCGCATGAAAAACCTGGACGTCTGGGCCAAAATCCTGCTCGGCACCGCGAATGATTGAGCCTTCGAGCGGACTTTCCGGATAACCCTGGGCGGCGAGGACCACGCAAATCACGCTCTGTGGCTTGAAGCTGGGGGCCGGCAGATCCATCACATTGCCCTGCCCGCACGCCAGAAGATACGGAACGATATCGCCATCCAGGCGCATCATCAGAACCTGGCATTCCGGGTCACCGAACCGGGCATTGAACTCGACGACTTTCGGGCCATCGCGAGTGACCATCAGGCCGGCATAGAGGACGCCGCGGTAAGGAGCCCCCTCCTGCGCCATACCGCGAAGGGTCGGCTGTATGACGTTAGTATAGGCAAGGGAGACAATCTCATCAGACAGGACCGGGGCCGGTGAATAGGCTCCCATACCTCCAGTATTGGGGCCCGTATCCCCGTCAAAGGCGCGCTTGTGATCCTGCGCCCCTCCGATGAGCACGGCCCCCTGCCCATCACAGAGGGCAAACAGAGAACCCTCCTCGCCCTCCATAAACTCCTCGATCACCACCCGAGCTCCGGCCTGACCGAACTTGCCACCTAGCATCCAGTCAATCTCGGCCTCAGCCTCTTGGCGGCTGGGGCTGATGGCCACGCCCTTTCCTGCCGCAAGACCATCGGCCTTGATGACATAGGGTGGATTGAACCCCGAAAGGGCCGCCTTTGCCGAGGCCGCATTTTCATGCACGCCGTATCCGGCCGTGGGGATGCCATGTCTTTCCAGAAAGGCTTTAGAGAAAGCCTTGGACGTCTCCAGCTGTGCGGCCTTGGCGCTAGGCCCGAAACAGGCAATGCCAAGATCTTCAAGCCGATCTGCAAGCCCGGCAGCCAATGCGATTTCCGGCCCTACCACCACCAGGTCAGCCCTGACGTCCTGAGCCAAAGCGACCAGTCCGACCACATCGTCGGCCTTGACGGGCCTGAGTTCGCCCAGCTTCTCCATACCCGGGTTGCCCGGCGCAATCACAAGCCGTCGCACAAGTGGCGACTGGGCAATTTTCCAGGCGAGAGCGTGTTCACGTCCGCCAGAGCCAACAAGCAGGATGTTCATACAGGCCCGAATGGCGGCACCCTGAGCGTTGGTCAAGCCAGGACCGGCCCCAGGGGTGCCAAAGTTCGCACGTCGGAGCCCTCTGAGCCTTCGCATACCGGTCTGTTATCCGGTAGATGAACCCATGAGCGATGACAGCTATATTTTCGAGACGGGTTCCGGATCCGAACAGGCGGGCGATAACAATCCCCCTCAGAGCGTTTCGGAACTGGCGTTTGCGCTCAAAAGAACGCTGGAGGATCGCTTTGGCCATGTGCGGCTAAGGGGGGAGATTTCCAAGGTCAACCATCACGCCTCCGGTCACATCTATCTGACCCTGAAGGACGACAAGGCGTCGATAGACGGCGTTATCTGGAAGGGAGGGGCTCGTGGACTGGGCGTTCGCCCCGAAACCGGCCTCGAGGTCATCGTAACCGGCAAGATCACATCCTATCCTGCAAGATCGTCTTATCAGATCATCATTGACTCGATGGAGGCCGCAGGGGCTGGCGCTCTATTAGCTCAGCTGGAAAGGCTCAAGACCCGCCTCAGGAGCGAGGGACTTTTTGAGCCATCGACTAAGGTTCACCTTCCGGGTTTCCCAACCGTCATCGGTGTAATCACCAGTCCGACGGGTGCCGTCATTCGCGACATTCTGCACCGGATTTCAGAGCGCTGGCCGTGCCACGTCATCGTCTGGCCCGTCCTGGTCCAGGGGGATGCAGCCGCCGCTCAGATCGCCAATGCCATCCGTGGATTTGACGCTCTCGAGGGCTCAGCCCCTATCCCTAGGCCTGATCTGCTGATCGTTGCCCGGGGAGGCGGCTCGGTTGAGGATCTCTGGTGTTTCAACGATGAAGGGCTCGTACGGACAGTCGCAGCCGCCCGCATCCCGATCCTGTCTGCCGTTGGCCATGAGAGCGATACGACACTGATCGATTACGTCGCAGACCGCCGCGCGCCAACGCCTACGGGAGCCGCTGAGATGGCCACCCCTGTGCTCAGCGACTTGCGGTTTGCGCTTGGCGATCTCGCCAGGCGTCTCGACAGGGGCGGTCTCAGACTTCTGGAAGAACGCCATACACGCCTAAGGGCCGCTTCGCGCGGGCTTCCCGCGCGGCCCGAAGAGCTTCTCTCCATGGCCCAGCAGAGACTTGATCACGCCTCGAGCCGACTGGCTTCTGGCCTGCATCGCAATACCGCCATTCAGGAGCGCCGGCTGGCAATGATCAGTGGGCGCTTCTCCCGGAGCCTTCTCGAAAGGGGCATTGAGCGCCGCTCTGACCGACTGGCCAGCCTGACCCTACGCCTCTCGTCCCCCCTCAGACGTCGCATGGAGCGTTCACAGGATCAGCTCGGCGGGCTGAGCCGAGCCCTGGCCGGTCTCAATCCCAAACAGCCAAGACCCGGCTTTGCGCGGATCGACGATGACCAGGGCAGGATGGTGGCCTCGGCGGCAGACCTGACACCGGGACAGTTCATCACCATTGTCTTCCCTGACGGTGCACATATTGCGAGGGTCGCTGGAGCCGAAACCGAAGGTCTAACGGCCTCTGGTGAGCGCGCCTTGGGCCAAGCGCAGCCAGAAAAGCCGATGCGCAGTCCAGGACCTTCAGAGGGCTCTCAGGGCAGGCTGCTTTGATGTATCGCGCTCAATCCACTATAAGACCACCTTATGCCCCAGCCCCCGACTGACCCCACCGGCGATCCTGCAAGCCTTCATTATGGCGATGGCGAGTTTGCCATTCTCAAGCCCGGCAGCCACGTCTTGTGCGCCGTGACCGGCAGGCGCATTGCCCTGCCTGCCTTGCGCTACTGGTCGACCGAACGACAGGAGGCCTATGCGGGCCCCTATGAGGTCATGCAGCGTATTTCCGCATCGGCATGAGCGACGTCCGCCACTTCGGCAAGGGCTATACCAAAGGTTGACGGGCCCTTCCAGGTGAGCGCTTTTCAACCCTGGGTGCCTCTGAACGACCCATGATCCGGGTCCTGATCAGTTCGAACGTAGCAAAAAGTAGTGACTGACGCTCACTATGCGCGCTTAAAGTGTCATGATAGGTCCCCTGCCAAGCTTGCGGGACCCAGATTCTTTAGATGTCAGGACTTCAAACAGTCAGCGTACTTCTGGTTGACGATAACCAGCACATGCGTGTGATTACGTCCGCGATCCTGCAATCGGCCGGCATAAGGAACATCCGCGAGGTGTCCGACGGAGCCGCAGCGCTTCATGCTTTGCGCGAAGCCCCGGTGGATATAGCGATCGTGGATTTCAACATGTTCCCCATGGACGGGGTCGAGTTTACCCGCCTGGTCCGCAACAGTTCAGACAGCGCCAATCCCTATCTGCCCATCATCATGATGACTGGACATTCCGAGCGAAGCCGGGTCACAGAAGCCCGAGATGCCGGAGTAACGGAGTTCGTTGCCAAACCCATCACGGCGAAGGCCATCTTTGACCGCATAAAGGCCGTCATCGTGAACCCGCGCCCCTTTATCAATGCGGATGGCTATTTTGGTCCAGATCGTCGGCGCCAACGTCCGGGCGCTTACAATGGACCCTTCCGCCGATCCTCAGATGCCAATGCTGCCGCGTCCTCGAGCGGCTGATCTCCTGACCGCGACATGATCTGAGCCATCTGACCCCATTGGTCGAGGGAGGGGTTTCAAAGGTCCTCGAGGGCTGTGCCCGACTTAGTCTTCAGGCCCTTGTATACAGTGTCGGGCCACCTCTTGTGGACCCAGAACCAGTCAACGGGCCGTTCACGGACCCGGTCTTCCACAAAACGGTTGGCCGCCTGAATTCCCTCCAGGATAGCGGCTGATCGGTCCTTGTCCTGGCTGATGGCGATCGGCTCGTGCGCGGTCACGCGGAAACGCACACCCTCAAGCCGAACGACCGACAATGGCTGCATGACTGTCCCGAACTTCAAGGCCAGTCGGGCTGCCCCGGGAGAGGCATTGACCGGCTTGCCAAAGAACTCGACTTCAGGACCCTGATTGTATTTCTGGTCAACCAGCAGGGCAATGGAATCGCCGCGCTTCATACCGGCCATGAGGTCTCGCGTACCATCACCCTTGGGCGCAAAAAGGCGGATGCCATATCGCTCCCGGCTCTTGCGGATAAGGGCATCGACATAGGGGTTGTTCGCAGCCCTGTAGGTGACCTGACAAGGAATGCCGGCAGCCATGATTACCGCTGCCATGACTTCGAAATTGGCCAGATGACCCGAGATGAGGACGACCGGTTTACCGCTGTCGCGTATGGCATGAAGGCGCTCCAAACCCACGATCTCGATACGGCCTCCATCTGGGGTCAGGCTGTCCATGACAGCCAGCTCGGCAAACGTTCGTCCTGTCTGCTCCCACTGATCCAGGGCCAGCTGTTCGCGGGCAGCGGCCTCCATTTCGGGGAAAGCGATCGCGAGATTGCGACGCACGGTCCTGTGTGTACCCGTTTTGGGGCCAAGGGTTTTCAGTAGATGGCCCCCGAATGCCGAAGCCCGCTCCACGCCCAGAAAGCGCAGGAAGGCAAAAAAACAAGCAAAGGCCGTAGCCTCCAGACGCCAGACCACCTGCCGGGCAAATCCTTTGACCCGTCCTATTTCCTCACCAGGCAATCGTAAGCCCGCCATCCACGACCAGGGTCTGGCCGGTCACATAGGATCCAGCCTTGGAACAGAGATAGACGGCTGTACCTGCGATCTCGTCGGGCTGACCGATGCGTTTCAAGGGATTGGGCTCCACAGTGACCTTCAGGACCTCTTCATTTTCCCAGAGATAGCGGGCGAAGTCAGTCTGGATCAGGCCTGGTGCAATACAGTTGACCCGCACATTCGAGGGTCCCCACTCCACAGCCAGATTCCTGGCCAACTGCATGTCGGCTGCCTTGGAGACATTGTAGGCCCCTATAAGGGCATTGCCGCGCAAGCCGCCAACAGAAGAAATAATGACAATGGCTCCGTCCCGACGCTCAAGCATCTGAGGCGCAACCATCTGGGTCAGCCAATGATTGGCAAGAACATTGTTGTGGAAGATCTTCTCGAATTGTTCGTCCGTTATGCCCGCCATTGGTCCGGCATAGGGATTGGATGCGGCATTGCAGACAAGGATATCGATCTGTCCCCAGGTCGCCGTGGTCTGGTCAACCAGCTGCTGGAGATCCTCTTTGGAGGCTATGTTTGCGGGTATGGCCATGGCCCGTCCCTCGCCGAACCGCGCATTTATCTGAGCCGCCACCTCATCGCAGGGGCCAGCCTTTCGCGAGGAGATGACGACCCTCGCACCGTGCTCGGCCATCCTTTCAGCTATAGCCTTGCCGATCCCCTTGGAGGATCCGGTAATGACGGCGACCTTTCCTGACAGATCGAACAGTTCCATTTTCTAAAGCTCCCAATGCGGACAGAGACCGGCTTTTCTATCTGATTGGCTCCAGATACGCCTTCAACGCGCCCAAGGACAACGCTGACGCCACGTCACCCATGGCATTTTGACCCACAGGCGTGTTGGAGACTTTGCAATAGACACTAGCGATTGAGGGCCGAACGTCGGATACTCCACAGGTTAACCTTTGCGGACCGGCACCGCTCATTCCAGATGGATGGCTATGCGCAACCTGACGACCGGCATTCTGTCCTGCTGTTACGTCTTTCTGGCGATGACGGTCGGTGCCTTCGTCTGGCGGCTTGGACTGGGGGTTGGCACCGGCTTTGCTTCCACACTCGGAGCCCTGGCCCTCATTGGCGTCGGCCACACCCTTCTGATCGGGGCCACCCATCGCAAAGCCCTCAGGGCCGAGATCAGCAGGGTACGCGAAGCCCATCTTCTGTTGGCTGATGCTTTGGAGGCGCAGCAGGCATCCCTGGGCGAACTCGCCGAAGCCATACAGGCGGGTGCCCTGACGACGACCGAAGAACTGACCGGTGAGGTCCGTATTCTGGAAGACCTGATCCAGCAGATGAGCATTTCCATTGACGAAAGGCTCCGTGTCGTCCCCATGGCGGCTCCGGACAGTCAGGAAAGCCGCCATCGCCAGCAGTCCAATCTGCTGCTCCAGACTGTCCATGATGCCCTGAGTGAGAACCGGGTCGATCTGTACCTGCAGCCTGTTATGTCGCTGCCTCAGCGACGGACGGTCTTCTACGAAAGCTTTACCCGACTGCGCGATGCCAGTGACAGGGTCATGATGCCTGCGGAATACCTGTCGATCGCCGAGGGCGAGGGGCTCGTTCCAGCCATAGACAATCTGCTCCTTTTCCGTTGCGCCCAGATTGTCCGCCGCCTGGCCCGTCAGGACCGAAAGGTCGGTGTGTTTTGCAACGTGGCCCTGTCTTCGCTTGGTGACGAGACCTTCTTTCCCCAGTTTCTCGATTTCCTCAGTCAGAACCGCGACCTGAACCAGGCCCTCATTTTCGAACTGGGTCAGGCGACCTTCGATGCCCGTGGGGCTGTTGAGGCCAGAAACATGGCGCGACTGGCCGACCTTGGGTTTCGCTTCTCGATCGACAAGGTTCAGACACTTGACCTGGATTTCGCCGACCTTCAGCGATCAGATGTTCGCTTCATAAAGGTCGCTGCTGACCTGCTCATTGAGCAGTTGCTCGACATTGACGGAGCCGCTCCCCTGCCCTCATTGCCTGATATTCAGGCTGCCGACTTCGCTGGCTTGACGCGACGCTATGGTATCGAAGTCATTGCCGAGAAAGTCGAAAACGAGCGCCAGGTCGTTGATATACTCGAACTGGACGTGGCCCTGGGTCAGGGTCATCTCCTTGGAGAGCCGCGCGCCATCAAGGAACAGGTTCTGGCCGAAACCGATCCGCCGGCGGATTTTGTCCGCTCAACGCTTCTAAGTGCCGAGCGCCGACGTCGTCACGGGTGACTTGGCAGGCTGTGGTAGATACACCTCCCCCATGACAGCTCCACTCGCACTCGCCGGCCTGGCCGATATCGCCAATGACTATGACATCCTGCTCTGTGATGTGTGGGGCGTAATCCACAACGGGCGTGAAAGCTGGGCGGAGGCCTGTGAAGCGCTCAGCCGGTTCAACCGGGATCACGGTCATGTGGTTCTGATCTCAAACTCGCCTCGCCCCGCCAGCGATGTCATTGCCCAGCTGGACGGACTTGGCGTGCCACGCGAGAGCTGGCGAGGATTTGTGACTTCAGGCGATGCCACACGCATGGAGCTGGCAAGACGGGCTCCCGGCCCGGCATGGATCATCGGCCCGCAACGAGACGCAGCCCTCTATGCAGGCCTCGACCTCGAAAGGGCGCAAGGTGCCACCGGAGCCAGTTTCATCTGCATCACTGGGCCTGATGATGACACCACCGAAACTCCCGAAGACTATCGTGAGCGGCTAACGCCCGCAGTCGGCGCAGGCCTGGAGCTCATCTGCGCCAATCCTGACAGGATCGTGCAGCGAGGGGATCAGATCATCTACTGCGGCGGTGCCATTGCCGACCTCTACGCCTCCTTGGGCGGGAAGGTCATCATGGTCGGAAAGCCATTCTCACCCATATATACCCTCGCAATCAACGCTGCAGAGACCTTGCTGGGTCGGCCGATCGAGCGCTCCAGAACACTCTGTATAGGCGATGGCGTTGTGACCGATGTCCTGGGGGCCAATGACCAGGGCCTGGATTGCCTGTTCATAGCCAAGGGAATCCACGGCGATGCTGCAAGGGGAGAGACCGGGGCGCTCGACCCTGATCTGGCCGGAAAGCTCCTGCAGGCCGAGGGTGCCCATGCTCGCTTCGCCACGCTTGAGCTCAAGTGGTAGAATCAGTGGCCTTTAGCGTCTCGCGGAGTTAAGCAGCCGAATGATTACCCTGGTCCATAAACACTCCTCGGGCGGCTATATCCTAGAAGAGCTGCACGTCGGCATGCGCGCTGAAAAACTCGTGCTGGTGACTGAGGAGCGGATCACGCATTTCGCGGAGGCTTCCGACGACTTCAATCCGGTTCATATGGATGAAAGCTTCGCTGCCAAAACCGCCTATCGAGGCCGCATCGCCCACGGTCTTCTGTCAGCCTCCTTTGGCTCAGCGGTCGTAGGGACAATCCTGCCCGGGGCCGGTGCCATATACCTCAGCCAAACCCTCGCCTTCCACAAACCTGTTCGGATTGGCGACACGGTAATGGCCCGCATCACGGTTTCGGCCGTCGATGAAGCCTCAGCACGGGTTGTTCTCAGCTGTGAGGGTTATGTCAACGATGAGCGGATCATGGACGGCGAGGCAACCGTACGAGTTCCGCGTCGTCGCCGGCCAGCCAAGGATTGAGCTTTAAGGGCATGAGCGACCAGACTGTCGAGATCATCCGCGACTGGCGCGCATTGCCTGAAACCGTGCGCGGCGCCTCGGCTGCAGTCGGTGCCTTTGACGGCGTACACCGTGGACATCGGGCTGTTATTTCCTGTGCCGTGGAAAAGGCCAGGACGCTAGGCGTTCCAGCGGGCGTCGTCAGCTTCGAGCCCCATCCGCGTCGACTGTTCCAGCCCTATACGGCACCTTTCAGGCTCATGACCTCCGATCAGATGGCGCGCGCTCTTAAGCCTCTCGGGATCGAGCGATTATATCTTCTGGCATTCGATGCCGAGATGGCTGCCATGTCAGATCGAAGTTTTGCCGAAGATGTCCTCGCACGAGGACTGGGGCTTAGCCACGTTGCAGTCGGGTTCGATTTTACGTTTGGCAAGAACCGCACCGGCTCTCCCGAGGCCCTTGCCCGATACGGCTGCGAACTTGGCTTTTCAACATCGATTACGGCGCGCTGCGACGACGACAGCGGTCTAAAGCTGTCATCCAGTGCCGTGCGCGAGGCATTGAGCGCCGGTGACATGGTCCGAGCTGCAGAAATCCTCGGCCAGCCCTTCTCAATCCAGGGCGAAGTCATTCATGGGGATAAACGCGGTCGGGTGATTGGCGTACCAACGGCGAATGTTTCGCTCGGCGACTACCAGCGACCTCTGTATGGGATCTATGCGACACGGACCCGGCTTCAGGATGGTCGTGTTGTCGAAGGGGTTGCAAACCTTGGGGTGCGACCGATGTTCGAGCTGGAAACGCCCCTACTCGAAGTCTGGCTTTTCGATTTTTCAGGCGACCTCTATGGCCAGACCATCGAAACTGAATTGATAGGCCGCATCCGTGGTGAAATGTCCTTTGACGGTCTCGATGCGCTTAAAGTCCAGATCGAGCGGGATGCAGCCTCGGCGCGTTCGATCCTGGCCGACAGAGGTCCTTAGCCCCCACGCGCCTGGATCGAGCGGATAAGCGTCTCATTCAGCGACGTATCATCTTCAGAGATCACATCGAGCACTCGCCACATGGGTCCTTCCCTGACCAGCTTGAGTGTTTGACTTGTCGACGCGCCTGCGTTTGTAAAGGTGACACGGGCCAGGGCATTGACCTCATCCGTTAAGGTCACATTCAGGGCATCCAGCGTGAACGCGCCCTGGTCCTGGCATGCACATATGGGATCATAGTTGAGCGTCGGAACCTCGCCCCTGGCCAGGTTGAAGTCTGTGATGATCGCTGCGTTCAGCATTCGCGAATAGATCGGGTCTCGCCCGAGAGCAGGATCCTCGTCCTTGGGTCCGCCAGAAACATAGACATCGTAAAGGGCGCGAACGAAGGGCTCTGGCCCCAGGGCTGCGGCTTCATAGATGGCCGGGCGGCCGGCAGGAAGGGCAGGCACCGCCGCCTCAGGCGTGTCGGAAGGCGTGCCCTGAGAACAGCCAGCCAGCAGGACAATGGACAGGACCACACTGGTTCGTACGGCTTTGCGCATGGCTTTCCCCTTTGCCTGACTATCGGTTCGTCGACCAAAGGGCGCAAGCCCTCTTGCCTTCGCGCTCTCGCCAGTCGGAATGGCAAGGGGGATTGGCGGCTCTTGCCACTGGCGCATATCCCTCCGGGTCTGCTAAACCCACCCAATCATGGCCCTTCGCACAGTCATCCGCCTGATCTCGATTAGCCGCCCGGCGTAACGCCCGGGCCAGACGGCCCCGCCTGCGTCGGGATAGAGATCAAAACTGCGCCAATGCGAACGACCACTCCAGACACCGAGTTCTCCCATGGCTGATGCCAACACAGAATCCTCCCCCGCCGGTAATGTGAATGCCGCCCGCGACTATCGCGACACCGTCTTCCTGCCCGAAACCCCCTTTCCGATGCGTGGCGGCCTGCCGCAGAAGGAGCCCCAGATCATAGAGGCCTGGGGAGACCTCTATTCAACCCTTCGCGCTACCCGTCAGGCACAGGGCGCACCTCTCTATGTTCTTCACGACGGACCACCCTATGCCAATGGCGATATTCATATCGGCCATGCCCTCAACAAGACACTGAAGGACTTTGTTGTCAGGTCTCGTTTCCTTCTGGGATATGATGTCGATTACGTACCCGGCTGGGACTGTCACGGTCTTCCGATCGAATGGAAGATCGAGGAACAGTTCCGTGCCAAGGGGAGACGCAAGGACGAGGTTTCGAAAGCTGAGTTCCGCGCAGCGTGCCGGACCTATGCCGCAGGCTGGATCGAGGTCCAGCGCGAGCAGTTCAAACGTCTGGGTATCACGGGCGACTGGGCCAATCGCTACGCGACCATGGACTTCACGACCGAGGCCTCCATCGTTTCGGAGTTTCACAAGTTCAAGAACTCCGGCCAGCTTTATCGTGGCTCCAAGCCCGTCATGTGGTCTCCTGTCGAGCGAACGGCTCTTGCAGATGCCGAAATCGAATACCACGATCATGCCAGCCCGACGGTGTGGGTAAAGTTTCCTGTAGTCGGCGCCTCGGACAGTCATCCAGACGATCTTCTGGCCTTCCGTCACGCAACACCCTCGATCGTCATCTGGACGACAACCCCCTGGACCATCCCCGCCAACCGCGCCATCAGCTACGGGCCCGAGATTAGTTACGGCCTCTATGAGGTTACGGCCCTTGAGGAGGGTCTCGAGTTCGAACCCTGGGCGCGCCCTGGAGACCGCTTCATCGTCGCCGACAAGCTGGCCGACGACGTTTTCAAGGCCGCCAAGATCGCCACCTTCGCTCGCCATTACGACATCGATCCGTCAGGTTTGGAATGCGCCCATCCGCTTGCGGCACTGGATTCGGGATATGGATTCTCGGTACCGCTGCTGTCCGGGGATCATGTGACCGATGACGCCGGTACGGGCTTTGTGCATACCGCACCGGGTCACGGAGCCGACGACTATGCGGTCTGGCTGGCTCATGGACACCGTGAGGTGCCCGATACGGTTGATGCCGATGGGGCCTACTACGATCATGTTCCGCTCTTTGGCGGGCTCAAGGTTCTTGAAACCGAAGGCAAGAAGACCGGCAAGTTCGGGCCTGCGAACAGCACCGTCATGGACAGACTGATCGAAGCCGGGACGCTTTTGGCTCGTGGCCGATTGGAACATTCCTACCCCCATTCCTGGCGCTCGAGAGCGCCCGTCATATTCAGGAACACCCCCCAGTGGTTCATCCGCATGGATGAGCCGCTCAAGGATGGCGACACATTACGCGACAAGGCCCTCATGGCTATTGACGCTACCGCCTTCCACCCCGCTGCCGGCAAGAACCGCATCCGCTCCATGGTCGAAAGTCGTCCGGACTGGCTGATCAGTCGCCAGCGCGCCTGGGGTACGCCCTTGGCCATGTTTGTGGACCGACAAACGGGCCAGCCCCTCCATGACGACGACGTCGATGCACGCATTCTCAAGGCTATTGCCACGGGTGGTGCCGATGCCTGGTTCGAAACCCCCGACGCCGAGTTTCTGGGCAATCATGATCCGGCCCGTTTCGAGAAGGTCGAGGACATACTGGATGTCTGGTTTGATTCCGGTTGTACCCACGCCTTCACGCTAGAACCCCGGGATCCCGCACAGGGCTACAAGGGTGACAGGCCCTCTCATTGGCCTGCCGACCTCTATCTGGAGGGCTCGGACCAGCACCGTGGCTGGTTCCAGTCCAATCTGCTCGAAGGATCCGGAACGCGCGGCCGTGCACCCTATGCAGCCGTGCTAACGCATGGCTTCACCCAGGATGAGAACGGCGAGAAGATGTCCAAGTCGAAGGGCAACACCGTCGATCCAGCCTCAGTGATCAAGGAGTCTGGTGCTGACATCCTGCGTCTCTGGGTCAGTCTGGTTGACTACGCTGAAGACCAAAGGATCGGAAAACAGATACTTCAGACAACCGTTGACGCCTATCGCAAGCTCCGCAACACGGTGCGCTACCTGCTGGGAGCTCTGGACGGCTTTGACGAGGTTGAGAGGCTAGAGGATTACAGCCAATTTCCGCCACTGGAACAGTATATCCTGCACCGCCTATATGAACTCGATGGTGAGGTGCGGGCAGCCTACAGGGAATACCGCTTTCAGGATGTCGTGAGACCCGTGCTCGAGTTTTGCTCCGGCGATTTGTCGGCGCTCTACTTCGATATCCGCAAGGACAGTCTCTATTGTGACAGACCCGACAGCCTCAAGCGTCGCGCCGTCCGCACGGTGATGGACGAAATCTTCATGCGGCTTACGGCATGGCTGGCTCCCCTGACGCCCTTTACTATGGAAGAGGCCTGGACGACGCGCTTTCCGCAGTGTGGAACAAACTGCGCCCGGATCATTCCTGAGACCCCGGCATCATGGAAAAACGTGCAAGAAGCCGAGCGCTGGTCTCGTGTGCAGACAGTCATGGAAGTCGTCAATGAAGCCCTTGAGGCGGCTCGCCGTGAAAAGCGTATTGGCGGGGCCCTGGACGCCTGGCCTGTGGTCAGGGGGCCGGCAGACGTCTTTACGGCCTTCGATGGCCTCGATGCCGCCGAGGTCTTCCGGACCTCCGGAGCCGAACTTGTATCCGGCTCTGACACGGTGACAGCAGAGATTGGACTGGCTGAGTTCGCCAAATGTGCACGCTCATGGCGTCGCGTGCCCGACGTAGGAACAGACCCGGATTATCCCGATCTTTCTGCCCGGGACGCTGATGCTGTCCGCTGGCTTGACGCGCACCGTCCAGGCTAGGTCCGTCCGCTCTCATAACGTCATTCAGCCCGGGGAAGCATTCCGGGCTGAATGACCTGAAGGGAGAGCCCACCTCCCCCTTTCCGACCGATTGGACCACGCTTTGGAGAGGCACGCCCTCCTTGGGCATGAACAGGCTTTTGGCCTGAGATGCCTGTGGCCTTGGAGGCCCGGGGACTGTCGGCTGGGTTCTGATACCCAAGCCTGAGAGGAATAGTCCCTGACGCCTACGCCTCCCCGTATTCCCTCGCCTGGACTTGATCTGGACAGACGCCCCGTCCGGCTCAGACAAAGAGCCTCAGGACCTGTCAAAACACAAAAAAACGGGCCGGGGAAATCCCCGGCCCGCTTCGCATCTAGGGCCCATAAGGACCAGATCGAGCCCGGATCGCTCCAGGCGCAAGACCGAAGTCTTACTTGATCTGGATCTTGGCACCAGCTTCTTCGAGCTTCTTCTTGACGTCATCGGCAACTTGCTTGGAGACGTTCTCGACAACGTTGGTAGGAGCGGCTTCGACGAGATCCTTGGCTTCCTTGAGGCCGAGATCAGAGCGAACGCCACGAACTTCCTTGATGACGTTGATCTTCTTGTCGCCGCCGTCCAGCAGGACGACTGTGAACTCGGTCTGCTCTTCAGCAGCTTCGGCAGGAGCGGCAGCGCCGCCACCGGCAGGCATCGCCATGGCGACGGGAGCAGCGGCGCTTACGCCCCACTTTTCTTCGAGCAGCTTGGACAGCTCGGCAGCTTCGAGAACGGTCAGCGAGGACAGGTCTTCAACGATCTTGGACAGGTCAGCCATAGTCAGTTTTCCTTCGGAGGATGGGTTCTATTAGAGGAATGCAGAGATGGAAGCGGTATCGCTTACGCGGCGTCCTTGGTGGCATAGGCGTTGAATACGCGTGCCAACTGGGCGGCCGGGGCCTGAACGATGCCGGCGACGCGGGTCGCAGGCGTGTTGAGCAGGCCAAGGAACGATGCACGGATCTGGTCCAGCGATGGCAGCTTGGACAGAGTATCCACGCCCTTCGCGTCCAGAACCTTGTCACCCATGAATCCGCCAACGATAACGAAGCGGTCGTTACCCTTTGCATATTCAGCGGTGACCTTGGCTGCGGTGACGGCGTCGGGAGCAAAGGCAATGCCGACCGGGCCCTTGAACAGGGCATGGTGAGCTGAACCTTCGGCTGCATCGAGAGCCTTCAATGCAAGGCGGTTCTTGACCACCTTGAACGTGCCGCCTGCAGTGCGCAGGCGGCCCCGCAGATCTTCCATTTCCGCAACGGTCAGACCCAGGTTGTGGGTCACGACCACGGCGCCAGCGTCGGAAAAGACGCCCTTAAGCGTCTCGATCGACTCGGCCTTTTGTGCGCGGTCCATTGCGGTCTCCAGTCTAGAGTTCGCAACCGGGCTTATTCCCGGCAGCGATGTGGCCTAACCGCTCTGCATTGCAGCAAAGCGCTTGGGCCGGTCGAAATGTCCGAAGGAAGAAACCAACGCCGTCGTCCCGACAGGCGGGGCCAACAGGTCCGGTTAACATCACTATCTCCCCACGGCACCAGAGGGCTCTCTGGCATTTATGGCAAGGGTGACCCCCTCGCCCCGAAGTTCTCGGACAGACCGCAAGATCTCCTGGAACACCAGAAGCCCTAGCGGGAAGAGGCGCTCTTACAGGCAGCAGAGCTTTAAATCAACCGCCCAGGGCAATACGGTTTCGGGGTGCGTCTTCAGCCTCGGTCTTTTTGGGACATCCCGGTGTTTTGGGCATTAGGCAAAGCTTGTCATTGACCCTGTGCGGCACTGGGCACATTACAAACAGAGGTTTTTTTTGCAGGGCTTCCTTGTCGAACCATCACATTGAACAGGCCGAGCTTCTGGCCCAGGCGGGTCAGTCTCTAGCTCGCCAGGACGCGCAGGGTGCGCTTGCCCTGCTTGATCGTGCAGACACCTTTGGGGTCACCCATACCGGGGCGATAAACCGGTCTTTGGCATTGAGGCTGTTGGGCGACTTTTCGGGCTCACTGTCGCAGATCAACCAGGCCTTGGCGATTGAGCCCTATGACTACGTCGCCCTGCTGGCCAAGGGGGCCCTTTTGGAGCGGCTGGGAAGGCCCAAGGCTGCGCTGACACCCTATCGCAA